>NZ_JBXVVE010000003.1:0-326601 GCF_057219325.1 Polaribacter sp. YIW18 | reverse complement strand
ACACCAAATCAAATGCATCAACAAAATAAAGTCAAAAGAAAACAATATAAAAGCAAAAAAGGCAGTGATATAAAATCACTACCTTTAGATTATTAATTCTGTAACGCTATTTCAGGACGTCACAACACTTAGCGACAAATTAATTCATTAAAAAAAAATAAATTAAGTGTCACAAATAAAAAATTAAGTGGTCTTTTTATAAAACAATTCAAAATTCAATATAAAATGAAACATAAAATTACACTACTAATATTTAGTTTATTTCTTTCAACAACTTTTTCTTTTGCTCAAAAAACAATAGAGGCTTCAGATATTATGCAAGATGTAAAAAATGGAAAATCTATATCTTATAAAAACACTACCATTGTTGGTGTTTTAGATTTTACTTACATGGATGATGCTTTAGATAAATTACCAGAAAGAAAGAAAAAAAGTGGTTGGTTTAATTGGAGCTCTAACAACTACTCTACTAACCAAGTTAAAAAAATGATCGATGTAAACATATCTTTTGTAAACTGTATATTTAAGGGTGATGTTTTAGCTTACATTCCTCATGAAGACTCTGGCTATACATTTACAGCAAGTTTTAAAAGTGATGTTATTTTTACCAACTGTAATTTCGAAAGAAAAGCCATGTTTAAGTACTCTCGTTTCGAAAATGAAGCAGATTTTTCTAAAAGTATGTTTGATGATGACACCTCTTTTAAATACGCTAAATTTGACGACAAATCTAGTTTTTCAAACACTACTTTCGATGAAATTGCAACATTTAAATATGCAAAATTTAGCAGTAACATAAGTTTTTCCAACGCTTTATTTAAAGATGCAGCTACCTTTAAATATACAAAATTTCACGATGGTGTATCATTCAAAAACACAAAGTTTGAAGAAGACTTAAACATAAAATACATGCAAGTTTCTGGAGATTTTATTATTACTAACATGAATGTAGCCTATGATATAGACTCTAAATACACAAAAATTAACGGAAAAAGCTTTAGTAAGTATTTAATAGACGAAAAATAGGTATTCACACCCATATATTTGTAAACGTTTCTTAATAAATTGGTCGTAATAGACAACGTTGATTTTAGAGTCTTACAAAACCAAATAATGCGAACTTATTTATTAAAAGAAGCTAATGTGCTTTTTAAAAAAATAATTCTCCCAAATTATCATTTATAATGAGAGTGATTAATTTCTTTATTCTATAAGAAAAATCTATATAATTAATTATTTGTTAATAATAAATCTCTTTAAATAAGTATTTGTTAAATAGCTGTAAATTTCCTAATTTGCGTTACTCAAAACAAAACACATGTCCATAGAAATTAAAAGATTATTTGATTTTCCATATTACCAATTAGAAACCTATAATTTAAATAAAGCATTTACCACAAAACACCACAGTGGTTGGCAAAGTATTTCTACACAAGAATATATAGATCAAGCCAATAAAATTAGTAGAGGCTTACTTAGTTTGGGCATAAAAGCAAACGATAAAATTGCTGTAATTTCTAGTACAAACAGAACAGAATGGAATATTTGCGACATTGGAGTATTGCAAATAGGTGCACAAAATGTACCAATTTATCCAACTATCTCTAAAGAAGATTACGAATATGTATTAAATCACTCAGAATCAATTTATTGTTTTGTTTCTGATATAGAGGTATTAGAAAAAGTAAATACAATAAAGAAAAACACTAAATTAAAGGGTGTTTTTACTTTTGATGATATTGCTAGTGAAAAATCGTGGAAAGAACTTTTAAAAGCAGGAGAAGATACATCTTTAGATACAGAATTAGAAGCACGAAAAAAAGCGGTAAAGACAGAAGATTTAGCAACTTTAATTTATACTTCTGGCACAACAGGAAAACCAAAAGGTGTGATGTTATCTCATAAAAACATTGTTACAAATGTTTTAGCTTCTAAAGAAAGAGTACCTTTAGATTATGGTAAAGATATAGGTTTAAGTTTTTTACCAGTTTGCCATATTTTTGAACGTATGATATTGTACTTATATCAATATTGTGGCGTTTCTGTATACTTTGCAGAAAGCATAGAAAAACTCTCTGAAAACGCCCAAGAAATAAAACCAAACGTAATGACAGCCGTACCACGTTTGTACGAAAAAATTTACGATAAAATTATTTTAAAAGGAGAAGCCTTATCTGGTATTAAAAAAGCACTTTTCTTTTGGGCGGTTAATCTAGGCTTAAACTACAAACCCAATGGTGAAAATGGATGGTGGTATGAGAAAAAATTAAAAATTGCTAAAAAATTAATATTTTCTAAATGGCAAGCTGCTTTGGGTGGCCAACTAAAATTAATGGTTTCTGGTAGTGCAGCATTACAACCAAGATTAACCAAAGTTTTTACGGCTGCTGGTATGCCTATTATGGAAGGTTATGGATTAACGGAAACATCTCCTGTTGTATCTGTAAATGATCAAAGAAACAATGGTTTTAGAGTTGGTACTGTTGGTAAAGTAATTAAAGATGTAGACGTAAAGATTGCAGAAAATGGTGAAATTTTAGTAAAAGGACCAAATGTAATGATGGGCTATTATAAAGATGAAGAAAAATCTGCTTCAGTTTTAAAAAATGGATACTTTCATACAGGTGATAAAGGAGAGTTTGATAAAGATGGTTTCTTAAAAATTACAGGTAGAACCAAAGAAATGTTTAAAACTTCGGGTGGTAAATACGTAGTACCACCACTTTTAGAAGGCGATTTAAAACAATCTTTATTTATAGAACAAGTAATGGTTGTTGGCGAAGGAGAAAAAATGCCAGCAGCAATAATACAACCCAATTTCGAGTTTATTGTAGGTTGGATTAAACACAAAGAATTAAATATTGGTACTTCTAACGAAGAAATTGCAAATTCTGAAATTGTAATTAAAAGAATTCAAAAAGAAGTAGATAAGTGTAATAAAAATTTCGGTAAATGGGAACAGATTAAACGTTTTGAACTAACACCTAATGTTTGGTCTATAGATGAGGGCCATTTAACACCTACCATGAAAATGAAACGAGAAATTATAAAAGATATTTATAAACATTTATACGAGAAAATTTATAGAGATTAACAAGAAAGCCTTACAAAATGTAAGGCTTTTTTTATATCGTGATAATATCGTTATTAAATATAAAGAGTAATTTACCAGACTTAATTAACTAAAATCTTAGTATTATATTTTTACAAACCCCTATAAATACTAAGAAAATTAGCTGATAATATTTTTAAATTCATTTAATATTTGTAGTATTGTAGTAGTAAAATATCTATATTTTGAAAAAAACAAACGATAATACATCTTGGAAAGAGAAACTTCATGAAGTTATTTATGAGGCAGACACCAAAGAAGGTAAATTATTTGATGTTATTTTATTGATTGCCATTATTGCCAGCATATTAGTGGTAATATTAGAAAGTATTAAAAGTTTTGATGCAAAGTATCATTATTTTTTAAATATAAGCGAATGGATTATTACCATCTTATTTTCTATAGAGTATATTTTGCGTATTATTTCTATAAAAAAACCATTGAAGTACATTTTTAGTTTTTATGGTGTGATAGATTTTTTATCAACCATCCCAAAATACTTATCGTTTATTCTGGTAGGAACACATAGTTTAGTTGCTCTAAGAGCGTTAAGGCTGTTACGTGTTTTTAGAATTTTAAAATTAGGTCGTTATATAGGTGCTTCTAATAGATTAATAGTAGCTTTAAGAGCTAGTAAAGCTAAAATTGCAGTTTTCTTATTTTTTGTTGTAATTGTATGTATTATTTTAGGTACTGTTATGTATTTGATAGAAGGTGAAGAAAATGGTTTTACCAATATACCAGTTAGTATATATTGGGCAATTGTAACTTTAACCACTGTTGGTTTTGGCGATATTGCTCCACAAACACCACTTGGTCAATTAATTGCAAGTGTTATTATGATTTTAGGCTATTCTATAATTGCCATACCTACAGGAATTGTAAGTTCTGAAATGACAAAATCTGAAAGTGACAATAAAGATCATAATACACAATCTTGTCCTTCTTGTTTAAAAGATTCACATAAAGAAAATGCTACTTTTTGTTACAATTGTGGTAGTGTTTTAAATTAAAATGAAAGAAACTAAAAACACCTTACTTGTTGTTGTTGGTCCTACAGCGATTGGCAAAACCGCTTTAAGTATTCAGTTAGCCAATACCTTTGATACAAGTATCATTTCTTGTGATTCTAGGCAATTTTATAAAGAAATGAGCATTGGAACTGCTGTACCAGAACCAGCAGAACTTGCTGCTGCAAAACATTACTTTATACAAGATAGAAGTATTTTTGATACATATAATGTAGGGGAATTTGAAAGAGATGCTCTAAAAAAATTAGACGAACTTTTTAAAGAAAATCCCATTCAAATAATGGTTGGTGGTAGTGGTTTATATGTTGATGCTGTTTTAAAAGGCTTAGATTATTTCCCTGAAGTACCTTTGAAGATAAGAGAAGAATTGACAGAAAAACTACATAAAGAAGACTTAGAAACATTACAAAAACAACTAAAAGAATTAGATTTAGAAACGTATAATACTATAGAGATAGAAAATCCACATAGGGTTTTAAGAGCATTAGAAGTATGTGTTAGTTCTGGCACACCCTACTCTACTTTTAAAAATAAACCCAAAAAACCAAGAAATTTTAATGTAATTAAAGTGGGTTTAAATGCTGATAGAAGTATTATTTACGATAGAATAAACAAACGGGTGGACCAAATGATAGCAAACGGTTTATTAGAAGAAGCTAAAAAATTATATCCTCAAAAAAACTTAAACGCACTACAAACAGTAGGTTATAGAGAGTTATTTTCTTTTTTTGATGATACTTTTACCAAAGAATTTGCCATATCTGAAATTAAAAAAAATACTCGAAGATTTGCCAAAAGACAATTAACTTGGTTTAAAAGAGACGCATCAACATTATGGTTTGATTATAAAACAGATTTACAAGAAATTGTATTAACCATAAAAAAGAAATTAGATATTTAACTTTTTTATGTGTTTGATATTTTGGTAAACCCTACTCTTTTATATCTTTGCGGATTCAAAATAACATTATGAAACTAAAAATTACCTTATTATTAACTGCATTTTTAAGTGTAAATGCAATTGCACAAACAAAAGTTGGCACCATAGATAGCGATTATATTATAAATTATATGCCTGAGGCTAAAACAGTTGTAGGAATGGTACAGAATTATGGTGCAAAATTAGATTCCTCTTTTGTAATTAAAGTAGAAGACTTTAAAGCAAAATTAGAAGCCTACAAAGCCAAAGAAAAAGAAATGGGAGAACTTGAAAAAAAAGTTACTCAAAAAGAGTTGAATGAATTAGAGGCAAATATTCAACAATACCAAAAAAACGGGAATACGTTAATGGGCTTAAAAAGAGACGAATTAATGAGACCTCTTTATAAAAAACTTAATGATGCTATTTCTTGGGTAGCTAAAGAAAATGGTTACACACAAGTATTAACTACAACTGGTAACCAATTTGCTTATATAGATGAAAAATTTGATATTACAACTTTAGTTATAAAAAAATTAGGAATTGTAATTCCAAAAGAAAAAAAATAAACAAATAAGTTTTAAAAAAAATCCTCATATTTTTTAAGCATGAGGATTTTTTTTATTCGTATTGTTTCATTTCTTCGTCGTAAAAAGTACCAGCTTTATCCATCAAATCTGCTAATTCTGTAGCAATGTCTTCTTCATTTTCTCCGGTTAAATCTTCAAACCATTCTACTTCGTCATCTTTTAGGTTGATAACAAATCTGGGAAACTCTGTATGCAATACAAAAATATCATCAGGAAAATTGCTGTTATCTGCAAGTAAAAATTTTGGTAAATTCATGTTTTTGTAATTATCTTTTTTAAACTATTGTAATTGTTTTTTCTTTATTTGCTATTAATTTTAAAGTTAAGGAATTAAATCTAATAAATAACAAAATAGAAGCTGTTGTTAAGCCTGCTAATAATCCTAGCCAAATACCAAAACTACCATACATATCTTCCTTTCCTAAAAAGTAAGAAACAGGAAAACCTACTACCCAATAAGAAATAAAAGTTAAAATAGTTGGTATTTTTACGTCTTGCAAACCTCTTAAAGCCCCTAAAACAACCACTTGTATACTATCCGAAATTTGAAAAAAAGCAGCTGCTAATAATAAATTAGACGCAATTTTTAACACCTCTGTATTGTCTTTAAAATTGGCAGCATCATTTAAATCTACATAAATATTGGGCAAACTTTTATGAAAAATAAAGAATATAATTGCAAAGATGGTTGCTAATAACACTCCTAATAAAAATATAGAAAATGCTATTCTACGCAACTCTTTATAATTTTGCAATCCTTTTTGATTGCCAACTCTAATCATAGAAGCCACACTTAAACCCATAGCTACCATAAATGTCATAGAAGATAAGTTTAAAGCAATTTGGTTAGCTGCTTGCGGATTTTTACCCAACAAACCACTTAACCAAATGGCTGCAGTAAAAATAGCTACTTCAAAAAACATTTGCATGGCACTTAAAGAGCCTAGTTTTATAATTTTTTTGATCATAAAAAAATCAATAACAAAGAGTTGAATATTTTTTACAATTCTGCCTGAACGTTCTTTAAATCTTAATAATAACCACAAATAAATGACCATAATAATTCTAGAAACTAAAGTACCATAAGCTGCTCCAACTATACCCATTTCTGGAAAGCCAAATTTTCCGAAAATTAAAATATAATTTAAAAAGATGTTTACAATATTAGCCAATAAAGTAGCGTACATAGGGTACCTAGTCATAGACATGCCATCACTAAATTGCTTTATAGCCTGAAAAATAATTAAAGGTATTAAAGAAAAAGCCACCAAATCTAAATAAGGTATTGCCAAAGCAACTACTTCTTCTGGTTGCTGCATTAAATACATTAATGGCTTAGAAAAAAATACTAATAAAAATAATAAAATTCCTAAAGTAGTACATAATATTAGACCGTGTTTGTAAGCTGATCTTGCTTGTGTTAAGTTATCAGAAGAATCTGCTTCTGCTATTAGAGGAGTAATGGCTGTAGAAAAACCAATACCAATAGACATCGCAATAAACATAAAACTATTACCTAAAGAAACAGCAGCCAATTCTGCTGTACCTAACTGCCCAACCATAATGTTATCTATAAAACTCACAAATGTGTGCCCTAACATACCTAACATTACTGGTGCGGCCAGTTTCCAATTGTACTTAAACTCAGATGTGTATTGAGAAATATTCAACAAAAAAAGTTTTTTTCTTTTTGCGAAGATACATATTATCACTAAAAAAAAGGGGTTAGAACTTATTGGTTTTTACTTAATTTTTTGAATAAAAATAATTACTTTTGAAAAACATAAGAAATACAAAAAATGGCAAATATCACGTTAAAAGGAAACGCAATAAACACAATAGGTAATTTACCAGAAGTTGGTAGCAAAGCACCTGAATTTAATTTAAAAACAATAGATTTAAATACAAAAAAACAATCTGATTTTGAAGGTAAAAAAGTTGTATTAAATGTTTTTCCTTCTATTGACACTGGTACTTGCGCTACGTCTGTTAGAGAATTTAACAAAAAAGCAGCAGAACTAAACAATACTATTGTTTTATGTATTTCTAAAGATTTACCCTTTGCACAAGCACGTTTTTGTGGTGCAGAAGGTATAGAAAATGTAGAAATGTTGTCTGATTTTGCTACAGGTAGTTTTGGTAAAGATTATCAATTAGAAATTAAAGATGGGCCATTAGCTCACTTACACTCTAGAGCTGTTATAGTCTTAAATGAAAATGCAAATGTAGTATATACAGAACAAGTATCTGAAATTGCAGATGAGCCTAATTACGAAGCCGCTTTAAAAGCTATTTAATTGTATGAAAAACCCAAATGATAGTTTTATTAAAGGTAGAATACGTAGTTTAAAATTCGCTTTTAAAGGTGCATGGCTTTTAATAACTACAGAAGACAGTATAATGGTACAAATTTTTGTGGCAGTTATAGCGACTGTTTTAGGTTTTTACTTTCAGATTTCTAACATAGAATGGATGATTCAGCTTTTAGCAATAGGCCTGGTTTTAGTGGCAGAATCTTTAAATACAGCTGTAGAAAAAGTGGCTGATTTTGTACATCCAGATTTTCATATAAAAATAGGTTTTATAAAAGATATTGCAGCTGGAGCACCTACTTTTGCTGCTATTATTTCTTTAATTATTGCCGGTATTATATACATTCCAAAAATCAATTTGCTATTTTAGCAAACACTCTATAAAACATTTTAATATTTAATGACAAAAAAGAAACTTAGCAGTAAAAAAACAATAACTTCAACAGATGAAAAAACAAATATGTTAACGTTTTTAAAAACAAAACAAGCAAAAACTATCATTGCTGTATTTTTAATGTCTTTCGCTATTTTTTTGTGTATTGCTTTTATTTCCTTTTTCTTTAACTGGCAAGAAGACCAAAGCACACTAACAAAACTTACAGATAAAGCTGTTAAAAGTAAAAACTTGTTAGGTAAAATTGGGGCTAGTTTAAGTCACTTTTTTATATACAAAAGCTTCGGAATTGCTTCGTTTATAATTGCCTTTCAAATATTCTTAACAGGTTTATACATCCTTTTTCAAAAAAAACTCTCAAAAATTGTTATTTCTTGGAATTGGGCGTTAATTGCAATGCTTTGGCTTTCTGTAACTTTAGGTTTTTTTAACACTAAACTTGCACTTTTAGCTGGTATTGTGGGTTTCGAAATGAACGAATACCTACAAACTTTTATAGGACAAACAGGGTTAGCTATTGTATTAATTTTCTTTTTTATAACGTATTTAGTAATTCGCTATAAAGTTAGTTTTGATGCACTTATAAATAAAATTAAACAAAAAAGAGAGGCTGCAAAAACAGCTAAACTAGCAGAAAGTAATGCTTTTGAAACCACTACAAATAAAGAAAACACAAGTGAAGTTGTAGATACAGAAACTACAAACACCATTTCTTTTAAAAACGATAAAAAAGAAAAATCTGAGTTTGAAAAATCTCTCGAGGATTTAAAACCTACAATTTCTAAATATTCAGATGTTTCATCTAAAAAAGAGCAAGAAATACCTTTAGAAGTAGAAGAAAACTTAGAGCCTGTTCTAAAAACAAAAATTGCCAAAGAGGAAGAAACTGTTGCAATAGACATAGAAAAAGTTGAAGAAGAAGAAGCATCTACAGAAAACTTATCTGATAAATTGGTAAAAGATTTTGGTGAATTTGACCCAACATTAGAGCTCTCTAACTTTAAATTTCCAACATTTAATTTATTAAAACAATACAATGAGAGTATTTCTATTGATCCAGAAGAGTTAGAAGCAAATAAAGATAGAATTGTAGATACTTTAAAAAACTACAAAATTGGAATCGAAGAAATTAAAGCCACAGTTGGCCCAACAATTACCTTGTACGAAATTGTTCCAGAAGCAGGAATTAGAATCTCTAAAATTAAGAATCTAGAAGACGATATTGCACTTTCTCTAGCAGCCTTAGGAATTAGAATTATTGCACCAATTCCTGGTAAAGGCACCATTGGTATAGAAGTGCCTAATAAAAAATCTACCATTGTTTCTATGCATTCTGCCATTTCTTCTAAGAAATTTCAAGAATCAAATATGGAGTTACCTATTGCTTTGGGTAAAACTATTTCTAACGAAACCTTTGTGGTAGATTTGGCTAAAATGCCTCACCTTTTAATGGCTGGTGCTACAGGGCAAGGTAAATCTGTAGGATTAAATGCAGTACTAACATCTTTATTGTATAAAAAACATCCTGCTGAAGTAAAGTTTATTTTAGTAGATCCTAAAAAAGTAGAATTAACACTTTTTAATAAAATAGAACGTCATTATTTAGCAAAATTACCAGATACAGAAGAGGCTATTATTACAGATACAAGTAAAGTAGTAACTACCTTAAATTCTTTGTGTATAGAAATGGATAATCGTTATGATTTACTTAAAGTAGCTATGGTTCGTAACATAAAAGAATACAATGCTAAATTTAAAGCCAGAAAATTAAACCCTAATGACGGGCATCAATTTTTACCTTATATAGTTTTGGTTATCGATGAATTTGCTGATTTAATAATGACTGCTGGTAAAGAAGTAGAAACCCCAATTGCACGTTTGGCACAATTAGCCAGAGCCATAGGGATACATTTAATTGTGGCTACGCAAAGACCATCTGTAAATGTAATTACTGGTATCATTAAAGCGAATTTCCCTGCAAGAATTGCTTTTAGAGTAACCTCTAAAATAGATTCTAGAACCATTTTAGATGCACCTGGAGCAGACCAACTTATTGGACGTGGAGATTTATTGTTTTCTGGTGGAAATGAAATAAAAAGAATACAATGTGCCTTTGTAGATACACCAGAAGTAGAAAAAATAACCGATTTTATTGGTTCTCAAAAAGCCTATTCTGAAGCGTACCAATTACCAGAGTATGTAGATGATGAAAGTGGCACCAGTATTGATATTGATATAGAAGATAGAGATAAATTGTTTAGAGAAGCCGCAGAAATTATTGTTACAGCACAGCAAGGTTCTGCCTCTTTATTACAAAGAAAATTAAAATTAGGATACAACAGAGCAGGAAGATTGATAGATCAGTTAGAATCTGCTGGAATTGTTGGGGGGTTTGAAGGCAGTAAAGCAAGGCAAGTATTAGTTCCAGATTTAGTGGCTCTTGATCAATTATTAGAAAATGAAAAGAATATTTAAAATGAAAAAAATAATAAGTTTATTTTTAAGTTTATTTTTAACAACGATTGTTTTTTCTCAAGATTCAGAAAAAGCAAAATCTTTATTAGATGAAGTTTCTGCAAAAATGGGAGCTTACAAAAACATGTACATTGGTTTTAGCCAAACATTAAGTAACGAAGATGCAGGGATTAAGGAAGGTGATGAACCCCCAATTAGAGGCGAAATCAACTTACAAGGAGAAAAATACAACTTAAATTACTTAGGAAATCAGTTTATTTACGATAGTAAAAAATTGCATGTTATCAATCATGATGAAAAAGAAATATCAATTTCTGAAGGAGATATAGAGGGTGATGATGGTTTTGTATATCCCTCAAAATTATTAACTTTTTACAAAGAGGGTTACACCTTTAAAATGGGAAAACTACAAAACACAAAAGGAAGAAAAATACAATATGTAATTCTAAACCCTAAAGATAGTAACTCAGAAATAATTCAAGTTGAATTGGGGATAGATGCAAAAACCAAGCATATTTATAAATTAATCCAAACAGGTACCAATGGTTCTAAAACCTCTTTTACAATTACAAAGTTTAAAAACAACGAAGATTTACCGAAAAACTTTTTCACTTTTAATAAAGACAAGTTTTTAAGTAATAATTATATAATTGACTAATTTTTTCAATTAACAATAAATTAGTAGCGTATTATTAATTAAGCAATTACTTTTGTTGCAATGAAAATTTTAGATAAATACATCTTAAAAAGCTTCTTAAAACCTTTTATAGCTACTTTTTTAATCGTGCTTTTTGTATTGGTAATGCAAATACTTTGGCAGATTTTTGAAAATGTAGCTGGTAAAGGAGTTAGTTTTATATTTATTTTTAAACTTTTATATTATACAACTTTAGGTATTGTACCTCAAGCATTACCTATAGCCGTTTTACTATCTTCTATCATGACTTTGGGTAGTTTGGGCGAAAACTACGAGTTTGCAGCTGCTAAATCTGCTGGTATTTCATTACAACGCTTGGTAAGACCACTCATCATTTTAACACTAATTTTTAGTGGCATCAACTTCTTATTCTTAAATAATGTTTTTCCGTATGCAACTTTAAAGCAACGTAACCTTTACTATAATATCAAAAAGAAAAAACCTGCGTTAGCATTAGTTTCTGGTAGTTTTAATAGTGATATTCCAAATTATCAAATAAAATTTGAAGAGAAATACGGTGAAGAAGAAAATCTCTTAAAAAAGGTTTTAATTTACGATTTAAGCAACAGAAATGGTAATACAAAAGTAATTACAGCAGAAAGAGGTAAAATTTTATCAGAAGAAGGTAGTAGATATATGACCTTTATTTTATATGATGGATATTATTACCAAGACCACACAAAAGAATATAGATCATCAAAAAAAAGAAAAAGAATGCCTGCTTCTCAAGCAACATTTAAAGAATACGAATTCAATATAGATATTTCTAATATAGTTGGAGATGGTAAATTAGACGAAGAAAGAGTTAAAAACAGCTATAATATGAGAACTCTAAATCAGTTAAATGATACCATACCAATTCTAAAAGCAAGTTATAACGAATTGTTAGCAGCAAGAGCAAAAACAATAACCAGTATTACTACTGCAAAAAAACTATACAAATACAAAGATTCTTTAAAAACAAAATTTATAGATTCAACGAATATTTTAAATAATTTTAACTTAAGGGAACAAATTAACATTTTAAATGCTGCAAAATCAAAAATAAATTCAGCTTTTAGCAATGTAAAAAACAATGTAGATGGCGTTAAATGGAAAAGAAAAATGTTAAACTTTTTTGATTCTGAATATTATGGTAGAATAGCCCTTTCTTTTTCATGCTTAATATTATTTTTTATTGGTGCTCCATTAGGCTCTATAATTAGAAAAGGTGGTTTTGGTTTGCCTATGATTTTAGCAATATGCATCTATGTACTCTACTTTTTTGGAAATACAATGGGTAAAAACTTAGCTGAAGAAAGTTCTATTTCCTCTTTAATGGGAGCTTGGATTTCTACTATGGTTATGGTTCCTCTTGGTATTTTCTTAACCAGAAGAGCCACTAATGACAAAGGTATTTTTAATGTAGATGCCATTACACAACCCATCATTAATTTCTTTAAAAAATTTAAATCTAAAAAAGACATATAAGTATATGACTAATTTACAAAGCAAAAAAAACACCCAATTAAACACTATTGCAGATGCTATACAAGACATTAGAAATGGTAAGGTAATAATTGTGGTTGATGATGAAAACAGAGAAAATGAAGGAGATTTTTTAGCTGCTGCAGAAAAAGTTACACCAGAAATGATCAACTTTATGGCAACTCATGGGCGTGGCTTAATTTGTGCACCACTTACCGAAAAACGTTGTAAAGACTTAGATTTAGGAATGATGGTTTACAACAATACAGATCCGATGGAAACTGCCTTTACAGTTTCTGTAGATTTGCGTGGTAAAGGCGTTACAACAGGTATTTCTGCCTCAGACAGAGCGTTAACCATAAAGGCCTTAATAGAAAAAAATACAAAACCTTTTGATTTGGCAAGACCGGGTCACATTTTTCCATTAGTAGCTAAAGAAGGTGGTGTTTTAAGAAGAACTGGTCATACAGAAGCAGCTATCGATTTTGCACGTTTAGCAGGTTTAGAGCCAGCAGGTGTTATTGTAGAAATTATGAACGAAGATGGAACCATGGCACGTTTACCACAACTTTTAGAAGTGGCAAAAAAGTTCGATATCAAAATAGTTTCTATAGAAGACTTAGTAGCTTACAGAATGGAGCATGACTCTTTGATTGAGAAAAAAGAAGATTTTAACATCAACACACGTTTTGGCGAATTTAGGTTAAGAGCTTACGAACAAACTACAAACAATCAAGTGCATATCGCTTTAACAAAAGGTTCTTGGTCTAAAAATGAGAGTATTTTAACTCGCGTAAATTCAACATTAGTTAATAATGACATATTAGGTACATTAACCAATAATGCAGATAAAAAATTAGACCAAATGTTTAAAGTGATTAACGATGATGGTAAAGGAGCTATCATTTTTGTAAATCAACAGAATCAATCGCAAAACTTAATTAGTAGACTTAAAATATTAAAAGAAAGCCAAGAAAAAGGGATTATGAAAGCCCCAGATATTAAACTAGACAATAAAGATTTTGGTATTGGTGCACAAATTTTACACGATTTAAATATTAGCAAACTAAAACTAATTACCAATTCGCAACAAACAAAAAGAGTGGGTATTATTGGTTATGGTTTAGAAATTGTAGATTATATTGAATATTAGTGCGTATGACTTAGTTTTTAAAATGAATAAAAAAACTTTGTATATTAATGAGATTGAAAATAATTTAAAATTTTCAATCTCATAAACTTCAAAATCAAACAACCACTTCTCTCCCACTTTCTAATTCAAAAGGCACTTTATTTTGTTGAAATAATCTTGCAGTATATTTTCCTTGTAAAGTAATGCTGTTGTCATTTACTTCTAACCAACTACCTTCTCTTAAACCCAAAACTGGTGTCTTATTAAACACATGAAACTCTTTAATTCTAGTTGCTCTAGTTTCTCCCATATGCGTAGAACCTTTTACAGGATCTAAATAATGCGCATTAATATTAAAAGGAATACAACCTAAAGTTGTAAAACTTGGTGGATATACAATAGGCATATCATTGGTATTCATCATAGAAACCCCACAAATATTACTACCTGCACTTGTACCTAAATACGGTACACCTTTTTCTATAACAATTTTTAGTGATGCTAAGACCTCTTGTTTATAAAGTTGATTTACCAATTCAAAAGTATTTCCTCCTCCTGTAAAAATACCTTCAGCCTCTAGAATTGCTGCTTTGTAATTATCAAATTCATGTAAACCTTTTACATTTATATGGATGCCTGCAAAAGCTTTTTTAGCTAAAGCTGTATATTTTTCGTAAGAAATTCCACCTGGTCTTGCAAAAGGTATAAACACAATTCTTTTAACATTTGCAAAGTGCTTTTCTAAAGTGGGTAATAAATACTCCAAATAACCACTCCCAAAAATGGTAGATGTACTTGCAACAATCATTTTTTTCATATCTCAAAAATAAAAAAAATGTTTTTAACAGAAGTTTATCAGATAATTTTATAAATTTAAAAAGATTAATATGAAATTTGTTAAAATCATTGTTAATATGCAAAAAAAATTACTCCTATTATTTTTATTAGCATTTGTTGTAAGCTCTTCTTTTTCTCAATTAAGAAGAACAATTATAAATGGTAAAGTAACAGATTCTTTAAGTACGGTTAGAAATGCCAATATCATCAACTTAAAAACCAACCAAGGTACTTTTACTTCTGATAATGGTGAATTTCGAATTTTTGTAAAAGAAGGAGATTCTTTACGTTTTTCTTCTGTACAACACATTACAAAATTTGTAGTTGTAAAAAAGAATAATGTACTAGAAAAACTACTTAAAATAAAATTAAAATATAGAACAATTGTATTAGATAGCATTGTGCTAAAAAAACACAATTTAAGTGGTAGATTAGGTATAGACACCAAAGATGTACCTTTTAATAAAAAAGATTCACTTTTAAGAGAAGTCATGAATTTATCTGATGTAGATATGAATGTTGTTGGTCCAATAGACGAAATAGACAAAGCAAAACCACCTTTAAATAATACAGACCCAACTGTAAACTTTGCAGGTGCAGGTGCTAGTGTTACAATGGCTTTTAAACATTCAGAACGTTTGTGGGCATTAAGAAAAGAACTAGCTAGAAAAAAAGATTTTCCTTATAAAATCATGTCAGAATTAGGAGAAAAATTCTTTTTCGAGCAATTAAAAATACCTGTAGAAAATTACTTTCATTTTTTAGAGTATTGCAATCCTTTAGGTATCGAGAAATTACATAAAGAAGATAAGGTTTTAGATATTATTAAAATTTTTAGAAGAGAAAGTAAAACCTACTTAGAAGTTATAAAAAAAGAGTAAATTGGCGCAATAATTGTTTTAATAACAAGTATGAAAATAAATAAACTACTACTATTTTTTTTAATAGCAACAATATTCTCTTTTACAAGCCATAAATATTATTTAAGTTTAACTCAAATTAAATTTAAAGAAAATGCAAAAGCCGTTCAAATAATTACTAGCGTTTTTATGGATGATATTGAGCTGGCACTAAACAAAGATTACAACATAGATTTACAACTTACCACCAAAAAAGAATTAGAAAATAACGATATCTATTTCGAAAAATACCTAAAAAGCAAGCTAAGTTTTAAAGTTAATGATATTGCTGCCAATTTTAATTACATTGGTAAAGAATATGAAGGCGATTTGGTTTACTTTTATCTAGAAATAGAAAATATAAATCAAGTAAAATCTATAGATATAGACAATAAAATATTAATTAAACATTTTCCAGAACAACAAAACCTTATAAAATCTAAAGTAGGTTCAAAAAACAAAAGT
Organism: Polaribacter sp. YIW18; assembly: GCF_057219325.1. Taxonomy (NCBI): domain Bacteria; kingdom Pseudomonadati; phylum Bacteroidota; class Flavobacteriia; order Flavobacteriales; family Flavobacteriaceae; genus Polaribacter; species Polaribacter sp. YIW18. The sequence continues at coordinate 310,271 of NZ_JBXVVE010000003.1, read as the reverse complement.
ATTCTGTTAACTAAAGAAAATCATCAAAATAAATTCAAATACTAATTCAATAAACAAAAACCAACAATTATGAAAAAACTGGGTTTTCTAATCCTTTCTATGTTTTTTATATCAAGTGCATTTTTGGCACAAGAATCTAAAACCAAACAAGGGCATACCAATCAGAACAAGTTTAAACAGTTAAAAGAACTTTTACCAACGCCTAATCTACAAAGAACTGCATCTGGTGCTCCAGGTATAAAGTACACGCAGCAAAAAGTAGATTATACTATGGATATTCTTTTAGATGATGCAAAGACCAGAATTTATGGTAATGAAACTATTACCTATCACAACAATTCAGATGATACTTTGCCATATTTATGGGTACAATTAGACCAAAATATGAGAGCTGCAGATTCTAAAACCCCAGATATTCAAACAAGCAGAATACCAAGTAAAACCTCAAAAACAAGATTTAACAAAGCTTACATAGAAACTCCTTTTGATGGTGGGTTTAAAATAGAAAGTGTAAAAAATATAGATGGCAGCAATTTATCACACACCATTAACCAAACAATGATGCGTATAAATTTAGCCCAACCCTTAGCATCTGGAGAAAAATTTCAATTTAAAATAAAATGGTGGTATAACATCAATAATCACAGAACACAAGGTGGTAGATCTGGGTACGAACATTTTACAGAAAACAGAAACAACAACTACGTAATTGCACAGTTTTATCCAAGAATGTGTGTGTATGATAATGTAGAAGGTTGGCAAAACGACCAATTTTGGGGAAGAAGTGAATTTGCTTTAGAATTTGGAGATTTTACCGTTAATATTACCACTCCAGAAGACCACATGTTAGGTGCTACTGGTATATTACAAAATCCTGAAGAAGTTTTTACTAGAAAGGAATTAAAAAGATTAGAAAAAGCGAAAAAAACTTTTGACAAACCAGTAATTATTAGAACTCAAAAAGAAGCTGAAAAAATAGAAAAAACAAAATCTAAAAAAACAAAAACATGGAAATTTGTTGCTAAAAATGTAAGAGATTATGCGTTTGCAAGTTCAAGAAAATTTATTTTTGATGCTATGGCTGTAGATATTAATGGTAAAACTGTAATGGCACAATCATTATATTCTAAAGAAGCAAACCCTTTGTATGGAGACCATTCTACAAGAGCAGTTGCACAAACCTTAAAAACATATTCTAGATATACGTTTGATTATCCATACCACAAAGCAATCTCTGTAGATGGGCAAATGGGAATGGAATATCCTCAAATTTGTTTCAATCCAGGAAGACCTAATCCAGATGGAACCTATTCTGACAGAACAAAATACAGAATGATAAAAGTAACCATTCACGAAGTTGGACATAACTTTTTTCCAATGATTGTAAATTCAGATGAAAGACAATGGACTTGGATGGATGAAGGTTTAAACTCTTATATGGAAATGTTGGCAGAATTAGATTACGACCCTAACTTCCCTATCACAAGAGGATATCCAAAAAATATTGTAAGATATATGGCTGGAGATCAATCTAGAATTGCACCAATAATGTCTAAAGGAGACCATGTATATAGTTTTGGTAGCAATGCCTATGGAAAACCAGCTACAGCTTTATGGATTTTAAGAGAAACCATTATGGGTAAAGAGTTGTTTGATCATGCATTTAAAACTTATGCACAAAGATGGAAATTTAAACACCCAACACCAGCAGACTTCTTTAGAACTATGGAAGATGCTTCTGGCGTAGACTTAGACTGGTTTTGGAGAGGTTGGTTTTACACTACTGATGTTACAGATATTGGTATCGAAGGTGTCCGTAAATTTTATGCAAAAGACGCAACTAATGAAACAATAGAATTTATAGAAGATACAAGCGAAGGTTTATCTATAAACAAACCAAAAAAGGCAAAGTCTAAATATTTTTACGAAATTACTTATAACAAACCTGGTGGTTTAGTAATGCCTATTATTGTAGAATTTACTTATGATGATGGCACTAAACAAAAGAAAATGTATCCTGCAGAAATTTGGAGATATAATGACAAACAAGTTACCAAAGCAGTGCATTCAGATAAACAAATTACTAAAATTGTAGTAGACCCAGAGTTAGAAACTGCAGATGTAGACACCTCTAACAATAGTTTTCCAAGAAACAAAGAAGATGGGTTTAGTAAATTTAAAAATAAAATGAAAAACTAAATATTAATTACAAAAAATTTAAAACTGCTTCAAGAAACATTCTTTAAGCAGTTTTTTTTATAATAAAGATTTGTTAAAACATTAACAATATTTAACAAAATTGCATAGATATGCTTAATTTAGGCGACAGAATTTAAACAAAACAATCAAATATGAAAAAACTATCATTATTAGCTTTTTCTTTATTCTTCATTTCTTTTGTATCAATAGCACAAGAAAAAAAAGTAAAGGAAAGCAAAACACAAAAAGGACACACAGACCAAAACAAATTCAGACAAATGAAAGATGTTTTGGCTACTCCAAATGACCAGCATAATGCGGCTGGTGCGCCAGGACATCAGTATACACAACAAAAAGTAGACTATGTTATGGACATTCGTTTAGATGAGCCTAACAATAAAATTTATGGTGATGAAGAAATCACATATCACAACAATTCTAAAGATTATCTAGAATATTTATGGGTGCAATTAGACCAAAATATGAGAGCAGATGACTCAAAAACTCCATTAGCAAAATCTAACAGTGCATCTGCATTTATAACACCAAACAACTTTAAAGGTTCTTTCATGAACGAAAAAAAAGGATTTGGGTACAATATTACAAAGGTAGAAAGTAATGGTAAACCATTATCACATACCATTAATAGAACCATGATGCGTATCAATTTATCTAAACCATTAGCTCCAGGTAAAACGTTTGAATTCAGAATTCAGTGGAATTATAAAATAAACGACATCAACAAAGATGGTGGTCGTTCTGGTTTAGAAGCTTTTAAAGACGGAAATAACAATTATACAATTGCACAGTTTTTTCCAAGATTAGCCGTTTACAATAATGTAGAAGGTTGGCAAAATATGCAATTTTGGGGTCGTTCTGAATTTGCTTTAGAATTTGGTGATTATGAAGTAAACTTAACGGTTCCTTCAGACCACATTGTAGAAGCAACAGGTACTTTACAAAACGAGAAAGATGTGTTAACAAAAACACAACGTAAACGTATGGAGAAAGCTAGAAAATCTTTTGACAAACCTGTTATTATTGTAACACAAAAAGAAGCTGAAAAAACTGAAAAAGGACGTGTAACTAGTACAAAAACATGGAAATTTAAGGCTCAAAAAGTTAGAGATTTTGCTTTTGCTACTTCTAGAAAATACATTTGGGATGCAATGGCTGTAAACATTAATGGTAAAACAGTAATGGCCACCTCTTTATATCCTAAAGAAGGAAACCCTTTATGGGAAGAACACTCTACAAGAGCTGTAGCAACAACCTTGATAGAATATTCTAAATTAACATTCGATTATCCTTATCCAAAAGCAGTTTCTGTACATTCAGAAAGACAAGGTATGGAGTATCCAATGATTTGTTTCAACTTTGGTCGTCCAAATCCAGATGGAACTTATTCTGACAGAACTAAAAAAGGAATGTTAGGAGTAATTATACATGAAGTTGGGCATAACTTTTTCCCAATGATTGTAAATTCTGACGAAAGGCAATGGACATGGATGGACGAAGGTTTAAACTCTTTCGTAGAAATTTTAGCAGAAGATGTTTATGACGCAGAATTATTTGCCTCAAACCCTGCAAAGGAAATTACAAGATATATGGGCGGTGATCAAAGTAACATCTCTCCTATTATGTCTCAAGGAGATTACGTAAAACAATTTGGTCCAAATGCATATTCTAAACCCGCAGCAGGTTTATATATTTTGCGAAAAACAATTATGGGACCAGAATTGTTTGACCATGCATTTAGAACATATTCTCAAAGATGGATGTTTAAACACCCAACTCCAGAAGATTTCTTTAGATCTATGGAAGATGCATCTGGTATGGATTTAGACTGGTTTTTTAGAGGGTGGTTTTACACAACAGATGTTACAGATATAGGTATTAAATCTGTAAAACCATTATACTTAACTGACAAAGCAAGCGAAAGAGTAACTAAATTAAAAGAGCAATACAAACAGTATTTTGATAATTTAGGAGACTTAGTTTACATAACAGACAAAAAGGAAGATGCTAACCCAAATGCTATGAATAAATATGCAGATGGTAAAGAAGTACCTTCTTATATCTACTCTGTAGAGTTCGAAAAACCAGGAGGTTTAATTATGCCAATAATTGTAGAATTAACCTACGCAGATGGTTCAACTAAAAGAGAAACTTTCCCTGCACAAATTTGGATGAAAAGTGATACTTCTGCAAAAAGGGTATTTGCTTCTACTAAAGAAATTACCAAAATTGTAATAGATCCAGATTTTGAAACTGCTGATGTAGATACTGCTAACAATAGCTGGCCTAAAAAAGAAGGTGATAAATTTGATGAATTTAAAAACAAAAGTAAAAACTAAATACTTTTAATTATTTAAATAAAAAGCCTCGTTTACAAATTGTAAACGAGGCTTTTTAAATTATAACTAATATTGATTATTCACCTGAATAACTCACAAAGTTTCTTGGAGTTTCGTAAAGTGTTACTTTTAAATCTAAATGACTGGGTAATAATTTTCTAAGTTTTTGATAGGTAACCACACAAATATTTTCTGCTGTAGGGTTTACATCTTTAAACTCAGGTACTTCTACATTTAAATTTTTATGATCAAAACAATCTTCAATTTCAGATTTTATATAGTTTTTTAAAATCCCTAAATCAAAAACATAACCCGTTTCTTTGTCTATTTCTCCAGTTAAAGAAACAATTAACTCGTAATTATGACCGTGGAAATTAGGGTTGCTACACTTGCTAAAAACAGCAACGTTTTTTTCATCACTCCAATCTTTTCTATACAATCTATGAGCTGCATTAAAATGCGCTTTTCTATGAACGGTTACTTTAGGCATGGCTTAGTTTTTCGTAAGATTTTTTAAATATAATTTTAAACCACGCAGTATATAAATGCGGATTTTCTTCAATGTCTTTTTTTACATCCTCTAATGGCATCCATTTGTAGGCTTCTGCTTCTTCTTTATTTAATTTCGGTGCATCGTCATAATAACCAATCATCACATGATCTAGTTCATGCTCTGTTAAACCATTATCAAAAGGTGCTTTATAGATAAAAGAAAAAACCTCTTTTAAATCTGTGCTAAACCCCATTTCTTCTTGCAAACGTCTTTTGCCAGCTTCTATATTGGTTTCTCCTTCTCTTTGATGTGAGCAACAAGTATTTGTCCATAATAAAGGCGAATGATATTTAGAACCTGCTCTTTGTTGCAGCATCAATTCTCCTTTTTTATTAAAAATAAAAACAGAAAAAGCTCTGTGTAATAAGGCTTTTTCATGCGCTTCTATTTTTTCCATTAAACCAACTGGGGTATCATTTTCATCTACTAAAATAACTTGTTCTTCCATTTTTACAAAAATAGGGAAAGAGTTGTCAAAAAATCTTAAAAAAACAATAAAAATTAACAAATTTTTCTAATGTTTTATATTGATGATTTATCTTTGAAAGTTTAAAAATTTATGCAATGAGAATTTTAAAATTCTACTTCTTTATTGGTTGTTTATTCTTTTTATTTCAATGTAAAAATAAAACAACAACTTCCAAACAAGAAATAGATAGTACAGCTATTGTAAAAAAAAATCTGAGGAAAAAGATCGAAAAAAAAGTAGTAAAACGTTGGGATAGTTTAAACAGTAAAAACGTAGAGGCCTTTTTTACAGCATATGGTAAGCAAAATAAAGAAAACAAAGTTATCATAAAAACAAAGTTTGGTAATATAAAATTGCGCTTATATAATGATGTTCCAATTCACAGAGCCAATTTTATTTTTTTAACTAAAATAAATTATTTTAATACAACAGAGTTTTACAGAATTGCTAGAAACTTTGTAATTCAAGGTGGTAATTCAGACGAAACCTATACCAAAAAACAAAGAAGACTGTATGGTAATTACAGGCTAAAACCTGAATTTAAAAGCCATAGAAGACACAAGTATGGTGCATTAGCAGCTGCTAGAGATTGGGAAGACAACCCCAATAAATTATCAAATCCTTTTGAATTTTACATAGTCCATAATAGAAATGGTGCACATCACTTAAACAAAGAACACACCGTTTTTGGCGAAGTAATTTCAGGTTTTGATACTATGGATAAAATGTCTAAAGTTAAAGTGGGTGTAGATGAATGGCCGCTAAAAGACATTAGAATGACTGTAGAAATTTTAGATTGATATTTCTCTTTGTAAAACCTATCTTTGCACCTCAAATTTTGTAGATGAGCTTTTTAGAAGAAATAAAACGAAGAAGAACTTTTGGTATCATATCTCACCCAGATGCAGGTAAAACAACCTTAACAGAAAAATTATTACTATTTGGTGGTGCCATACAAGAAGCAGGTGCAGTAAAAAACAACAAAATTAAAAAAGGAGCTACTTCCGATTTTATGGAAATTGAGCGACAGCGTGGAATTTCTGTAGCAACTTCTGTTTTGGCTTTTATCTATAAAAACAAAAAAATTAATATTTTAGATACACCTGGGCATAAAGATTTTGCAGAAGATACTTTTAGAACCCTAACAGCTGTAGACAGTGTAATTGTGGTTATCGATGTTGCCAAAGGTGTAGAGCCACAAACCGAAAAACTGGTAGAAGTTTGTAGAATGCGTAGCATACCTATGCTCGTTTTTATCAACAAATTAGATAGAGAAGGTAAAGATGCTTTTGATTTGTTAGATGAAGTAGAGCAAAAACTAGGTTTGCGTGTTACACCAATGAGTTTCCCTATTGGAATGGGATATGATTTTAAAGGAATTTATAACATTTGGGCAAAAAAATTAAATCTTTTTTCTGGCGATAAAAAACAAACCGTTTCAGATGGTGTAGAGTTTGATGATTTAACAAACCCAGAATTAGATAAAGTTATAGGTGATACAGCAGCAAATACTTTACGTGAAGAATTAGAGTTAATTGAAGAAGTTTATCCTCCATTTAATCAAGAAGCATATTTAAAAGGAGAATTACAGCCTGTGTTTTTTGGCTCTGCATTAAATAACTTTGGTGTAAAAGAATTATTAGATGCATTTATAGAAATTGCGCCACCACCACAACCCAAAAAAGCAGAAGAACGTTTAGTAGATTCAAAAGAAGAAAAACTAACAGGTTTTGTATTTAAAATACATGCCAATATGGATCCTAAACACAGAGATAGGTTAGCATTTATAAAAATTGTATCTGGTAAATTCAAACGAAACGCACCGTATTTACATGTTAGAAATGGTAAAAAAGTAAAGTTTTCTAGTCCAAATGCATTTTTTGCAGAGAAAAAAGAAATTGTAGAAGAATCTTTTCCTGGTGATATTGTAGGTTTACACGATACTGGAAATTTTAAAATTGGAGATACATTAACAGAAGGAGAGCAATTAAACTTTAAAGGAATACCAAGTTTTTCTCCAGAACATTTTAGATATGTAAATAATGGAGATCCCATGAAATCTAAACAATTATACAAAGGTTTAGACCAATTAATGGATGAAGGTGTTGCACAATTATTTACTTTAGATATGAATGGTAGAAGAGTTGTAGGAACTGTAGGTGCTTTACAATATGAAGTAATTCAATACAGATTAGAACACGAATATGGTGCAAAATGTACCTATGAAAATTTACAAGTTCATAAAGCATGTTGGGTAGAACCAGAAAACCCAAAAAACGAAGAGTTTAAAGAATTTAAAAGAGTTAAACAGCGTTATTTAGCAAAAGACAAACAAGATCAATTGGTATTTTTAGCAGATTCTGCCTTTACAATTCAAATGACACAAAGTAAATACCCCACGGTAAAACTGCACTTTACAAGTGAATTTAAAAAATAAAACGATGAAAAATTATGTTTTAGTTTTAGTACTATTTCTTTCGTTTAAATCATATTCTCAAAAGTATGATTTATCTGATATGGTAACTAAAGAGATGCATAATAATATTCGATTAAATTATACTTTAGTCCATCAACCAGATGAAAAAGTAGGTTATAATTTACAACCAACTATGGGGTTTGTAGGTTTAAATTACAACATCCCTTTAACAAATTGGTTATATACAGGTGCTGGATTTCATACAGCAATTACAGGTGATCAAGGAGGATTGTTTACTTTAGGAGTAAATTTAGGCGTTAACTTACCTATTTATAAAAACCTATACTTTGATGCTAATGCACATTTTGGAGGTGGTGGTGGTTATAGATCATTAGTAAATGGAGGTGGAATTATTTATCCTAATGCAGGTTTACAATATAAAAAAAATGGATATTCATTTGGAGTTCAATATGGATATGTAAACTTTTTTACAGGTATCCAAAAAAATGATAATATTTCCTTTTTTGTTGAAATCCCAACAACTTTACGAATTGCTTCTTATAAACAAGCTCAGAAAGAATTTGTTGTTGCAAATTCAACGACAGATAATTTTTGGAAAAAACCTGCAGTAAAAAGCGTTCAACAAGTAACATTCGATTATTTTTTTCCTTTTGGAAATTCCAGAACAGATGCTAGTACAAACCCAAGTTATCAAAAAATTGATAAAGTATTATCGATCATAGGATTTGAATATCAAAAATATTTAAATGAAAACACATTTATTTATGCACATGTAGATGCTATGTATGCTGGTTTAACAGCTGGTTTTATGGATTTATTTTTTGGTGTAGGAAAGAACTTTATTGAAACTAAACACGTTAACTTTTTTGCAAAAATGGGTATTGGAGCTGCAGGTGGGAGAATTTATCCTGAAGGTGGTTTAACAATGTATCCGAGTGTAGGCGCAGATATTCGATTTTCAGATAAATTTGGTTTAAGCCTTCATGGAGGCTATCACAGATCTGTTGGTGGTATTGCGAGTTTTCAGGCATATACTGCTGGATTTAGTTTAAAATATTATGGTGTAAGTGGAGGGATCAAAGATTTTTTTACCGAGAAAAAAGCGAAATCTCTTAAAACACAAGGGGTACAAATAGGAGTTCAAAATCAGACCTATTTTAATGTTGCTAAATTTGGCATCCCTCCAAGTAATTTACAATTAATTGCTTTAAAAATAAATTACGATTTAAATAAAAGATTTTATATAGCTGGAGAAGCTTCTTTTGCTTACAAAGGAAAATCTGGTGGATATGCTCACGGTATTTTTGGTTTAGGAATTAAATCAAATAAATTTTTGAACGATAAAATTTCTTTATTTGCAGAAGTTGCAGCTGGTGTGGCTGGAGGAGGAAGAGTGGATTCTGGTGAAGGTATTTTAATTAGACCAACAGCAGGTATCAACTTTCATGTAAATGACGATTTTAACTTTAACATCTCTGGGGGTCAAATGATATCTCCTTATGGCAATGTAAATTCAACAAACTTAAACGTAGGTTTTACCTATAGTTTATCATTATTAAATTTAAAAAAATAAAATAAATTAAAACAATATGAATAACGGATTATATGCAAAATTCACCACACCAAAAGGTGAAATTTTAGTACAATTAGAACATGAGAAAGCTCCTGGAACAGTTGGTAATTTTGTTGCTTTAGCAGAAGGTAATTTAGAAAACTCAGCAAAAGCTCAAGGAACTCCTTATTACGATGGTTTAAAATTCCATAGAGTAATTCCAGATTTTATGATTCAAGGTGGTTGTCCATTAGGTACAGGTACAGGAAACCCTGGTTATAAATTTGATGATGAATTTCATCCTGATTTAAAACACGATGCACCAGGTAAATTAGCAATGGCAAACTCTGGCCCCGCAACTAACGGAAGTCAGTTTTACATTACCCACGTTCCTACTCCATGGTTAGATGACAAACATACTGTTTTTGGTACTGTTGTAGAAGGGCAAGATATTGTAGATACTGTTACACAAGGTGATGATATGAAAGTAGAAATTTTAAGAGTTGGTGGTGAAGCTGAAAGCTTTAATGCCATAGAAGCTTTTAGAACTTTTGAAGGAGCAAGAGAAAAAAGAGAAGCAGAAGCAAAAGCAAAACAAAAAGAAATGTTAGACGAAATTGCTGCTGGTTATGATGAAACTGATAGTGGGTTACGTTATAAAATCATTCAAAAAGGTACTGGAAAAAAAGCTACAAAAGGCGCAGGAGTTTCTGTACATTACAAAGGCCAATTATTAGATGGTACAGTATTTGACTCTTCTTACAAAAGAAAACAACCTATCGATTTTAATGTGGGTGTAGGACAAGTAATTTCTGGTTGGGATGAAGGTATACAATTATTAAATGTGGGAGATAAAGCGCGTTTTGTAATTCCTTCTAATTTAGCATATGGTGCTGCAGGTGCAGGTGGTGTAATTCCACCAGATGCTACTCTTATTTTTGATGTAGAATTAATGGATGTAAAATAAAAGTCTATTTTTATTAAAATAAAAAACCTCAAAACAAAATACTGTTTTGAGGTTTTATTGTTTGTTAAATACTCATTTACACTAAAGCTGCTGCTATTTTTTTGTAAGTACCATCTTCTAGCTTTGCTCTAATTGCAGAAAAAGCAGTAATGGTTTCATCAATATCATCTTGTGTATGGGTTGCTGTTGGTATCAGCCTTAAAATTATTAATCCTTTTGGGATTACAGGATATACAACAATAGAACAAAAGATTCCATGATTTTCTCTTAAATCATTTACCATAGCCATAGCTTCAGGTATATCACCTTTTAAAAATACAGGTGTAATACAAGTTTGGGTCGTTCCTAAATCGAAACCTGCATTTCTTAAACCAGATTGTAGTGCATTAGTGTTTTCCCACAACTTTTCTTTTAGTTCTGGCATGGTTCTAATCATGTCTAAACGTTTTAATGCACCTTTAACCATTGCCATTGGTAAAGATTTTGCAAACATTTGAGAACGTAAATTATATTGTAAAAACTGAATTACATCTTTATCTCCTGCTAAAAAAGCACCAATACCTGCCATAGATTTGGCAAAAGTTGCAAAATACACATCAATATCATCTTGTACACCTTGTTCAAAACCTGTGCCTCTTCCTCCTTCTCCTAAAGTTCCAAAACCGTGTGCATCATCAACTAATAATCTAAAATTATATTGTTTTTTAAAAGCTACAATTTCTTTTAAACGCCCTTGCTCTCCACGCATTCCAAAAACACCTTCAGAAATTACTAAAATTCCTCCACCTGTTTTTTCTGCCATTTTTGCAGCACGTTTGATGTTTTTTTCAAAACTTTCCATATCGTTATGACGATATACAAAACGTTTTCCTGAATGCAAACGAACCCCATCTATAATACAAGCGTGCGTGTCCATATCGTATACAATAATATCATTTTTAGAAACCAAAGCGTCTATTGCAGACATAATGCCTTGATAACCAAAATTTAAAAGATATGCTTTTTCTTTATTTACAAATGCTGCACATTCACGCTCTAATTGTTCGTGATAGGGAGTGTGACCAGACATCATTCTTGCCCCCATAGGATAAGCCATACCATGCTCTAAAGCAGCTTCTCCATCAACTTTTAAAACTTCAGGATGGTTTGCCAACCCTAGGTAATCGTTAATACTCCATGTAACTACTTTTTTACCATTAAAAGACATTCTGTTAGAAATAGGACCTTCTAATTTTGGAAACACATAGTACCCTTCTGCTTGTTCTGCCCATTTTCCTAAGGGCCCTTTGTCTTTTATGATTCTATCAAATAAATCTACCGCCATTGTTTCTGCTATTTTGATGTTGACAAAGGTAAAAAAAATTGACAGTTTATCCAATTTATAAATAAAATGAGAAAAGCTTTATTTTAATCAATAAAACCTTGATTTTTCATCCAAGAATCGTTGTAGATTTTATTCATATAACGCGATCCATGATCTGGAAAAATAAGTACAACAAAACTATCATCATTAAAATAATTTTGTGCTGCATATTGTTTTGTAGCTTGTAAAACAGCACCTGATGTATAACCTGGAAAAATGCCTTCTTTTTTTACGATTTCTCTTGCAGAAAATGCAGCATCTTTATCAGATACTTTCTCGTAAATATCTATAACATCAAAATCTGTAGCTGAAGGTATAAGTGTTTTGCCTAAACCTTCAATTTTATAAGGTTGTATTTCGTTTTTATCAAATTTTCCTGTTTCGTGGTATTTTTTTAATACAGAACCAAAAGCATCTACCCCTAGAATTTTTATGTTTGGATTTTGTTCTTTTAAATACTTACCAGTGCCAGAAATAGTACCACCTGTTCCACTTGCTGCTACCAAATGTGTTATTTTACCTTGGGTTTGTTGCCAAATTTCTGGTCCTGTAGACCTGTAGTGTGCTTCTATATTAAGCTCGTTAAAATATTGGTTTATATAAACCGAATTTTTTGTTTTTTTGTGAATGGTTTTGGCCACTTCATAGTAAGATCTTGGATCGTCTGCAGGAACATTTGCAGGACAAATATGTACCTCTGCTCCCATTGTTTTTAATAAATCTATTTTGTCTTGAGAAGATTTATCGCTTACAGCTAAAATACATTTATAACCTTTTACAATACTAATCATTGCTAAACTAAAACCTGTGTTACCGGATGTAGTTTCTACAATGGTGGCTCCTTTTTTTAAAATGCCTTTTTTTTCTGCAACATTAATAATGTGCAATGCAATTCTGTCTTTTGAAGAGTGACCTGGATTAAAAGCCTCAACTTTAGCAAAGTAAGAGCCCTGTAATTTTTTTGTAGTTTTTCTTAGTTTTACTAGTGGGGTTTCTCCAACTAATTCTAAAATGTTATTATGAATTCCAGTATTCTTTATCATGATGTTTTTTCATGAAAAACCTCACAAGTTGTACCTGTGAGGTTTCACTTTTACAGTGTGCAAAAGTACGTTTTTAAGATTGAAATAAAAACAGATTTTAAAGCTTTATGGCTTCTGTACCTAATTTATTTTCTAAAGCTAAGAAAAATGTATAATCTTTAGCTGTTTCTTTTAAAGCGTCAAAACGCCCAGAAGCGCCTCCATGTCCGGCTTCCATATTGGTATGCAACAATAAAATATTGTTATCTGTTTTTAAGTCTCTTAGTTTTGCTACCCATTTTGCAGGTTCCCAATATTGTACTTGACTATCATGAAAACCAGTAGTTACCAACATATTTGGGTAGGCTTTAGATGTTACTTGGTCGTAAGGCGAATAAGATTTAATATAATCATAATATTCTTTGTTATTTGGGTTTCCCCATTCGTCATATTCTCCTGTGGTTAATGGTATGGAATCATCTATCATTGTAGAAACTACATCTACAAAAGGTACAGCTGCTATAATGCCATTGTATAATTCTGGATTCATGTTTACCACAGCACCCATTAACAAACCACCTGCAGAACCGCCCATAGCATATAAGTGTTTTGGAGATGTATAATTATTATCAATTAAAAATTTAGAACAGTCTACAAAGTCTGTAAAGGTGTTTTTCTTGTGTAACATTTTACCATCTTCATACCAATCTCTTCCTAAATATTGGCTACCTCTAATATGTGCTAAAGCATATACAAAACCTCTATCTAACAAACTTAAACGTGTGGTAGAAAATCCATCAGGAATTGTATAACCATAAGAGCCATAAGCGTATTGCAATAAAGGTGTTTGTGAAGTTAGTTGGGTGTCTTTATGGTAAACCAAAGAAATTGCTACTTTTTTTCCATCTCTAGCTGTTGCCCAAACTCTTTCACTTTTGTAATTATTTTTATCAAATTTACCTCCTAAAACTTCTTGTTCTTTTTTTACTTCTTTTGATTTATCTGCCATATTAAAATCTATAACAGATGCTGGTGTTGTAAAAGAATTGTAAGAATAACGTAAGGTATTTGTATCAAAATCTGGATTGGAATACACACCTACAGAATATGTTTCTTCATTAAAAGGTAAATAGTAATCCTCTTTAGCATCCCAACGTTTGATGCGAACTTTGCTTAAACCGTCGGTTCTTTCTTCTAAGACTAAATACTCTTTAAATATTGAAAAATCTTCTAATAAAGTATCTTCTCTATGAGGAATTACATCTACCCAATTATTTTTTGTGGGTGCAGAAACAGGCGTTTTCATCAATTTAAAATTGGTTGCTTCGTCTTTATTGGTTAAGATGTAAAAATGGTCTCCAAAATGAGAAACACTATACTCTAAATCTCTTTCTCTAGGTTGTATCATTTGCAAACTTCCTGTTGGATTATCTGCATCTAAAAATTGTGCTTCTGTAGAAACTGTACTATAAGAACCAATAATGATATATTTTTTAGACTTAGATTTGGTTACATAAACGCCAAAAGTTTCATCTTTTTCATGATACACCTCTACATCTTCTGATGTTGGTGTGCCTAAAACATGTCTAAATATTTTTTCGCTTCTAAGTGTAATTGGGTCTTTTTTGGTATAAAAAATCGTTTTATTATCATTTGCCCAAACAGAACCACCTGTTGTATTGTCTATAATATCTGTATAAATATTACCTGTTTCTAAGTTTTTAATTCTTAAAAAATATTGTCTTCTACTTACAGTATCTGTTGCAAAAACAGCCAATTTATTATCTGGAGAAACATTTAAACCTCCTAATTGATAATAATCGTACTCTTTAGCCATGTCATTTACATTAAATAAAATCTGCTCTTCTGCTTCTAAAGTTTCTCTTTTACGGCTATAAATTGGGTATTGCATCCCTTTTTCGTAACGTGTTATGTAGTAATAACCGTTATTTTTATAAGGCACAGAAGCATCATCTTCTTTGATTCTGCCCTTCATTTCTTCAAATAATTTTTCTTCGAAGTTTTTTGAGTAAGCTGTAACATCATCATAATAAGCATTTTCTGCATCTAAATAATCAATTACTTCTTTTGTTTGCTCGTCTTTAACCTCTGCCAATTTTTGTGCATCTGATAAACGCATCCAAAAATAGTTGTCTATTCTTACATCTCCATGCATTTCTAATTTGGTAGGTTGTTTTTTAGCTACTGGAGCTTTTGAGTCTGTACTGTTCATATCTTTATTTTTACAAGCGATTGCAAAAATAAGACTAAATATGCACGTGTATAAATATATTTTTCTCATTTTTAGATGGATTTAATTCCTAGTAAATTTAGTAAATTTGCACCTAAATTAATACGAATAAAACAATAAAATATGTTTGGAGACATTTCTGGAATGATGAATAAGCTTAAAGAAGCTCAAAAAAAAGTAGCAGCAACTAAAAAAAGGTTAGATACGGTTTTAGTTGATGAAAATTCTACAGACAACAAACTAAAAGTTACCTTAACTGCTAATAGACAGATAAAAGCAATTTCTATAGATCCTTCTCTTTTAAATGATGCAGAAGAATTAGAAGATTATTTAATATTAACTTTAAATAAAGCCATCGAAAAAGCAACAAATATAAACGAAACAGAAATGACTGTTGCTGCTAAAGATGGTATGCCAAATATACCAGGAATGGATATGTTTAAATAGCCTTTGTTCTTATTTTTAATAAATAAAATTTAGTAAGCAAACATTCCTCCTATAATGGCTAATAGAAAAAATAACACGTAGATAGAAATAATAATAATTGTAAAAACACCTACAAATTTATAATGAGATTTTAAGTTTTCTAAAGCAGCTGCTAAATCTTCATCAATTTTAGATTGTAAAGCTATTTTCATTTTGGTAGAAAATTTAAATAAATACAAAATTGGGAAAAAGTAAATTAATGCCATTACTAGATAAATAATGGTCATAAATGGCCCAAAATTAAAAGGCATTGCCTCTGAATTTGGTAAGTTACTAAATAATGCACCAGCAAAAAAACTAACTAAAACCATTAATCCTACAAAAATAAAACCAACAATAGACAAAAAATAAGTCCATTTTGCTGTTTCTTTTAAAAAGCTTCTAGAGGCATTGTTTAATGTAAGTTGTTCTAATTGGGTAATTGGATTTTCCATCATAGTTTTTAAAGTTTTAGTTATGTACCAAATGTAATAAAAAAAATGTTTTTAAAGATGCACCTAAAAAAAGCTACAATAAACATTGTAGCTTTTAGTTAGATAATTACTTTATAAAATCCGAAATTGTATTTTTTATAATCTCAATACAATCTCTTAACTCTTCCTCTGTCATTACCAAAGGTGGGGCAAACCTAATGATATTTCCATGAGTTGGTTTTGCTAATAAACCATTGTCTCTTAGTTTTATACAAATATTCCAAGCAGTTGCGCTATCTTCTGTATCGTTTATTAAAATTGCATTTAGCAACCCCTTACCTCTTACAGATTTTACCAAATCGTTTTCTTTACAAAATTCAGCTAATTCTGCTCTAAAAATATTTCCTAACCTATCTGCATTTATGGCTAATTTTTCATCTGCAACTACCTCTAAAGCAGCCATTGCAACAGCGGCTGCAATAGGGTTACCACCAAATGTAGAACCATGATTTCCTGGTTTAATTACATTCATAACAGCATTATTTGCCAATACTGCAGAAACAGGATATGCACCTCCAGAAAGTGCTTTACCCAAAATTAAAATATCTGGTTTAACTTCTGGTGTGCCAGAACAGTTTTTATCTTCACAAGAGCAATTACCACAGGTAGCCAATAAACGACCAGTTCTTGCAATACCTGTTTGCACTTCGTCTGCAATAAACAAAACATTATGGTCTTCGCACATTTTTTTAGCTGCTGCTAAATAACCTTCAGAGGGTACATATACACCCGCTTCACCTTGTATAGGTTCTACCAAAAATGCAGCAATAGTATTACTACTTTCTAAAGCTTGTTGTAATTCTTGTAAATTATCGTATTCAATTTTTAAAAAACCTTTGGTATAAGGCCCAAAGTTTTTACGTGCAACAGGATCGTTTGAAAAAGAAATAATGGTAGTAGTTCTACCATGAAAATTATTTTCGCAAACAATAATTTCTGCTTTATTTTCGTCTATTCCTTTTACTTCATAAGCCCATTTTCTAGCAATTTTTAAAGCAGTTTCTACAGCTTCTGCACCAGTATTCATGGGTAATAATTTATCAAAGCCAAAATATTCTGAAGCAAATTTTTCGTATCTACCCAACATGTTATTATAAAATGCACGCGAAGTTAAACTAAGTGTTTTTGCCTGTTGTGTCATTGCATCCACAATTTTTGGGTGGCAATGCCCTTGATTTACTGCAGAATATGCAGATAGAAAATCGTAGTATTTTTTACCTTCTACGTCCCAAACATGTACACCTTCGCCTCTACTTAACACCACTGGTAATGGATGATAATTGTGTGCACCATATTTGTTTTCTAATTCGATTGCTTCTTGCGAAGTTAATTGGTCTAAAACAGCCATTTTAATTTTATTAAATGTTTATACTAAAAACATTCCTGTTCTACCTTTATCTTTCTAGAGAGTTCTAGAAATTCAGCGTGGGAAAGAAATCATCCTCGAAGTTTTACAAAAATAACAAATTAAATTCTTTATATGAATAATTATTTGGGCGTTTCCTAAAGGTCGCGCTTTACGTTGTATCTTTTTATGGGTTTTCGTTACCATTGCGCTAAAAAAGCGTAATTTCTTAAACTGACATTAAAAGGATGCCACTGCAATTGCTAACGCAGTTTGTTAGTATAAAATAGCATTGTTAACATAGAAAATATAAAGGTGTTACAATTAGTTAGCAAACAGGTTTAGCCCTGATTGAGCGGTTTGTTTGAGCTCTTTTTTATTCTATTTTGAATAAAAAAAGCGAGTAGCGAAAGCAGGAAATGGCTACAAAAAAATTAGTCAATCATATTTTTTAGGTAAAATTTTTCTACTTTTTCTCTTGCCCAAGGTGTAGTTCTTAAAAATTTTAAAGAAGATTTGTAAGTTGGGTTATTTAAAAAGGCTTTTATACCTAAAGAATAGCCTAGTTCTTCCCAACCATATTCTAAATACAATTGCTCTAAAATTGTGGCTAATTTGATGCCATGTAAAGGGTTATTGGGTTGTTCTTTGCTCATTAATCGTCTAAATTTGGTAGTACAAAATCGTTTAAAACCGATTTTTTAGCCATCATTTTTTCTATTTCTTTTACGGTTCTTGGTGCTTCAGCAGATAAGTTTACAGGGCCATTTTTGGTAACCAAAATATCGTCTTCTATTCGAATCCCAATTCCCCACCATTTTTTATCGCAATTGCTACCATCTGGAATGTAAATTCCTGGTTCCATAGTTACTACCATATTTTCTTCAAAATTACCATAATTACCAGGATCATGCACATCTAAACCAATATGATGCGACGTTCCATGAGGAAAATAAGGATGTTTTTCATCTACAGATTTTATAATCCCTAATTTATACAAACCTTCGTTAGTAATTTGCCTTGCTATTTGGTTGGGTTTACCCATACTTTCGCCAATTTTATAGGCAGCAATACCAGCTTCTTGTGCTTTATAAACAATCTCATAAATTGCTTTTTGTGCATCGGTAAACTTTCCGTTTGCAGGTATAGTTCTGGTAACATCGGCTGTGTAGCCTCTATACTCTGCACCTAAATCCATTAAAACCAAATCGTTACCAACTTTTGTTTTGTTGTTTTCTATGTAATGTAAAATACAACCATTATTACCTGCACCTACTATACTTGGGTAGCCTTCATACTCTGCTCCATATTTTTTATACACAAATTCATGAATTCCTTGTAATTCTGTTTCAGACATGTGTGGTTTCATAGCTTTCATAACTTCTACTTGACCAATGGCAGAAATACGAACAGCTTTGGTTAATAATTTTAATTCTTCTGCTGTTTTTACTTCTCTTAACGTAGCTAAGTTTAATGATAAAAAAGAGACATCAATATTTGTTTTTGCATCTAATTTTAAAGAAATTTTTTGCTGTAAATCTTTTTTTACTTTATCAGACGTTGCTTCTTTATATTGCATTAAGTCTGTATCTTTTTTTAAAGAAGGATCATAAGCTACAGCTCTACCTATTATTTGTGCCACATTTGCACTATTTTCTATAGGGGTTGCTTTTACCATCTCATATATTTGTTTTTTTAAAGGCGATAAAAAGTTTTTTGGATTGTAAGCTGCCTTTTCTTTAAAAGATCGCACCAAATCGTAAATTTCTGCTTTTTCTCTGGTAGAGTTTCTATAATCGTCGTTAAATTTTTCTATAAATATTCTATCAAACTTTTTAAAATCAATGGTAGTGTTTATAAACGCTTCTGCATTAAAAGCAACTTTAAAACCCAACTCGTTTTTTGCACCTTCTACCCCCAAGCGTTTTCCATTCCATTGTTCTGCTCTGGCATCTCTTTTTTGTACATATAAAATTTCATTATATGTTGTACCATCTGCATCGGTTTGGTTTTCAGAAAACATTACCAAAACTCCATTAGGTTCTCTATACCCCGTTAAATAATAAAAGTTTGGGTCTTGATGAAACACATAATCTACATCATTTGCTCTATTTCTTAATGGATTTGCAAAAACAACAGCCACAGAATTGGCTGGCATTTTAGCTCTTAAAGCTTCCCTTCTACTTTTATGAAACTCTTTACCCAAATAATCTGTAGGGGTTTGAGAAAAAACACTAAAAGTACTTGCTAAAAAAAGGGCTATTAAAAACTTATAGGTATTCATTATTTACTGTTTTTGGATGATGACCAAATGTAAAATAAAAAATTTGGAAAAGAAAAAATTAACGAAAAATTAGTTGTTGATTATTGTCCATTTTTCAATAATTTAGCTGAAATTTTAAGAAATCTATAAATGAAAAATATAGCTTTAAACAATTTACACATTTCTTTAGGCGCTAAAATGGTGCCTTTTGCAGGCTATAATATGCCTGTACAATACGAAGGTGTAACAGCAGAACATATAACAGTTAGAGAAGCTGTAGGTGTTTTTGACGTAAGTCATATGGGAGAGTTTCTAGTATCTGGCAAAAATGCTTTACCATTACTACAAAAAGTAACTTCTAACGATGTGTCTAAATTAGCCATTGGAGATGCACAATACAGTTGTTTTCCTAATACAGAAAATGGTATTGTAGACGATTTAATTTGTTATAAAATTAAAGAAGAGCAATATTTATTAGTGGTAAATGCCTCTAACATAGAAAAAGATTGGAACTGGATTTCTAAGTATAATAAAGAGTTTGGAGCCGATTTAAGAGATTTATCAGATGATTATTCACTCTTAGCAATTCAAGGCCCAAAAGCTGTGGAAGCAATGCAATCTTTGACTTCTTTAGACTTGGCAGCTATTCCGTTTTACAAATTTAAAGTAGGTGATTTTGCAGGAATTGAAAACGTAATCATTTCGGCAACTGGTTATACAGGTTCTGGTGGTTTTGAAATTTACTGTAAAAACAGCGAAGTTGAACAAATTTGGAATACAGTTTTTGAAGCGGGTGCTAATTTTGGTATCAAACCTATTGGCTTGGCAGCAAGAGATACTTTGCGTTTAGAAATGGGATATTGTTTGTATGGTAATGATATAGACGACACAACCTCTCCCATAGAAGCTGGTTTGGGTTGGATTACAAAATTTACCAAAGACTTTGTAAATGCAGAGGCTTTGGCAAAACAAAAAGAAGAAAAACCACAAAAAAAATTGGTCGCTTTTCAGTTAGATGAACGAGGCATACCAAGACACGGGTATGATATTGTAGATGTAAATGGAAATTGTATTGGAAACGTAACTTCTGGAACCATGAGCCCTTGTTTGCAAAAAGGAATAGGCATGGGATATGTACCTACTGCATTTGCAAAATCTGGCACACAAATTTACATACAAGTACGTAAAAAAGCAATTCCCTCCACTGTAGTAAAATTGCCCTTTTATAAAGGATAAAAATTCATTTTTTAATTAAATACATAAAACCTTGCAAATTGCAAGG
Organism: Polaribacter sp. YIW18; assembly: GCF_057219325.1. Taxonomy (NCBI): domain Bacteria; kingdom Pseudomonadati; phylum Bacteroidota; class Flavobacteriia; order Flavobacteriales; family Flavobacteriaceae; genus Polaribacter; species Polaribacter sp. YIW18. The sequence goes on along the minus strand of NZ_JBXVVE010000003.1, from coordinate 289,252 downwards.
TTTTATAATTTTAAAAAACTATTTTCGTCTCACATTTTTTTTAAAATTTTACTATGAATTGTTTATTAACAGGCGGAACAGGTATTGTTGGAAGTCATATTATTTTTGAGTGGCTACACAAAGCAATTATTCATAAAACAGTGCAACACCTTTTTGTAATTATTAGAAATAGTGAAAAATCTGCACAAGAACGTCTAATGTCTATTTTGCAAGACGAATCTCGACCTGAATTTTTAAACAATTTTACACTCGAAGAATGTTTAGAAAAAATAACTGTAATACCGCAAGATTTAGCAACCATTACAAAAAAAACATTAAGCAAATATTCTTTTGATACGGTTATACATTGCGCAGGTTCTACAAATTTATTAAACACCAATGATTCTAAAGAAAAAGTTCATACTCAAAACTACTTAGTTACAAAGCAGCTTTTAAAAGAAATCCCAGAACAAGTTACTCGTTTTTTATACATCAGTACTGCATATTCTTTCGGAATTCAAGATAGGAAAGTTAATGATCGTATTGAAAATTATAAGGTTACCGATTTTAGAAACCCGTATGAAAAATCAAAATATGAGAGCGAGCGTTTTGTAAAAGAAACCTGTAACGCTAAAAATATTAATGCTCAGATATTAAGACCTAGTATTATTTGCGGTCGTTTAATTGATAAGCCTTTTTACGAAACCCCCAAGTTTGATGTCTTTTATTCTTGGGCAATATTTTTAGATAAATATGCAAAAAAAGCGAAAGAAAATTTTAGAATTTGGGTAGATAGAAAAAGTGGATTAAATATTGTTCCTGTAGATTTTGTCTCAAAAGCAATTCTGCATGCGTATTTAAATCCGAGTATTAAAGAGTTAAACATTGTGAATCCAAAACAGATTTTACATAAAAATTATGTGGGCAATGTTTTAGAGTCTTTCGATATCAACACTTATGAATATGTAGATGAAAAGCCAGAAAACTTGAATGCTTTTGAACAGTTGTACTACAAAAGTATTGGCGGTCTTTTTGAAAAATATGTTGCCATTCCTGATTTGCAATTCAAACCTGAAGAAATACTAAAGTTGATAGAGAAATTACAACTAGACATTACTTTAGGAGTGCATGAAAACTTTATGAATTTGATTGATTTTTCTGTAGAAAAGAAATTTAGAAAAAGTTATTTATAACAGACACCTTATTGGTAGTGGTTACAACCAGTTGTATGTGGGTCTTTAAAGTTAACAAACCTACATAAAGTGCTTTATAATTAAAATGAAAAACGCATCAACGTAACTATTGCTATGATGCGCAATATACGGGTAAGAGGTATCATAGAAAAATCCCAATAATTACTTATTGGGATTTTTTTATATTTTTAATTAAAAAGTAGGTTTACACGTTAAATCTAAAGTGCATTACATCTCCATCTTTTACAATATACTCCTTACCTTCTACTCTCATTTTACCAGCTTCTTTTACTTTGGCTTCAGAACCATAAGTAACATAATCTTCATAAGAAATGGTTTCTGCTCTAATAAATCCTTTTTCAAAATCGGTATGTATTACACCAGCCGCTTGTGGTGCTGTTGAGCCAATAGGAATTGTCCATGCTCTTACCTCTTTTACACCTGCAGTAAAATAGGTTTGTAAGTTTAATAATTTATAGGCAGAACGTACCAATCTAGAAACACCAGCTTCTTCTAAGCCAATATCTTCTAAAAATAGTTGACGCTCTTCGTAATCTTCTAATTCTGTAATATCTGCTTCTGTACCTACTGCCAACACAATAACTTCTGCGTTTTCATGCGCAACTGCTGCTTTTACTTTGTCTACATAATCGTTACCAGAAACAGCGGAATTTTCATCAACATTACACACATACAATACTGGTTTTGCAGTAATAAATTGTAAAGGTTTTACAAATTCTTGTTCTTTTTCAGAAAAATCTAAAGCTCTTACAGATTTACCTTCTAATAAAGTTGCTTCTACTTTTAGCAAAACTTCTAATTCTACTTGCGCTTCTTTATTTCCTGTTTTTGCAGTTCTTTTTACACGCTCTAAACGTTTTTGAACCGTTTCTAGGTCTTTTAATTGCAACTCTATATCTATGGTTTCTTTATCTCTAACAGGGTCTATAGAATTGTCTACGTGAATAATATTATCATTATCAAAACAACGCAAAACATGTAAAATTGCGTCTGTTTCTCTAATATTTGCTAAAAATTGATTTCCTAAACCTTCTCCTTTACTTGCGCCTTTAACCAAACCAGCAATGTCTACAATTTCTACAGTTGCAGGTAAAACACGCTCTGGGTTTACCAATTCTTCTAATTTTTCTAAACGTGTATCTGGCACGTTTACAACCCCTAAATTAGGTTCTATGGTACAAAAAGGAAAGTTGGCACTTTGCGCTTTTGCGTTAGATAAACAGTTAAATAAAGTTGATTTTCCTACGTTTGGTAATCCTACAATTCCAGCTTTCATTTTTCTTTATGTATTTGGATAAAAGATGCAAGAATCAAGAGTTGATTTTTGCGATGCAAATATATATGATTTAAAAATAAAAAATTCCGAAATTACTTCGGAATTTTTTATTTATTTCTTGATAGTGTATTCTTGTATTTATCAATTAATCATTATGCATAAACTTTTGTTTTGCTAACAATTCTTCTTCCGTTTCTACGATATCTTCATCTGGCACACAACAATCTACAGGACAAACGGCAGCACATTGTGGCTCTTCATGAAAGCCCATACATTCTGTACATTTATCTGGTGCTATGTAATACACTTCATCAGATATTGGCTCCTGATCTTCATCTGCATTTACAGATTTCCCATTTGGTAAAACTACATTTCCAGTTAAATCTGTACCATCTGCATATTTCCAATCGTCTGCACCTTCATAAATTGCAGTGTTTGGACATTCAGGTTCACAAGCCCCACAATTTATACATTCATCTGTTATTATAATTGCCATAATTTTCTTTTCTAATTTGTACCTTTGCGATTGCAAAAATAAAGCCAAAAAAAGTTACATCCAAAATAAATGACACCTATTCAAGATAGAATTGCTGCTTTTAACAAATTAGGCATCTTTTTAAGTCAATTTTCTACCAAAAAAATTGAAAAAAAAGCCCCTATTGAACATAATGATTTGTTTTTTGATGGTTTTAAACATCAACTAAAACTAGCACAAGAAAATAACTCTTGGTTTACCAAAGAAAATATTTTATTTGCTTTAGAAAGCTGGTCTAAAGCTTTAACAAACAGCAATTTAGAAAAATGGATTTCTAAGAACGCTGTTCACACAAAAACATCAAAAAAAGTGGCTATTGTAATGGCTGGTAATATTCCTTTAGTGGGTTTTCATGACTTTTTATCGGTTTTAATTTCTGGGCATACTGTACTGGTAAAACAATCTTCTAATGACAAACACTTATTGCCTTTTTTAGCCAAGTATTTAGAATATGTAGAAGGTAGTTTTAAAGGAAAAATCACTTTTACAGAACAAAAATTAGAAAATTTTGATGCTGTAATTGCTACCGGAAGCGATAATACAGCACGTTATTTCGAATATTATTTTAAGAATAAACCCAATATTATTAGAAAAAGCAGAAACTCTGTAGCTGTTTTAAAAGGGAATGAATCTGAAGAAGAATTACAAAAATTATCTGATGATGTGTTTACCTATTTTGGTTTGGGTTGCAGATCTGTATCTAAATTATATGTTCCTAAAGATTACGATTTCAATCACTTCTTTAACGGAATGTATGTAAAAAAAGATATGATTAACAACGCTAAATATGCCAATAATTACGATTATAACAAGGCTGTGTATTTAATGAGTGAGTTTGATTTGCTAGAAAACGGTTTTTTAATGATTAAGGAAGATGAAAGTTACTCCTCTCCTATTGCCACCGTTTTTTATGAATATTATGATAATGAAATTGATTTAAAAATAAAATTACACGAAGAAAGAGAAAAAATTCAGTGTATTGTTGCCAAAGACTTTATAGAAAATGAAGTTACATTTGGCGAAACACAAAACCCACAATTGTGGGATTATGCAGATGGTATTAATACCCTAGAATTTTTATCAAAAATATAAATTAGTTGTTGGTTCATGGCTTCTAGTTTTTATTTGTAAAAAACTTTGAAACTTTGAAACCTTGTAACTCAAAAAGAAAAAAATGAAAAAACATAATTTTAGTGCAGGGCCTTGTATTTTACCACAAGAAGTTTTGCAAAAAGCATCAGAAGCTGTTGTTAATTTTAATAATGATGATTTATCGTTGATAGAAATATCTCACAGAAGCAAAGCTTTTGTTGATGTGATGGAAAAAGCTAGAAGTTTGGCTTTAGAATTGTTAGGCCTAGAAAACAAAGGATACAAAGCGTTGTTTTTACAAGGTGGTGCTAGTTTAGAATTTTTAATGGTAGCTTATAATTTACTAAACAAAAAAGCAGCTTATTTAAACACAGGTACTTGGTCTGACAAAGCGATTAAAGAAGCCAAAGCATTTGGAGAATTGATAGAAGTTGCCTCGTCTAAAGACAAAGGTTTTTCTTACATTCCTAAAGATTTTACAATACCACAAGATGCCGATTATTTTCACTGTACAAGTAATAATACTGTTGCTGGTACTCAAATAAAAGAATTTCCAGAAACCAATGTTCCGTTGGTTTGCGATATGAGTTCAGATATTTTTTCGCGTCAATTAGATTTCGAAAAGTTCGATTTAATTTATGCAGGCGCACAAAAAAATATGGGCCCTGCAGGTACTACTTTGGTCATTATAAAAGAAGAAATTTTAGGCAAGGTAGAAAGGCACATTCCTTCTATGCTAAACTATCAAATTCATATAGATAAAGACAGTATGTTTAACACACCGTCTGTTTTTGCGGTTTATGTTTCTATGTTAACTCTACAATGGTTAAAAGATTTGGGTGGCATTCCGTTTATAGAAAAGGTAAACAATAAAAAAGCGGCACTTTTGTATGCAGAAATTGATAGAAATCCTCTTTTTAAAGGAATTGTAGCCAAAGAAGATCGAAGTATTATGAACGCTACTTTTAATCTAGTAGATGATGCTCATAAAGAAACCTTCGACAAAATGTGGCAAAAAGCAGGTATAAATGGTTTACATGGCCATAGAAGTGTTGGTGGTTACAGAGCAAGTATGTACAATGCATTACCTTTATATAGTGTGCAGGTTTTAGTTGATGTAATGCAAGCATTAGAAAACAAGGTGTAAGGTTTTGTATTTAATATTAAATAAACTTTGAACGCTTAATTTTAAATTTTGAACATTTTTAAAAAATGAAAATATTAGCAAACGATGGAATTTCTAAAAGTGGTATTGACACATTAGAAAAAGGAGGATTTGAAGTAATTACTAAAAAAGTTGCTCAAAATCAACTAGAAAATTATATAAACGAACACAATATAGACGCAATTCTAGTTAGAAGTGCTACACAAGTTAGACAAGAATTAATAGATGCTTGCCCTAGTTTAAAATTAATTGGACGTGGTGGAATTGGTATGGATAATATTGATGTAGATTACGCCATAGACCAAGGTTTGCATGTAATTAATACCCCAGATGCTTCTGCAAGTTCTGTGGCAGAATTGGTTTTTGCTCATTTATTTGGAATGGCAAGATTTTTACATTCAGCTAACAGAGAAATGCCTTTAGAAGGCGATACACGTTTTAAAGAATTGAAAAAAGCATATTCGCAAGGTATCGAGTTAAGAGGAAAAACGTTAGGAATTATTGGTTTTGGAAGAATAGGACAAGAAGTTGCAAAAATTGCGTTAGCATTGGGAATGCAAGTTTTAGCCGCTGATAATGAAGTATTAACTGTGCCTATAACGTTAGATTTTTTTAACGGACAAAAATTAACTTTTACTATAGATACGATAGAAAAAGAGGAAGTATTAAAAGAAGCCGATTTTATTTCTTTACACGTGCCTGCACAAGAAAATTACATTATTACCAAAGAAGAATTTGCGAAAATGAAAAATGGTGTTGGTATTGTAAATACAGCAAGAGGTGGTATATTACATGAAGTAGATTTGGTAAATGCTATCGAAGAAGGCAAAGTACAATTTGCAGGGTTAGATGTATTTGAAACAGAACCAACCCCTGCTGTTCAGTTGTTAATGAATCCAGAAATGTCTTTAACCCCACATATTGGTGCTGCTACCATAGAAGCTCAAGATAGAATTGGTACAGAGTTGGCAAATCAAATTATTGCTTTGTTAAAAAATTAGTATTTAGTAATAATGAAAATACTTCGACAAGCTTAACTTTACGCTGGTTAAAAATATCAACTTAGAAACGCTGAATTTTAAACTTTAAGAAATAACATGATAAAAGAAAATTTACAAAAAATAAAAAATACAATTCCAGATAAGGTTACACTCGTTGCCGTTTCTAAAACCAAACCTGTTGCAGATTTACAAGAAGCTTATGATGCTGGTCAGCGTATTTTTGGTGAAAATAGGATTCAGGAAATGGTAGAAAAATATGAAACTTTACCCAAAGACATTAAATGGCACATGATTGGTCATTTACAAAGTAATAAGGTAAAATACATGGCGCATTTTGTAGATTTAATTCATGGTGTAGATACGTTTAAAAAGCTAAAAGAAATCAACAAACAAGCAAAAAAACACAATAGAGTTATCAACTGTTTGTTACAAGCTAAAATTGCAAAAGAAGACAGCAAATTTGGTTTGCCTTTTAATGATATTGAAGAAATTTTACAATCACCAAAATTAAAAGAACTAGAAAATATTAAAATTGTTGGATTGATGGGAATGGCTACCTTTACAGATAACCAAGAACAATTACAAGAAGAGTTTTCATCTTTAAACGTGTTTTTTAAACAACAAAAAAATACTATTGAAACTAAAAATTGCCGTTTAGAAATTTTATCAATGGGTATGAGTGGCGATTATTTATTAGCAATTTCTAACGGAAGCACAATGATTCGCGTAGGAAGCTCTATATTTGGTAGCAGAAATTAAAATTAACAATTACTCCGATAATAAATAATTTGTACGCAATATTAGACATTGAAACTACTGGAGGTAAATTTAACCAAGAAGGCATTACCGAAATTGCTATCTATAAATTTGATGGACACGCTGTTATAGATCAATTTATTAGCTTAGTAAATCCTGAAAAGGAAATCCAAAAATTTGTAGTAAAACTTACAGGTATTAACAATGCTATGTTACGCAACGCCCCCAAGTTTTACGAAGTTGCTAAAAGAATTATAGAAATTACTACAGATTGTACTTTAGTTGCCCATAATACTGCTTTTGACTATAGAATTTTAAGTACAGAATTTGAAAGGTTAGGATACGACTTTAACAGAAACACACTTTGTACTGTAGAACTAAGTCAAAAACTAATTTTAGAGCAACCCTCTTACAGTTTAGGGAAACTTACAAAAGCATTAGGTATACCAATGACAAACAGACATAGAGCTTCTGGAGATGCTTTGGCAACTGTTCAATTATTTAAGTTACTGTTAGAAAAAGACACACAAAAGTCTATCATACAACAATCTGTAAAATATTACGATAGACGAAAAGAAAAACAAAGATTACAAAAGCTAATAGATGCTGTACCAGAAGAATTGGGGCTATTTTACATTCATGATGCAAATGGTAAAGTACTCTATATTGGACGTGGTAAAAATGCAAAAGCAGAAGTAAATAGATTGTTTTTAAAACAGACCAAAAGAGCTATAAAAATTCAACATAAAGCAAACTCTATCACTTTTGAAAAAACTGGTAACGATTTATTTACGCGTTTAAAATATTATATAGAATTGGAAACTTTATCGCCAAAATATAATTTAAAAAAGAGGAGAAAACCCAACTTACACCCCTTTAATAACGACAACTTTTTAATAATTGATAAAGGAAGGGAAATTGAAGAACATGCCATTATTTTAATAGAAAACAATGAGGTTTTTGGGTATGGTTTTACAAATTTGGCATATCAAGAAAACAAAGTAGACATTTTAAAAACAATGCTTACACCTATCGAATATAAAGGGTTGGCCAAAACCATTATCAAGAACTATTTAAACAAACATAACGTCAAAAAAATTGTTAGGCTTTGAGCGATGCAAAATTAGACTTATTAAGAGCCATAACAGCTGCATCCTAAAATATTTTAATTATACAAACCAAGCATTTTTGCTTGGTTTTTTATAATAAAATAAAAATGGCAATCCCTATAAAAACAACAATTTGCATGTATTTTAAATAGTAACTAATATTTATATTTCCTTTTATAGTTGACGATATTTTACCAGCAAGTATGGCTATTAAAGCAAATACAATAAAAGAAACCAACATAAATACAAAACCTAAAACATAAAACTGAATTACAGTAGATAAAGTAGTAGTAAATAAAAATCCAGGAAAGAAAGCTAAAAAGAAAATAGATACTTTTGGGTTTAAAACATTCATAATAAACCCCTGTTTAAATAATTGCTTTGTGGTTTTTGATGGTGTGCTTTCTGAAGGCAAAACTATTTTTCCTTCAGATCTAAAAACTTTGTAAGCTAAATATAATAAGTAGATAGCACCAAATATTTTTATCGCATAAAAGATACTTTCAGACTCTTTTATAATTGCAGAAACACCAAAGGCTAATAATGTAGTATGTATCAAACAGCCAGAAATTAATCCAAAAACAGTAGCTAAACCATATTTTTCACCATTTACAATACTCTGTGTAAGTACAAAAATATTATCTGGTCCAGGAGAAATTGCCAATAAAAAAGTTGCAAAAGCAAAAGACAGTAGCGTTTCTATCATTAATAATTATATGATTGATCTAAAATATAAAAAACTGAGAGATTATTTTATAATTTATGTAAAACGGCTTTATTAATTTTCTTAATCAAACTAGGGCCTTCATAAATAAAACCTGTGTAAACTTGTACTAAATCTGCGCCAGCCTCAATTTTTTCTATAGCATCCTCTGCAGTATGTATACCTCCTACTCCAATAATTGGGAATGCTTTGTTAGAGTTTTTAGACAAGTATTGTATTACTTTAGTACTTTGATTTTTTATGGGCTGCCCACTAACACCACCATTGCCAATTTGTTGTAAACGTTCTGTAGATGTTTTTAAATTATCTCTAGTTGTAGAAGTGTTTGATGCTATAACACCATCAATTTTTGTTTCTGCAACCAAATCAATAATTTCATCTAACTGTGTGTTGTTTAAATCTGGAGCAATCTTTAAAAGTATTGGCTTTTTAATTTTAAAACGATTATTCTGATTCTGACAAGCTGTAATCAACTCAACTAAATAATCTTTGTCATTTAATTTTGCATGACTACCAACATTTGGGCAACTTACATTTAGTACAAAATAATCAACAAAAGGGTGTAACTCTTTAAAAACTTGTAAATAATCTTCTGTGTAATCTTCTGGTTTGGTAGCTGTATTTTTACCAATATTTCCTCCAATAATAACTTTATGCTTGTTTTTTTTAAGGTTTTTAATGGCAGCTTCCATTCCATCATTATTAAACCCCATTCTGTTAATAATCCCTTTATCTTCTTTTAATCTAAAAAGTCTTTTTTTAGGATTACCAACTTGACCTTTTGGGGTAACCGTACCAATTTCTATAAACCCAAAACCAAAATTTGCTAATTCGTTATATAAAACTGCATTTTTATCGAAACCAGCAGCTAAACCTACAGGATTTTTAAAAGACAAACCAAATAAATTTTTCTCTAAACGAGGATCATTCATTTGATATATACTTCTAAAAATAGAAGCTACAAAAGGAATTTTACACAAGATTCTTATTAAAGAAAATGTAAAATAGTGTACTTTTTCTGGATCAAATAAAAATAAAACAGGTCTTATCAGTTGTTTGTACATAAATGTAATTTATCTGTTATAAAGGTCGAAAATTAATTTCTATCATTAAAAAAAAGCCCCAAATATATTGGAGCTTTTCTGTTATCTTAAAACAGCATTTAAATTATTCTCAAAAGTGTGCTGTAATTTTTGCATAATTTTATCTATTTGCTTGTCTGCCAAGGTTTTTGTTTCGTCTTGTAATAAAAAACTTACTGCATAAGATTTTTTTCCTTCTGGAAGTCTATCACCTTCGTATACATCAAATAAATCTACTTCTTTTAATAATTTTTTTTCTGATTGAAAAGCCAAATTATAGATTTCTTTAAACTCAGTTTTAGTATCTAACAATAAGGCTAAATCTCTTTTTACAGTTGGAAATTTTGGTAAACTAACCACTTTAACAGTATTGTTTCCTGTTATTTTTAAAATAGTATCCCAATTAAAATCAGCAAATAAAACTTCTTGTTTGATACCAAATTCTTTCAATAAAGTGTTTTTTACAACACCAAATTCTACCAACTTCATTTTTCCTAAACTTAAGGTAATTCCTTCAGAAAAAACATCTTGTTTGCTAGGTGTTGTTTTAAGGTTTTGAATCCCCAAGCGTTCTAAAACTGAGGTAATAACACCTTTAGCATAGAAAAAATCTGAATTACTACCTGCTGTTTTCCAACTATCTACAGTTCTTTTTCCTGTTACAAATAAGCTTAAATGTTTGTTTTCTTGGTATTTTTCGTTGTATTTATGGTAGGTTTTACCAAACTCATAAAACTTTAATGAGTTGTTTTTTCTGTTGATATTATAAGCAACAGATTCTAAACCACTAAAAAGTAAAGACTGCCTTAACACCTTTAAATCGTTACTTAAAGGATTTAACATAGCTACATTAGCCTCTTCATTTAATTGTTCAGACAAATCTATATAGCTTGATTTTGTTAACGAATTTGCCATGGTTTCATTAAAACCCAAAGCAGTTAATTGATTCGCAACAAGGTTTTCAATTTTTGTTTCTTTTGTAGAATCGAAAGAAATAGAAGTATTTAATTTATGAGAAAATTCGATGTTATTATACCCGTATACTCTTAAAATTTCTTCTATAATATCTGCTTCACGTTGAACATCTGTTCTGTAAGACGGTATGGTTAACCCTAAACCTCCTTCAGTTTCGCTATTAATTTTAATTTCTAAGGAAGCTAAAATTTTCTTGATCGTATCTTTAGGAATTTCTTGACCTATTAATCTATAAGCGTTCTCATAAGACAGAAAAACCTGAAAATCTTCTACTTTTTCTGGATAAAAATCAGAAATATCTGAAGATAATTTACCACCTGCATATTCTTCTATTAACAATGCAGCACGTTTTAATGCATACTTTGTCAAATTAATATCTATACCTCTTTCAAAACGGAAAGATGCATCTGTATTTAAAGCGTGTCTTTTTGCTGTTTTTCTTACTAAAACCGGATTAAAATAAGCGCTTTCTAAAAATATTGAGTTGGTATGTTCTGTGACACCAGATTGTAAACCTCCAAAAACACCGGCAATACAAAGAGGGTTCGATTCAGTATCACAAATCATTATATCTTCTGATGATAATTCTCTTTCTACTTCATCTAAGGTTGTAAATTTTGTGCCTTCTTTTAAGTTTTTAACTAAAATTTTATTGCCTTTTATTTTTTGTGCATCAAAAGCATGTAAGGGTTGCCCAAGTTCGTGCAAAACATAATTTGTAATATCTACAATATTATTTTTAGGAATAATGCCAATGGCTTTTAGTCTATTTTGTATCCATTCAGGAGAATCTTTAACTTCTATATCTGTAATGGTAATACCACAGTATCTTGGAGTTTGTTCTTTATTCTCTACTTCTACATCAAAACGCAAAGTTCTTTCGTCTACATGAAAATTGCTAACAGAAGGAGAAATAAGTTCTAAATTAATATCATTTTGCATAAAACCCGCACGCAAGTCTCTGGCTACACCAAAGTGACTCATAGCGTCTGATCTGTTGGGGGTTAAACCAATTTCGAAAACCTGGTCTGTTTCTATGTTAAAAACTTCTGCCGCTGATGTGCCTGCCTGTAAAGCTTTATCAAGAACCATAATTCCATCATGGCTAGAACCTAAACCTAATTCGTCTTCTGCACAAATCATTCCATGGCTTTCTTCTCCTCTTATTTTTCCTTTTTTGATTTTAAAAGGAGCATCTTTTTCATCATATAAAATAGTACCAATTGTTGCAACTGGTACTTTTTGACCAGCAGCTACATTAGACGCACCACAAACTATTTGAACAGGATCTCCTTGTCCTAAATCTACAGTGGTAACTTTTAATCTATCTGCATTTGGATGTTGTACACAAGTTAAAACCTCACCTATTACAATGCCTTTTAGGCTTCCTTTGATAGATTCTATGGTTTCTATACCTTCTACTTCTAAACCTAAATCAGTTAATAATTCTCCTGTTTTTACAGCATCCCAATCTGTTTGTAAAAACTGCTTTAACCAATTGTATGATATTTTCATCTTTTTCTTTTGATGTTTTCGATGGCAAATTTACTGATTTTTATCTTTTTTAAAGACCATTTTACAACATAAAAGATGTTAGTTTATTCACAATATTATTTAGTGTTAAATATTTATATGAAAACAATAGATAAGATGTTTTTAAGGCTTTTTATTAGCTTGAGATGCTAATTATCAGTAAAATTTTTAAAATAAAAACAACCTTTAAAATGCCGTTATCGTAATAAAAAATTTGGAAACTATTTAGAAAAAAAAACTTTGTCTATCTTTTTGTAAAGCATAAAATACAAGTTGCCAAAAATAGTCCCAGTAATAATTCCTACAAGAATATCTAAAGGAAAATGTACGCCTAAATATATTCTGCTATAAGCAAATAAAGCAGGAAAAAAGAGTATTAAATATGCGTATTTATATTTTTCTTTTAAAAGTAAGGCAGTATAGACTGCAAAAAAAGTAGATGTTGTTGCATGCCCAGAGATAAAGCTATAACTTCCTGGAGATATTAAGGTTCTTAATAAACTTTTAATTTCTGGATCATTGTTAGGTCTTAATCTTTGTGTGGCATCTTTAATAAATACTGTAAATTGATCTGAAAATGCTACTAACACGACTAAAGAAAGAATTAACAACCCACCTCGTTTCCAACCAAAAGCACTGATAATTAGGTAGAATACAAGAATAAATAAAGGCGCCCAATAAAATTGATTCGTTACAGCCAACCAAAAAGGATCCCAATGTTCGTTACCCAAATTATTTAGAAATACGAGTAATTGTTTGTCTTTTTGTATGAGTGTATCTATCAAATTACTTACCTACTTTTAAGATTTCTACTTCGAAAACCAAATCTGCTTTTGCAGGAAAAGGACCGTATTTATCCTTACCAAAACCTAAGTAATAAGGTATAAATAATCTTGCTTTTTCACCTTCTCTTAAGGTTAAAACACCTTCTTTAAAACCGGTAATCATTGGTTTTTTTTCATCATCTAATTGAAAAACCAAAGGTTGCCCACTATTTTCTGTAGATTGTATTTTTTTACCATCTGCTATGTAAATGGTGTAATTTGCAGTAATTGGTTTGTTGGCTACTACTTTTTTACCATCAGAAGATTTTAATTTTAAAATACGAAGACCAGAATCTGTTTTAGTTGCTTCGGCTTCCTCCATTTCGGCTAAAAATACTTTCTTTTGCTCTAAATATTTAGAATATCTTTTTTCTTCTAGCTTTTTTTCTTCTTTTATTTTTGCTTCTTGAGATTTGTTAAAATTGGCTACTTCTCTTTCAAAAACCTCAGGAGCATCAAAATCTTTGGCAATGCTACCAACTCTAACAATGTTAATGGTATTTATAGTATCTTTTTGTACAATTTTATGAACCACTAACATACTTACAGAATCTATAGCTTTTTGTAGTTTTAAAGAATCTGTATATTTTGCTTGCAACTCTCTTAATTGCAGAGAGTTAACAGTTGTTTTACCAAAAACACTGTGTTTACCATCTAAATGAGGTATGGCTCTGTGTGTTATAAAAAATTGGCTGTTATTTGTTTTTGGCCCACCATTAGCCATAGAAAGTACCCCTTTATCATCATGCTTAAAAATAAAGTTACCATTTTTATCTTTTGGAAACTCATCACCAAATAAATACCCAGTACTTTTTCTACCATTTGGTGTAAAACCACCTGCTTGTATTACAAAATTGGGCACTACTCTGTGAAATATAATTCCTTCGTAAAAATTACTTCCTTGTAAAGAATCTGGTAATCTTGTGTGTGAACCTTCAACTAAAGCTACAAAATTTGCTACTGTTTTTGGAACTTGTTCTGCATGTAATTTTAATAGAATATCTCCTTTGTTTGTTTGTATTTCTGCATACAAGCCATCTTTTAAACCCTTGTACCTTTTTGGAGTACAAGAGCTTAAAAGAAGAATTGCTATTAAAAGATAAAAAGGTTTTGTCATTATTTATCTAAAATGTCTAAAACTTCAATTTCAAAAATTAAAGTAGAAAAAGGTTTGATGTCTGCACCTCTTTGTTGAGCACCATATGCTAACTCTTGTGGAATAAAGACTTTATATTTAGAACCTTTTTTCATTAATGCTAAAGCTTCATTAAAACCTGGTACAAATACGTTTGCATTAGATTCGTAAGGTTGCTTTCTATCAACAGAACTATCAAAAACTTTCCCATCTATTGTAGAACCATGATAGTGAATTTTAACTTTGTCTGTTGGTTTTACTAAATCTCCACGACCTTTTTTCATTACAATATATTGCAAACCACTGTCTGTTGTTTTTACACCTTTTTTTGATTTATTTACTGCTAAAAATTCTTCACCAGCTTTTTTGTTTTCACCAAATTTAGCTTCTGCTTCTTTTGCAGCTTTTTCTTGAAGCTCTTTTTGCTGAGCCATTTGTTTCTTTTGAAAATATGTGCTAAGAATTTTTTGAATGTCTTTGGTTTCTATTAATAAATTGGTAGAATCTAACCCATTTCTAATTCCTTGTGCTAAAACATCTTTATTTACTTCGCTAAAACTAGATTTTAACTGCATAGACATACTCATACCTACTGCATAACTTACAGAGTCTATTTCTGTTTCTAACGATTTTACTTCTTTTACTTGATTACCACAAGAAAATAAAGTTGCTGAAATGGCAACTATTGCTAAATTTTTAATACGCTTCATTTTTAATTTAATTTATTTATTTTTATTAAGGTTACTGTACTTTTAATGGTTTGTTTAAAGCCAATTTTATTTCCATCTCCAGAAATTCCAAAGGCATTGTAAAACGGAATTACAAATGTAATGGTTTCTCCTTCTTTCATCAACTTTATTCCTTTTTGTATACCAGAAATAAAATCTTCTTTATCTATTTTGTAATTTTTTAATCCTAAATCTTCTTTACTGTAAATAATATCATCATTTAAAGTTGTTATATCATAACTTAATACTACATCATCACCCTCCTTTGGTGTAAAGGTATCTGTTTCAACTTTATCTACATAAGTATACCAAAAACCATTGTTAGAATTTATGTATGTTTTTGTATAATCTTGTGCAAAGTAATCTACTATCTTTTTGTTTTCTTCTTGAATTATTTTTTTTGATGCTTCTATATTCGCTTTAAAAATTGTGGCAGAAGGTTTTGGGTTTATAGGCCTTCTAGGTGGTGTTTTTGTACAACCTATTATAAAAAAAAATATAAAAACAATGTAAAAACTATGCTTCATAAGACGAATTTAGTTCTTCTATATATTTAGATAACAAACTTTTAAAATTCTCGGTTACTTCTTCCATGCTTCCATCAAACCTACCTCCAGCAGCATTATCATGCCCACCACCATTAAAATAAGTTCTAGCAAATTTATTTACAGAAAATTTACCTTTAGATCTAAACGAAATTTTAATAATTTGTTGTTCTGTATCCTCTATAAATATGGCTGCAAAAATAATATCTTTTAAAGAAAGTGCATAATTTACAACACCTTCTGTATCTCCTTTTTGAAAATCGAACTTTTTCTTTTCTGCTTCCGTTAAAGTGATAAATGCTGTTTTATATTCTGGTAAAATTTGCAAATTACTAAGCGCTTGCCCTAACAAAAGCAATCTACCATACGAATTTGCATCGTATACATTATTATGTATTTTATCGTTTTGAGCACCCTTATCAATTAAATCCGCAATAATTCTATGTGTTTTACTTGTGGTAGATCTAAATCTAAAAGAGCCCGTATCTGTCATAATACCTGTATACAAACATGTAGCAATTGCAGTGTCAATCAAATCTAAATCGTTGTTCATTTCTATAAATTGATACACCATTTGACAAGTAGAACAAATTTCTGTATCAGAATACATATATTTTACATCATCGGGTTGTTGATGATGATCTATCATTGCAAAATCGTTCTCATATTTTTCTAAGGAATTTTGCATATCAGTGCCAACTCTATGCAAAGCATTAAAGTCCAGTAGAAAAATAATATCAGAATTTTTAATAGCTTTTTGGGCTTGCGAATTTTGCCAATCGAAACGATAAGTAGCATCTGAACCCGGTAACCAGTGTAAAAAATCTGGATATTCGTTAGGTACAACAACAGTTGGTTGATGGCCTTTTTTTGAAAAATAATGAGATAAAGCTAAGGTAGACCCCATGGCATCTCCGTCTGGATTTCTATGGCCTACAATAACAATATTTCTTGGTTTACTAAGAAATTCTTTTAAGTCTTCAAATCCTTTTAAAATCATAGTTGGCGAAGATACAATTTAATTAAAAAAATTGTGTAATTTCGCGCCGAATTTGTAAGGTAAAATTTTACAAATAAAATAGAAACAAAAAAATCTATACAATGGCAACAAATAGAACATTTACAATGTTAAAACCAGATGCAGTAGAAAACGGACATACTGGTGCAATTTTAGAGAAAATAAACGCTGCAGGATTTAGAATTGTAGCAATGAAAAAAACACAAATGACAAAAGCTGATGCTGAAACTTTTTATGCTGTGCATAATGAGCGTCCGTTTTTTGGTGAATTAGTAGCATTTATGACACGTGGACCCATTGTTGCAGCAATTTTAGAAAAAGATAATGCTGTAGAAGATTTTAGAACTTTAATTGGTGCTACAAACCCAGCTGACGCTGCAGAAGGTACTATTAGAAAGTTGTATGCAACTTCTATGGGAGAAAATGCAGTACATGGTTCTGACTCTGATGAAAATGCTGAAATAGAAGGAAATTTTCACTTTTCTGGAAGAGAGCAATTCTAATTTAGAATTCTTAATTAACAATACTGAAATTATTCCAGTTAGATATATTTAGTTAAAAACTCACAACAAATGCTGTGAGTTTTTTTTATGAGTTTTTTGAAGATTTTAGAGAAATACAATTTGTAAAATCTAATAATTATTTAATTTTATAAAAAATGATTCATGTTTAAATTTACCGTAAACCATATTGCCATTTCCGTAAAAGACGTTGTAAAATCAATAGAATTTTATCAAGAAGTATTTCAATTAAAAGAAATTAAAAATACTGCTTCAAATTCTAAAACCAGATGGTTGGTTTTTAATGATAATAGGCAGTTGCACTTAATACCAAGACCTAATGAGGTTGTAAAAATCAATAAAGCTGTCCATTTTGCTATCTCTACTATAAATATACAGGAGTTTATTAGTCATTTAATAGCTCTAGAAATAGGATATTCTGACTGGTTGGGTACAGTTAAAAAAGATTATGTTAGAAATGATGGAATTATACAAGTGTACTTTCAAGATCCCAATGGTTATTGGATTGAAGTAAATAACGATGTAAGGTAAATTTATAAAAAACTAAACCAATATTAATTTAGAGATTACTTTACCTCCCATTTCTTCATTTATCATTTTTATGATTTTTTCCTTACCATAACTCAATTCTTCTCTTAAAACAGAAGAAGATAGTTGTATGATTAAAGTTTTGTTTTGCAATTTTACAGAGTTTGTATGGCTTGCAATACCTGGTCCCATCATTTTGTTCCAAGTTTCTTCTATCTTAATTTTTTGCATGCCCTTGCTTAGATTGTTCTCTTTAATAAAAGACTGCATTAAATCTTGTATTGATAAAGAATTGTTTTCTCTTTTTGCCATTTATAAGATCATTCTAATTTTCAATTTTTTACTTTATACTTTTAAACTATAATTTAAAAATCTGATACGGTTTGTTACTCTGTTTTACAATATTTTCGGTTCTTTCTGAATGTGTATCTGTAATAAAAATTTGCCCAAACTCGTCGTTATTTACCAAATTTACAATTTGTAACACTCTATTTTCATCTAGTTTATCAAAAATATCGTCTAAAAGTAAAATTGGGGTTACTTTAGATTGTTGTTTTATAAATTGAAATTGGGCTAACTTTAAAGCTATTAAGTATGATTTTTGTTGCCCTTGTGAACCAAACTTTTTAATAGGGTACTCTCCTATTTCAAAATTTAAATCGTCTTTATGAATACCCACTGTTGTGTATTGCAAAATCTTATCCTTTTCTAATGATTTTTCCATGAGAGCGTCCATAGAAAAATCGTGTAACTGACTTTTATAATTTAAATTTACTTGTTCATTATCGTCAGAAATTTCTTTGTACTTTTGGTTAAAAATAGGAATAAAAGTGGCTAAAAACTCTTTTCTAACTTCGTAAATTCTACTACCGTATTCTGCAAGTTGGTCATTATAAACACCAATATTTACAGCATCAAAAGTTCTATTAGCTGCAAAATATTTTAACAAAGCATTTCTTTGACTTAATACTTTATTATAAGCCAACAAATCTTTTAAATAATCTTTGTTTTGTTGAGAAATAACACCATCTATAAATTTTCTTCTGGTATCACTACCTTCTGTAACTAAATCTCTATCTGCTGGAGAAACAATCACCAAAGGAAATTGACCTATATGTTCAGAAAACTTATCGTAATTTTTTCCGTTTCTTTTTAAAATTTTCTTTTGTCCTTTTTTTAAACTACAAACAATTTTTTCATTTCTATCGTTTAAAATATAGTCTCCTTCTACCATAAAAAAGCCTTCTCCATGCTTAATATTCTGTATGGCTACAGAATTAAAATAACTTTTTGCGAAAGATAGGTAGTAAATAGCATCTAAAATATTGGTTTTACCCACACCATTATTGCCTACAAAACAATTAATTTTCTCCTGAAAATCAAAAGATTGCGAGGTAATATTTTTAAAATTAACTAAAGAAAGCTTCTGTAAATACATCAATTAAATAAATTATTAAAAAGGTTTTGCAAATTATTGAAAATTTTGCGAATTATCTCCTTTTAAAATCCAATTAAAAAAACTATTTTTGTCGCCACTAATTTTTAAGCAAAGATGGCAACATACAAGAAAAGAGGATATAAACCTAAAGATAAGAAAGATCAACAAAGAGTTGAAGAAATAGACAGCACAACTGCTGAAGTGTTTAATACTTTAGACGAAACTGCTTCAAAATCTGAACAATGGATAGAAAAAAACAGCAAACCGTTATTTTTAGCATTGATAAGTGTTGTTGTATTGTTTTTAGCTTATTTAGGCTACAGTAAATACATTGTAGAGCCTAACGAAATAGAAGCTTCTAATGAGTTGGCTTTTCCAAGAAAATATTTTGATGAGGCCGCAACTGCAGGTTCTGGAATAGACTCTTTACTAAATTTAGGTTTAGAAGGCGCAGATGGTAAATATGGTTTTTTAGATATTGCAGAATCTTACAGTGGTACAGATGCTGGTAATTTAGCAAACTATTATGCTGGTGTTTCTTATTTAAAAATGAAAGAATACGAAAAAGCAATTGCTTATTTAGAGAAATTTAATTCAGATGATACTTTATTAGGCCCTGTTTCTTTGGGTGCTATTGGTGATGCTTTTGCTGACATCGATCAGCCAGAACAAGCCTTAGAATATTACGAAAAAGCAGCGAACAAGCAAAATAACGAGTTTACAACGCCTCTTTATTTATACAAAGCAGGGCAAACTGCAATGCAATTAAAAAAATACGATAAAGCAGTTTCTTTATTTACTAAAATTAAAGAAAACCACCCTACATCTGACCAAGGTAGAGATGTAGAAAAATTTATAAATGCTGCTAAATATGCTCAAAATTAGTAGACAGTAAGCAAACTGCAATTAGTTTTTATCTAAACTAACTAAATACAGTAAACTGATTACTAAAAAATAAAAAAAATGGCAACAACAAATTTATCTTATTACGATAAAGCTACAATCCCAAATGCGAAACCTTTTCGATTTGGGATTGTTGTTTCTGAATGGAATCCTGAAATTACCAAAAACTTAAAAAAAGGAGCCATAGAAACTTTACTAGATTGCGGTGCAACCAAACAAAACATCATTTCTTGGGATGTGCCTGGTAGTTTTGAGCTTGTTTATGGTTGTAAAAAAATGATTCAGTCTAAAAATGTAGACGCAATTGTTGCTATTGGTAATGTTATTAAAGGAGAAACAAAACATTTCGATTTTGTTTGCGAAGGGGTTACACAAGGTATTATAGACTTAAATGTAAAGTATGATGTACCCGTAATTTTTTGTGTTTTAACAGACAATACCAAACAACAATCTTTAGATAGATCTGGCGGAAAACTAGGTAATAAAGGAATTGAATGTGCCGTGGCCGCGGTAAAAATGGCCGCTATAAAAAACACAGGTTTACAAAAAGAAAGTATTGGTTTTTAAAACTAGTTTATTTTTGTTTGCAAGATTAAATTCTTTCTTCTTTTTTGTAATAAATTAAGAATACTTTTTACATCTATCTTAGGCATTTTCCTTTAATTTATTTAAATTTGATTTGCTTTTAAAATTGGTATAAAAATTAATTTAGACTTATTTCTATGTACCAGTTATTTTTAAAATTATGGGATTTTTAAAAAAAACAAATAAAAAATTTAATTACCAGCCAAGATATTATAAAGGAGAAGGAAATCCTTTTAAAATTGAGCATAAATTAGATCATTTTAGAAAAACTGCTGGAAAAAATAAAGGGCTTAAAGGCAAATTTAATGATGCTTTAGAAGATTTAAAAACACCAGATAAAGGTGTAAACAAAACACTAATAATTATTATTAGTATTTTAGTTTTTATCTTTTTATATATCATAGATTTTGATTTATCTATATTCATAAAATAATTAATGTCAGATATCATTCAACTTTTACCAGATCATGTTGCAAACCAAATTGCTGCAGGAGAAGTAGTACAAAGACCTGCTTCTGTTGTAAAAGAGTTATTAGAAAATGCAATTGATGCTGGTGCAACCAATATAAAATTACTTATTAAAGATGCTGGTAAAACCTTAATACAGGTTATAGATGATGGCAAAGGGATGAGTGCCACAGATGCAAGAATGAGTTTTGAGCGTCATGCAACTTCTAAAATACAAAAAGCAGAAGATTTATTTAACCTATGTACCAAAGGCTTTAGAGGTGAAGCTTTGGCGTCTATTGCTGCAATTGCACATGTAGAGCTAAAAACAAAAACACCAGAGGAAGAATTAGGTACTTGCATTAAAATTGAAGGTAGTAAAATAGTTTCTCAAGATTTTATTGCTACAGCAAAAGGGACTAGTTTGGCAGTAAAAAATCTGTTTTACAATATTCCTGCTAGAAGAAATTTTTTAAAATCAGATACTGTAGAAACACGCCATATTATTGATGAGTTTCAAAGAGTAGCATTGGCACATCCAGAGATTTCATTCTTATTACATCACAATAATAACGAAGTATATCATCTAAAAGGTGGTAATTTTAGACAGCGTATTGTAGCTGTTTTTGGCAGTAAAATGAATGAAAAATTAGTGCCTATAAACGAGACTACAGATATTTTAACTATAGAAGGTTTTGTTGCTAAACCTGAGTTTTCTAAAAGAAAAAGAGGCGAACAATTCTTTTTTGTAAATAACCGATTTATCAAAAGTTCGTATTTAAATCACGCAGTTGTAAATGCTTTTGATGGTTTGTTAGAACAAGGGGCACATCCCTCCTATTTTTTATATTTAACTGTACCCGCAAATACTATAGACATTAATATTCACCCAACAAAAACAGAAATAAAGTTTGATAACGAGAAAGCATTATATGCCATGTTAAGAGCTACTGTAAAACATAGTTTGGGACAATATAATGTAGCGCCAGTATTGGATTTTAATAGAGATGCTAATTTAGACACTCCTTATCATTTTAAATCGACATCTAAAACTGCATCCGTACCCAAAATTTCTGTGGATCCAGATTTTAATCCTTTTAAAGAAAGCAACCCAAAAGATACTAGCAATACATTTAAAAGAGAAAAACAAACAGAAAGCTGGGAGGCTTTATACACTTCTGTAGATACTTCTCAAACCACTACAGAAAGTTTATTTGAACATCAAGAGGCAGAAAAAACGCAGAAAACATTTCAAATACAACGTAAGTATGTAATGAGTTTGATAAAATCTGGTGTGGTTTTAATCAATCAATCTTTAGCACATCAAAGAATTTTATACGAGCAATTTTTAGAAAGTATTACTGTAAAAGAAGCCAACAGCCAACAATTACTATTTCCTGTAAAAATATCTTTTTCTTCGTCAGAAATAGAAATGATATACACCATAAAAACAGAGTTAGAAAATGCTGGTTTTTCTTTTGACGAATTTACCAAAGACAGTATTACCATAAAAGGAATACCCGTTTCTGTTACCGAAAGTAAAATTACCATTATTTTAGAAGAATTGTTAAACGAGATCAATTTAGAAGTACCAGACAGTAGTTTTAGTCATTTTGATATTATGGCAAAATCGTTTGCAAAAACATTATCTATAAAAACAGGAACTTTATTATCTGAAAAAGAGCAAGAAAGTTTGGTAAACGATTTGTTTTCTTGCAAAGAACCAGGTGTTTCTCCTTTTGGAAAAGCAACCTTTAAAACATTAACCCTACACCAAATAGACAACCTATTTAATAGTTAATTGTATGATGAAACTAACAGATGCCATAAAACACTTAATTATAATAAATGTAATTTTATTTGTAGCTCCTCAGTTTTTACAATTAGATTTTACAAATATTTTGGCTTTGCATTTTCCTGAAAATGAACATTTTGGAATTTGGCAATATGTATCCCATATGTTTATGCATGGTAGTTTTGCGCATATTTTATTTAACATGTATGGTTTATGGGCTTTTGGTACACCTTTAGAACAAATGTGGGGTAAAAATAAATTTATTTTCTTCTATTTTTCTGCGGGTATTGGTGCAGGTTTAATTTATACATTAGTTAATTATTATCAGTTTAATGGAATTTACGAACTCTTTATAAATGCTGGTTTAAATCCATCAGAAATACTCACTATACTAGAAAAAGGAAGCACAAGTGATGCGAGAGTGGTAAATGCTATTTCGCAAGAGCAATTTAATAAGATTACAATGCTTTACAATACTCCAGCAGTTGGTGCTTCTGGTGCAGTTTACGGTGTTTTAGTTGCTTTTGGCTTGTATTTTAAAGATGCGAAACTAGCATTAATCTTTTTTCCAGTGCCAATTGCCGCAAAATATTTTATTCCTTTAATGATTTTAGGTGATTTATTTTTTGGAATGACCAGTTACTCTGTTGGTAATATTGCACATTTTGCACATATTGGTGGTGCTTTAATTGGATTTATAATTGCTTATTATTGGAAGAAAAATCAATTTAAAAATTATTAATGAGTTTAATAAACAAGATAAAATACAAGTTTAAAACAGGCAGTATTATAGAGAAATTAATCTATATTAATATAGCTGTTTTTGCTTTTACACTGCTAATTACAATTATACAAGGTTTGTACAAAGGACAAACAGGTTTTGTTATACAATGGTTTTCTTTAGATGATAATTTTAGTAATTTACTTACAAAACCTTGGACAATTGTTTCCTACGGATTTTTACATTCTGGCTTTATACATTTATTATTTAACATGATTGGTTTGTATTTTATCGGCAATTTATTTATCCAGTATTTTACACAAAAACAAGCGTTAAACTTTTACATTTTAGGTACTGTTTTTGGTGGTATCTTTTATCTATTTAGCCAAAACTATTTTCCTTTATTTGAAGGCAATTCATCTCGTTTAGTAGGTGCTTCTGCAGGTGTTTCTGCCATATTTATTGGGCTAGCTACCTATATGCCTAATTATCAAATAAACATTCGGTTTATAGGTTTTGTAAAAGTCTGGCATTTAGCAGCAATTTGGTTGGCTTTCGATTTAATTGGTTTAATTGGCCCTAATGCTGGTGGAAGTTTTTCTCATTTAGGAGGCGCTTTGTTTGGCTTTTTATATGTTAATCAGGCCAGTAACAAAAAAATAGATCTTTTGGGTAGCCTTTTCTCTTTATTCAAAAGAAAAGAAAAACCCTTACAAGCTGTTTATAAATCGAAAAACAAAAAAGAAAGCTCCAAAACAAAGGCTCCTAACCAAAAACAAATAGATGCTATTTTAGATAAAATTAGCAAATCTGGTTATGACACATTAACAAAAGCTGAGAAGGAATTTTTATTTAAGCAAGGCAAAAAGTAAATGAAAAAGTTAACCTTTTTAGATAAAATTCTCTATTTGATAAACAGCCTACTAGCTCTGTTATTGCTCTTATCTTTTTTATTACCACACATTTCACCGAAAAAATTTCCAGATTTTGCAGTGTTAAGTCTTTTTGTACCTGTACTTTTAATTGTAAATATATTTTTTGTTATTTATTGGCTACTCAAATTAAAAAAGCAATTTCTTTTATCTTTTCTGATCTTAATTTTAGGGTGGATAATAATGACACCCTTTTACAAACTATCTGGAAAAAACTCCTCTTTAAACTCAGATTTAAAGTTGATGAGTTACAATGTAAAAACCTTTGACTTATTTTCTAAAAAAGAAGATAGTACTGTAAATGGTTTTGCCTTTATCAAAGAGAAAAATCCAGATATATTAGCAGTACAAGAATATTACCAAACCTCTAAAATAGATATCAATTATCCTTACCAATACATCAAAAAAAACACAAAAAGTAAAAAATATGGTTTGGCAATTTATTCTAAATACAAAATTATAAATTCGGGGTCTTTAGATTTAAAAAGCGAAGGAAACAACATTATTTTTATAGATATTTTAAAGCAAAAAGATACTATCAGAATTTATAACGTACATTTTGAATCTTTAAGAATAAAGCCTAATGAAGAAAATTTTGGCGAATCAAATTCAGAAAAATTATTAGAAAGAGTTGCTAATGCTTTTAAAAAACAAGCCCTACAAACAGAGCAATTTCTAAGACACGAACAAACCTGGAAAGGCAAAAAAATAATCTGTGGAGATTTTAATAATACAAGCTATTCTTGGTTATATCATAAAATTTCTAAAGATAAAAAAGATGCTTTTATAGAGGCTGGTAAAGGTTTTGGCAAAACATTTAACTATTGGTTTCCAATGCGAATTGATTTTATTTTAACGGATAAAAATAGTATAACAAATAGTTTTAAGACTTTTGATATCAAACACTCTGACCATTTTCCTATTGTCGCTAAAATTAATTGGAAATAGTTGTTTTTTTATTGTTGATTAATTTAGTTCGTTCAATTTTATTTTTTCTGCAAATGTTTAAACAGAACCTGTTGCATATTTTAAAATTTCTGCATTACCCTCTAATGTATGAAAGGCGTTTAAATATGATACATCTAAAGCCCTAATAAGTAATCTTTCTGTTTCAAAAATCATGAATATTATCGTACTTTTGCAAATGCTAAATGTAACAAAATGAATGCGAATAAAAAAGTTGCTTTTTACACGTTAGGTTGCAAATTAAATTTTTCTGAAACGTCTACCATTGCTCGTAATTTTGAAAATGAAGGTTTTAATAGAGTAGATTTTAATGAAAAAGCAGATATTTATGTGATAAATACTTGCTCTGTAACAGACAATGCAGACAAGCGTTTTAAAAGTATTGTAAAAAATGCTTTGAAAAAAAATGAGGATGCTTTTTTAATTGCTGTGGGTTGTTATGCGCAATTAAAACCAGAAGAATTGGCAAATGTAGATGGTGTAGATTTGGTTTTAGGTGCTACAGAAAAGTTTAACGTTACTAGTTACATCAACGATTTATCTAAAAATAATGTTGGCGAAGTACATTCTTGTGAAATTTCTGATGCAGATTTTTATGTAGGTTCGTATTCTATTGGCGATAGAACTAGGGCGTTTTTAAAAGTACAAGATGGTTGCGACTATAAATGTACGTATTGTACAATTCCTTTAGCTAGAGGTATTTCTAGAAGTGATACTTTGCAGAATGTTTTAAATAATGCCAAAGAAATTTCTTCTAAAGGCATTAAAGAAATTGTTTTAACGGGTGTTAATATTGGGGATTATGGAAAAGGTGAGTTTGGCAACAAAAAGCACGAACACACTTTCTTAGAATTGGTAAAAGAATTAGATCAAGTTAATGGCATTCATCGTTTAAGGATCTCTTCTATAGAACCAAATTTATTAAAAGATGAAACTATTAATTTCGTAGCAAAATCTAACTCTTTTGTACCTCATTTTCATATTCCTTTACAATCTGGTTCAGACAAGTTATTAAAAAAAATGAAGCGTAGGTATTTATCTGACACCTATACAAATAGAGTTGCTAGAATTAAACAAGTAATGCCAAATGCATGTATTGGTGTAGATGTTATTGTTGGTTTTCCTGGAGAAACAGATGAATTATTTTTAGAAACCTACAATTATTTAAACGAATTAGATGTTTCTTATTTACACGTTTTTACATATTCAGAAAGGCCTAATACAGAGGCTGTAAATATGGCAGGTGTTGTTCCTAAAAAAACACGTGCAAAACGAAGTAAAATGTTGCGTGGTTTGTCTGCTAAAAAAAGACGTGCATTTTACGAATCTCAATTAGGAAATACTTTAACTGTACTTTTTGAAAGTGAAAACAAAGAAGGGTACATCCATGGTTTTACAGAAAATTATGTAAAAGTAAAAACACCATGGAATCCTGAATTAGTAAACACTTTACAATCAATAAAATTAACAAACATAGACGATGATGGAATTGTTCGTTTTAATTTTATAGAAGATTTTGTAAATATTTAAGTTTATAAAAATATATAACACCTATTTTGATGTATATATTTAGATAAAACAATAAATATGAAAAAAACTCCTATTTATTTTGTTCCAGGTTTGGCAGCTGGTCCAGAAATTTTTGAAAACCTAGATTTAGATCCAGATAAATATACTTTACATTTTTTAGAATGGATAAAACCACTTGCTTTAGAAGAAGATATTGGCAATTATGCTTATAGATTAAGCAATAAAGTAACCGAAAAAGAGGCTGTTTTAATTGGTGTTTCTTTTGGCGGAATTATGGTGCAAGAAATGGCAAAATTTGTCAATCCTAAAAAAGTAATTATCATTTCTAGTATTAAAAATGAAGATGAACTTCCTAAAAAATTTAAATTAGCTAAATTCACAAAAGTTTATAAGTTCTTTCCAACGAAACTTGTAGAAAATTTTGAGGATTATGCACAATACTTTTTAGGAAAGTCGCTAAAGAAAAAAGCAACGTTATATAAAAAATATTTATCTGTTAGAGATAAGATGTATTTAGAGTGGGCTATCTATAATGTTTTAAAGTGGAAACAAGTAAATACTCTTAAAAATATAGTACATATTCATGGTACCAAGGATACTGTTTTTCCAATAAAAAGAATCAAAAATCCAATTAAAATTAAAGAAGGTAATCATGTAATGATTTTAACAAAAGCAAAAAAAATATCTAAAATTATTGCAGACATATTAACTTGCTAAACCAAAGGTGTTTTCTTACTTTTATGGTAAATTATTGTAAAAACATGAAAACAGCTAAACGTATCTTTTCTTTTTTAAGTGTTGTTATTGTAACCGTCCTTTTCTATAACGCTATCAGCAAAAAACATTTAGAAAAAGATAGTGATACTTCTAAAGAACCTGAAACACAAACGCATAAAACCTATAAAATAAAATCTCTAAAACTACCAGAAAATTTAAATTTAGCTGGTGAGCGTGTTCCTTTAGAAATACCAGATGTTAGAGAAAGAATGGAAAGAGAATTATTGGTAAATACTTACTGGCAATCTAATGGACTCTTATTAATTAAAAGAGCTAACAAGTATTTTCCAATTTTAGAACCTCTTTTAAAAAAATATAATTTACCAGACGATTTTAAATTTTTGGCTTTGGCAGAAAGTGGTTTTATAGATGAAACATCTTCTGCTGGTGCTGCAGGTATGTGGCACTTTATGAAAACTACAGGCAAAGAATATGGTTTAGAAATAAACAGTAATGTTGATGAGAGATATGATATTGACAAATCTACTAAAGTTGCTGCAGAATATTTAAAAAAATCTAAAGAACGCTTAGGAACATGGACTTTAGCTGCTGCTGCTTATAATGCTGGAAATTACGGAATTTCTAAAAGATTAAAAACACAACAAGTAGGTTCTTATTACGACGCGCTTTTACCCAATGAAACAGAAAGATATGTTTTTAGAATATTAGCGTTAAAAGAAATTATAACAAACCCTAAAAAATATGGTTTTGTTTTTGAAGAAAAAGATTTATATCAGTTAGAAGAAAGTAGAACCGTTAAAGTAGATACTGCTATTAGTAATTTAGCTGTATTTGCAAAAGGTTTTAGCATGAATTATAAAGAGTTAAAAATACGCAACCCTTGGTTAAGAGAAAATAAGCTGAATAATAAAAGTAGAAAATTATACCATATTAAAGTACCTTTAGAATAGTAATTAATCTACTATATTTTTCACTCTACCAACAATACCAGACTCTATTTTTATTTTTATTCCGTAAGGATGACTTGGTGATTTGGTGAGTATTTTAGCAACCTTACCACTGGTTAATTGCCCAAAAAGTTGATGCGGTTTTTGTATAACTTCTACAAATAATCCAATTTTAATATTTTTTCTTTGCCTTCCGTCAATCATAAGATTTCAAAAATACGTAAATAAAAAAGCCTATCAAATCTTGATAGGCTTTTGGATAAAAAATTAACTAGTAATATATTGTTATATAACTTTTACGTTTACTGCGTTTAATCCTTTTCTTCCATCTTGTAAGTCGAATTCAACTTCATCGTTTTCACGAATTTCGTCAACTAATCCTGACACGTGTACAAAATGTTCTTTGTTTGTTCCTTCTTCAGTGATGAATCCGAATCCTTTAGATTCATTGAAAAATTTTACGGTACCTTTATTCATTATAAAAAATTATTGTGTTGTCAGTTTATTTACTAACAACGTTTATTATAATGCAAATATACTACCAATTATGTTAATGAAATGTAAAATATTGATTTTCTTTTCATTAAATCTCTTAAAGCTTATGTATAAAGGCTTTGACTTCGTTAAATTCTTCAATAATTTCGTTAAAAACCTCTTTTACAGGTTTTATTTGGTGAATTAAACCTGCAATTTGGCCTATTTCTAACTCTCCATTATCTAAATCTCCTTCAAACATTCCTTTTTTTGCACGTGCTCTACCTAATAATGCTTTTAAAGCTTCTAAAGTTGGTTTTTGTTGATACAATTCTTGTACTTCATTATAAAATTTGTTTTTAACCAAACGTACAGGCGCCAATTCTTTTAAAGTTAGCTGTGTATCACCATCTTTTACATCAACAATGGTTTGTTTAAAGTTTTTATGTGCAGAAGATTCTTCTGTGGCTGCAAACCTACTTCCTATTTGTACCCCATCTGCGCCTAAAACCATAGCTGCTAACATGCCTCTACCAGAACCCACACCACCCGCAGCAATAACAGGTATTTTAAGGTGTTCTTTTACCATAGGTATTAAAGTGAAAGTAGTAGTTTCTTCTCTTCCATTATGCCCTCCAGCTTCAAAACCTTCACAAACAACAGCATCTACACCTGCACTTTGTGCTTTTAAAGCAAATTTTACAGAACTAACTACATGCACTACAGTAATCCCTTTTTTCTTTAAATAAGATGTCCAAGTTTTTGGATTGCCAGCAGAAGTAAAAACAATTTTTACTTCTTCTTCTACAATGATATCCATAATTTTTTCAATTTCTGGATAAAGCATAGGTACATTCACCCCAAAAGGTTTTTTAGTTGCTTTTTTACATTTTTGAATGTGTTTTCTTAAAACCTCTGGGTACATAGAACCTGCACCAATTAAACCCAAACCACCAGCATTAGAAACTGCAGCTGCTAATTTGTAACCAGAAACCCATACCATTCCACCTTGTATAATTGGGTATTGTATATTAAATAAGTTACTAACTTTATTTTGCATTACTTTTTTATAATTTTAAAGGTTTTCTGCAAATTATTCCTAGAAATTCTTAACAAATACAAGCCTTTTTTTAAGGTTGATATATCTAAAGTAGGTTTTGTTAATTTTTGTTGCTGATAAACTACTTTGCCTAAAACATTAAATATTTGAATATCAAAATCTTGTAAACTCTCTTTAAACCCTTCAATTTTAAAAATATTTATTACTGGGTTTGGAACAATTTTTAAATTCTCAAAAAAACGATCTTCTACAGAACCAGTAGAGCCAATATATTTATATAAAGCTGTTTCAAAATTAGGAATACCATAACCATGTTGTGCTGTGGGATTATTAAATCTATCTGCAGATTCGTACAGAGCTTCTTTTAAATAAGCATTAAAGTTTTTATTTTGTTGTTTAGCTGATTTTAAAAGAAACCCCTCATTATCATTCAAACAAGCTATTAAACCAGCCATAATTGGCGATGAAAAAGAAGTACCATTGTAGTTTACAATACTACCATTTTGATGATTTATAACTGCTGATGCTGTTCCTTGTGCTAAAATTTCTGGTTTTATGCGACCATCAAAACTAGGTCCAAAAGAACTAAAAGAAGATATATTTCCATTTATATCCACAGCACCCACAGTAATTACTGAAGCTGCATCTGCAGGAGCCGAAATATATTTCCAAGTACTAGTACCTTCATTACCAGCAGAATTTACTACTAAAATACCTTTATGGGCAGCAATTTCTGCTCCTCTAGAAATAAAAGTAGTTTTGCCATCCATATCAGCATAACTGTAATTGTGTTTTGGGTTGTCAAAAGTAGAATACCCTAAAGAGGTATTAATAACATCAACCCCTAAACTATCTGCCATTTCAGCGGCTTCTACCCACAAGGTTTCTTCTAAAACTGTTTCTGTTTCTGAAATTTCTGATATGAATAAATAAAATTTTGCATCGGGTGCAGTACCTACAAATTGGTTTTCTAAATAACCTCCAATAGTAGATAAAACATTCGTACCATGATTGTGTCTTGTATAAAAATTTGCATTTCTGTCTGCAAAATTATAACCTCCTAAAATTTGATTATTATCTCTTAATCGTTTAAAAGCAGCTAAGGTATTTACATTCGGGAAACCCGCATCTATCACTGCAATAATTTGGTTTTTACCTGTCAAACCTTCTGTATGTAAAAAATCTCCTTTTAACATTTTAATTTGACTCTCTGCTGCACCATAATTAAAAGTTTCTTCGGTATTTTTAAATTTATTTAGGTGGTGTGCTTCGGTTTTTTGAAAAGTTCTTTTATTAGATGTATTTAAAGTTTTATCTGCAAAGTAAATACTTTCAACAAAAGTAAAATCTATTTTTAGGTCATTTATAGCTGTTTGTGTGCCTTGAATGTGTAATGCATTTAACCATTTAGATTTTCCTAAAACAGTAATTCCTAAAGAATTTTTAATATTATTAATATAACTTTGATGAATTGGAACATCTGTTTCATCTATTGTAATATTTTGCTTTCCTCTTCTATCAATTGCTTTTTGAGTAAGCATTGTTAAAGGGTTTGCTATATAAGCCGCAGCGTTGGGTTTGTCTTTAAAAAATAACCAAGCGTCTTCTTGCTGTGCAAAAAAAGTTGTACTGCAAATAAAAACAAAAAATAGTAGATTTTTTTTCATAGTTCTTTAAATGAAATATAAAAATACTACTTTAATTAAGGTAAAAAAAGTTTTTAAGAAATTACACCAGAACCTAGTAATTCTTCGTGTTTGTACCAAGCCACAAATTGCCCTTCTTGTATGGCGGATTGTTTATTTTCAAACTCTACATACATACCTGTTGCAACTTTATATAAAGTTGCTTTTTCTAAAGCTTGTCTGTAACGAATTCTGGCTTCAACTTGCAAGGTTTCTCCTTCTTCTAAAATAAGATCTTCACGAATCCAATGGATTTCTTCATTAGAAACAAACAAAACATTTTTATACAAACCAGCGTGGTTTTTACCTTCTCCAGTAAAAATAATATTGGTATCCACATTTGTATCAATTACATACAAAGCTTCTTTTGTACCACCAACATTTAAACCTTTACGTTGGCCTTTTGTAAAATAATGCGCACCATTGTGTTTGCCTACAACTTTACCATCTTCTTTTTGATAGCTATATTTTGTAGCAAGATAATTTAATTCGGATTCTTTATTTTCAAAATTTGGCAACGATTTTGTGTACTGATAAAAATCAGCAGGAATAGTTACAATTTCGCCATCTTTAGGCTGTAATTTTTGTTGTAAAAACTCTGGTAACCTAACTTTTCCTATAAAACATAAACCCTGAGAATCTTTCTTTTCTGCAGTTATTAAATCGGCTTTTTTAGCAATTTCTCTAACCTCTGGTTTTGTTAATTCACCAATTGGAAATAAAGCTTTTGCCAATTGTTCTTGTGATAATTGACATAAAAAATAAGATTGATCTTTGTTACGGTCTTTGCCAGCTAATAATTTAAAAACTGGTTTTCCGTTGATAATTTCTTCTCCTTTTCTACAATAATGACCAGTTGCCACATAATCTGCACCTAATTTTAAGGCAATGTCCATAAAAACATCAAACTTAATTTCTCTATTGCATAAAATATCTGGATTTGGTGTTCTTCCTTTTTCGTATTCTGCAAACATATAATCTACAATACGCGCTTTATACTGTTCACTTAAATCTACAACCTGAAAAGGAATACCTAATTTTTCGGCAACAATCATAGCATCATTACTATCTTCTAACCAAGGACATTCGTTAGAAATGGTTACAGAATCATCATGCCAATTTTTCATAAAAAGGCCAATAACTTCAAAACCTTGTTCTTTTAATAAATGTGCTGTAACACTAGAATCTACACCACCAGAAAGACCTACAACTACTCGTTTCATTTTCTATTTTTGAAGGTGCAAAGATACGAATTAGAAATGGTTTTTAAAGATTGAAAGAATTGATAATAGGATTGGTTTCTGTGATGTAATAGTTTCTAATATGAAAGTTTTAAACAACTTTTTCTAACTTCTAACTTCCAACTAAATCCTAATGCTCTTTTTTTCTCTTATAAGTATTTTTCTTCTTTTTATCTTTTTCTGTGGCTATTTCCCCATCTAAATAATACTGCCACTTGCCTACTCTTTTACCATTTTTATAAATACCTGTTTCTTTTAAGTTGCTATTCAATTCAAAATATTTTGCCAATCCATTTGGTTTGCCATTCTTATAAGTAATTTCTTCTATTAAAACACCTTTACTTGAGTATTTACTAGATACACCCTCTAATAAACCATTTTTATATTCTGCATATTCAGTTACTTGTCCATCTGGATAATACACCAATTGCTCTCCATGTAATTGACCTTTTTTGTTATAATTTTCTTTAGACATTAAAGTACCATCTGGATAAAAATATTTCCAGTTTCCTACTCTTTGTCTTCCATTCATAACTCCCTCTGTTTTTATTTGTCCTTTTAAAGTATAAAACTGCACAAATAAAGAATCAGAATCTTCGAAAAAGGTTTTTATAATTACTGGGTTTTTAGAGGTGGTAATGTCATAAAATTTAAAAACACCAACTTCTTTGCCGTCTTTAAACTGACCTGTATAACGTATTCTTTTGTTTGGATAATACTTTTTCCAAACACCTGTTCTCTTTTTGTTTTTATCAAATTGATTTATTTTTTGAGCATTACAATCAATACTTGAAAAATAAAAAGTAAAAAAAGTAAAAATAAAAAGGAGTCTTTTTATATTTATCATTTCAAAATAATTTTCATACAAATATACATTAATAGTGTCCAAAACAAATCAATTGTATCTTTTAGAGCAGTTAAATAACTTAGAAACTGCTAAAAGAGAAAACAAACAAAGAATTGCAAATATTGTATTAGAGCAACCTTTTTTGTTTGAAGAATTGGTAACTATTACATTTTGGATAGATAAAAAAATTTCTATAAAAGCTGCTTGGGTATTAGAATGGATTTGCACACACCACAATCTAGATTTTATTTTACCTTATTTAAATGAATTTACCAGTAAAATAAGCAGCTTAAAATTTCACAGCGCCATTAGACCTTGTGCAAAAATTTGCGAACATTTGGCAACTGTATATTATGCTAAATCAGTAAATAAAACAAAAGAAACCCTTACCTTAGTAAATATAGATGCCATTGTAGAAACTGGTTTTGATTGGTTAATTACACCACAAAAAATTGCAGTTAGGGCCTACACAATGAATACCTTATACTTATTTGGTTTAGAAAAAGAATGGATTCATCCAGAGTTAAAACACCTTATTGAAACCAAAATAATACACGAAAGTAAAGGCACAAAAGCTCGTGGAAAACATGTTATAAAATTGATTGAAAAACATACAAAAAGCCATTAATAAATGTGTTTTAATGCTTATTTTTGTTGCTTACAATACAACAAAAATGAATTTAACAAAACTAAATGCCATTTCTCCTATTGATGGACGTTACAGAGGTAAAATTGAATCACTTGCTAACTATTTTTCTGAGAAAGCTTTAATAAAATATCGTGTTCGTGTAGAAATAGAATACTTTATTGCCTTGTGCGAAATACCTTTACCACAATTAGAAGATTTTAATACTTCTCTTTTTGAAGATTTGCGTAAAATATATACAGATTTTTCTACTGAAGACGCTCAAAAAATTAAAGATATTGAGAAAATCACCAATCATGATGTAAAAGCTGTTGAGTATTTTATCAAAGAGAAATTTGATACCTTAAAATTACAAAAATATAAAGAGTTTATCCATTTTGGATTGACCTCTCAAGATATTAACAACACCGCAATTCCGCTTTCTATAAAAGAAGCTGTAAAGGATGTGTATATACCACAATATTTTGAGGTTTTAGAAAAGCTACAAGAATTGGTAATTGAGTGGAAAGACATTTCTATGTTAGCAAGAACGCATGGTCAGCCAGCATCTCCAACAAGATTAGGTAAAGAGGTTGAAGTTTTTGTTGTGCGTTTAAAAGAACAATTTAATTTATTAAATAACATACCAAATGCTGCAAAATTTGGTGGTGCTACTGGTAATTACAACGCACATAAAGTTGCCTATCCAGCTATTAATTGGAAAGAATTTGGAAGTAAATTTGTACAAGAACAATTAGGTTTGCAACACTCTTTTCCAACAACTCAAATAGAACACTATGATCATATGGCTGCTTTATTTGACTGTTTAAAACGTATAAATACCATTATTGTAGATTTAGATAGAGACTTCTGGACCTATGTTTCTATGGATTATTTTAAACAAAAAATTAAAAAAGGTGAAGTAGGTTCTTCTGCAATGCCACACAAAGTAAACCCAATAGATTTTGAAAATTCTGAAGGGAATTTAGGAATTGCCAATGCTATTTTTGAACATCTTTCTGCTAAATTACCAATATCTAGGTTGCAAAGAGATTTAACAGACAGTACTGTTTTAAGAAATGTTGGTGTACCTTTTGGACATACTATTATTGGTTTTACATCAACCTTAAAAGGATTGAATAAGTTATTGTTAAACAAAGAAAAGTTTGAACAAGATTTAGAAAATAATTGGGCTGTTGTAGCAGAGGCTATTCAAACTATTTTAAGAAGAGAGGCATATCCAAACCCTTATGAAGCCTTGAAGGGTTTAACAAGAACGAATGAAAAAATAAATCAAAAATCGATTGCAAATTTTATTGATACTTTAGAAGTTTCATCAGAAATTAAAGAAGAATTAAAAGCAATTACTCCTGCTAATTACACAGGAATATAGTTTTAACTAGAAGTTGGAAGTGATTAAAAAATAAAGAATGATAAGTATCAAAAATATTTTTAAGAAATGGAATTGGGAGTTTAAAATTGGAAT
Source organism: Polaribacter sp. YIW18 (assembly GCF_057219325.1). Classification (NCBI taxonomy): domain Bacteria; kingdom Pseudomonadati; phylum Bacteroidota; class Flavobacteriia; order Flavobacteriales; family Flavobacteriaceae; genus Polaribacter; species Polaribacter sp. YIW18. The sequence goes on along the minus strand of NZ_JBXVVE010000003.1, from coordinate 253,092 downwards.
ATTTTTAACTACTCTTCAAACTTTATGCTTCTTCCTTTTAACCTCATTTTTTTTATTTAGTGCCTGTTCATCAGAAAAAATAGATGCGAATAGATTTAAGGAAGGTGTTTTTGAAATACCTGCAGGAAATGGTTACAGCAAGACAGTTATTACCAGAGTTGATAGTTTGCAAATAGAAGAATATGAAAAAATTATTAGTATTTCTAATGATAGTGTAATTACAGAAAAAAGAGTTAAAAGAATAGATACTTTATACATAAAATGGAAAAGTAACTTCTTTTATTCTTTAAAAATGAAATCTCCAAAAAAACAGTTAGATAAAGATGTTATTTATGTTCAAATAACGAAAGTTACAGATAGTTCTTATGATTTTTCTGCTAAAATTGGCTTCAGCAAATTTGCTACAGATGGTACAATTTATAAAGTAAAATAACATGGAAATTTTTACACATGCAGATACATGGGTTGCTTTATTAACCCTTACTTTTCTAGAAATAATATTAGGTATAGATAATATTATTTTTATCTCTATTGCTGCAAATAAATTACCAGAAAATCAAGTTAAAAAAGCCACTCTATTAGGATTGGCTTTGGCTATGATTACAAGAATATTGTTACTTTTTGGAGTGTCTTATTTAATTGCATTAAAAGAACCTTTTTTAAAAATAAACACAGATTGGCTTAATACAGGTTTAACAGGGCAAAGCATCATTTTGTTTTTAGGAGGGGTGTTTTTAATTTACAAAAGTACCAAAGAAATTAGACAGAAAGTAGAAAACACCAATGAAGATGAAGTTTTAAAATCGCCAAAAGTAGTTTCGTTTACAAATATTATCATTCAAATTATTTTAATAGATATCGTTTTTTCTTTTGATAGTATTTTAACTGCTGTTGGGATGACAAATGGCATTGATGGTGCTTTAATTATCATGATAATAGCTGTAATAGTATCTATTTTAATTATGATGCTTTTTGCGAACCCAATTAGTAGTTTTGTAAATAAAAATCCTACCATACAAATGTTGGCATTATCGTTTTTAATTTTAATAGGTTTTATGCTAATTACAGAAGGTGCTCATTTATCGCATACAGAAATTTTTAACAAAACTGTAGGAGCAATTCCTAAAGGATATTTGTATTTTGCGATCGCGTTTTCTTTAGGTGTAGAAATGCTGAATCTAAAAATTAGAAAAAAGTAATAACATTAAAAAGCTACAAAAACATATAGGTCTTTTACTTTTAGTGCTGTTTATAACTCCACTAATTGTACTCTCGTTGCATGCATTTAGCAATCATGAGCATGGTGTTTGTTTTTCTAAGGTAGAAACACATTTACATCAAAAAGATGCAGATTGTAGTTTAGATTTAATAAAGCAAAACGACACTTTTTTTTCTCAATATACTTTTGAAGAAAGTAAAACATTTACTTTTAATGTTGCACCTGCTTCAAAATATCAATTTTTAAAAAATCACTACAAATTATCGTTTTCTTTAAGAGGCCCCCCTCAAATTATTTAAATTAAGTATTTCTAATTTAAATTTCTGAAAACAAAAAATGATAAAACAATTTTTTTGTTTTGTTTTTATGTGTTGTTTTTTTACAATCGTAAATGCACAAAACTGTACATATACTTTTAAAGGTAAAGTAACCGATTTTCATAACAGTACACCAATTGTTGGTGCATCTTTACATATACTAAATTCAAATATTTACACAACATCTGATTTTGATGGTAACTTTGAATTTAAAAATTTATGTGAGGGTAAAGTTGTTGTGGAAATTAAACACATTGCTTGTGATACTAAGAGAGTTACCATAAATGTAAATAAAAACATATATAAAGAAATTTTATTAGAACATCATACAAATGAGTTGAACGAAATAATCGTAAAAACTAATTCTAATACTGAAAAAACAAGTGTAGAGCAACTTGTAAAAAAAGATGTAATCAATAATTTTACAGATAAATCTTTAGGAGATGCTTTAAATACTATAAGTGGTGTATCTTCTTTAAATACTGGTAATACAATTGTTAAACCTATGATACATGGTTTGCATAGTAGTAGGCTTTTAATTATTAATAATAATGTTAGAATGTTTGACCAAGAATGGGGAGATGAACATGCACCTAATATTGACATTAATTCTAGTGGAAGAATTGCTGTAATTAAAGGTGCCAATACATTAAAATATGGAAGCGATGCTATTGGTGGTTTAATTTTAATTAAACCCGAAAAGTATGCAATAAAAGACAGTATTTTTGGAAGTACAATAACCTCTTTTAATACAAATGGTTTGGGAGGAAATATAAATTCTGAAATTGTAAAAACGTATAAATCTGGTTATTATGCTAAAATACAAGCCAACTATAAACAATTTGGAGATTTTAGTGCACCTAATTATAACTTAACAAATAGTGGCTTAAGAAATATAAACACTTCTTTTAGAACTGGATACAACAGTTACGAAAAAGGTTTTAGTGCCTACTATAGTTATGTAAATAATGAAATTGCCATTTTACAATCTTCACATATAGGTAATGTTAATGATTTGGTAAAAGCCATCAACAACAAAACACCTAGAGTTGTAGAAGACTTCTCTTACGATATTAATTTTCCGAAACAAAAAATTGTACATCATTTAGCCAAACTAGAAGCTTATAAACGATTTAAAGATTTAGGTAAATTGTCAGTACAATATGATTTTCAAATTAATAGACGTAGAGAATTCGATTTAAGAAGAGGAGATTTAAAAAATACACCAGTTATAGATTTAAGATTATTTACAAACTCTATACAAACAGATTTAGAAATTAATTATTTAAAAGCTTTTAAAATTAATACAGGTCTTTTATTCAGGTATCAGCAAAATGATGCAGTTGCAGGCACTGGAACCAACCCTTTGATACCAGATTATGATAAATATGATGCAGGTATTTATACAGTTGCAAATTACACTTTAAATGAAACAAGTGAAATTAGCGCTGGTATTAGGTATGATTTTTCTAAAATTGATGCAAGAAAGCGATATAATCTATCAGATTGGAATGAAAAGTATAACTATGATGAATTATTTCCAGAATTTGAAGTTTCTGTAAATAATACAAGAATTTTAACAAACCCAAAGTTTACATTTCATAACATTTCTGCCAGTTTAGGTTTTTCTAAATCTTTTGCAGATGATATTACTTTATTAGCCAACTATGGTTTGGCTTCTAGAGTACCAAATCCATCAGAATTATTTAGTGATGGTTTACATCATTCTGCAGCAAGAATAGAAACTGGTTTGCTAACTATCAATAAAGAAATTGCAAATAAATTTGTAGCTTCTCTAGAAAAATCTAATGCAATTTTTGGGTTTACAATTAGTCCATACTACAAACATATAAAAGGCTTTGTACAGTTAATTCCAACAGGAATTACCACTACAATAAGAGGTGCATTTCCAGTTTGGGAGTATAATCAAATAAATGCACAAATATTTGGTTTGGATTTAGATGTAAATAAAAAAATTAGCAAATATTTTAATTATACAGGAAATTTAAGTTTGTTAAAAGGCACAAATTTATCAGAAGATATACCTTTGATACATATGCCTTCTACCAATTTTGCAAATACTATTTCTTATAAAAATGAAGATTTTAATCAATTAACAATTGGTTTAAAACAAAGAACTGTTTTGCAACAAAATCAATTTCCAGACTATAATTTTTCCACTTTTAATGCAATATCTCAAGAAAATGTTTTTGTAGATATTAGTTCAACACCACCTACTTATACAGTATTTAATTTTAATTCTTCTATGATTTTTAAAGCTTTTAGAAAAGGGAGTTTAAAATTAGAATTTAATATTGATAATCTTTTTAATGTTTCTTACAGAGAAAACTTAAACAGATTAAGATATTTTGCTGATGAATTAGGTAGAAACTTTAACATAAAACTAAAAATTAATTATTAAACAAAACAAAATGAAAAATTTAAACACAATAAAATTATTAGCAGTACTTTTTATATCAACTATAACATTATCAAGCTGTTCAGACAGTCATGATGATCACGATCACGAGCATGGAGAAGAACTAATTACAACAGTAACTTACACTTTAACAAGTGGTAATGATGTAGTTACATTAACTTTTAAAGATTTAGATGGTGAAGGTGGTTTAGATGGTACAACTACTATTTCTGGTCCATTAAAAGCAAACACGACTTATACAGGTGCTGTTAGCTTTTTAAATGAAACAGAATCTCCAACAGAAAATATTACTGAAGAAGTTATAGCAGAAGGAGATGAACATGAAGTTTTTTATACAACTACAGTATCTGGTTTAACAATTTCTAAAACCGATGATGATAAAAATGGAGATCCTTTAGGTATTGAAACTAGTTTAACAACAAGTAACGCTGCTACAGGAACAATTACTATTGTATTGATACACGAACCTTTAAAACCCAATAATGGCACTTCTACTTCTGCAGGTGGTAGTACAGATGCAGAAGTAACATTTGCAGTTCAAATTACACAGTAATTAATAATTGTATCTTAAAAAAAGTGCTGAAGTTTTCAGCACTTTTTTTATTTTAAATATCTAATAAAACATACAATCATTAAAAACAAAAACCAAAAAAGTTTTTATAATAACTGCCTTTGTTTTACTTTTGGCAATTATTACGTTTGCTGTTTTAGATCTTTTTTAAAGTGATAAAAATGCTCGAATAAAAAGCATTTTTATGTCTAAATTACCCAAGAAATATCAATTTATAGATTTGTCAGATTATGGCAGACCCATTGCAAGGGTTATTGCAAATTCATTAAAAACAACTTCTTTTACACCTGTACATGTCACTATTGCATTTGTAATCTCTGGTTTAACTGGTGTTTTTTGTATTACACAAGGGCATTATTGGACAGCTGCTTTCTTTTTAATTTTTAAATCTATTTTAGATGCTGCAGATGGTGAGTTGGCAAGAATAAAAAAAACACCTTCTTATACTGGTAGATTTCTAGATTCTGTTTCAGATATTATTTTAAATTTTATTATTTTTATTACTATTTGGCAATTAACAACAATAAATTTTTACTGGATGTTACTGGCTTTTTTCGGAATTCAATTACAAGGTACTTTATACAACTACTACTATGTAATTCTTAGAAATCGATTTTCTGGAGACACTACAAGTAGAATTTTTGAAGATACTACACCCATCGCTTTACCAGGAGAAAAGCAAAAAAACGTAAACATCCTTTTTTTTCTATACACCTTATTTTATGGTATTTTTGATAAAATAATTTATGCTTTAGATAAAAATGCATCCATAGGAAAACCATTTCCTAATTGGTTAATGACCTTAATTTCTACTTTTGGCTTAGGCTTTCAACTTTTGATTATTAGCCTTCTTTTAGTTTTCAATTTAAAAGAATTTATCATTCCGTTTTTTATTGGATATTCCGTTTTTATTTTTGTTTTTATCTTTATTAGAAAAGTGTTTTATTAACGTACATGTTTTGTACTCTTTAAAGTACTTAAAACAATAAATGAAGCAAGAAAAAATAAAGCTAAAGAAAGTACACTCCACTGCATAGAATCTGTTAAATAAATTAAGAAACCAAATACAAAAGTTCCTAAAACAATGGCAATTTTCTCGGTTACATCATAAAAACTAAAATACGTTGCATGGTCTTTTGTTTCTGGTAATAGTTTAGAATATGTAGATCGAGTTAGAGATTGTATAGCACCTAAAACCATACCCAACAAACCACCTAAAGCATAAAAATACAAATCAACATTAGGTAGTTCTTTTTCTAACATAAACGCACTAAAACATACTAAAACCCAAATAAATAAAGTAATTTTTATGGCTTTAAAATTTCCATACTTTTTTGATACATTAGAAAATACATAAGCCCCTAAAATAGCTACAAATTGTATTAACAACACTGTAACTATTAAATTAATGGTACCTAAACCTAACTCTGAAGACCCAAAAATAGTGGCTAATAAAATAATGGTTTGTACGCCTACACTTAGTAAAAAAAATGCAATTAAAAAGTTTCTCAATGTTGGATAATTTTTAAGTTCTATCGAAACTTTTTTTAATTCTTTAAAACCTTTCCAAATAAAATCTTTTTCGGGCTTTCGGTTAAACACATTATTGGGTAATTTTTTAAAAGTTATTTGCGCAAAACCAATCCACCATAAACCAACCATTACAAAAGAAATTCTCATGGCTTTTAATGAAGCTGCATTTTTTACAGTCTCTAAAGCTGCTGCTATTTCTTCATCTGAACCATTAGCTGTAATATTTTCTGGTATACTTAAATCAAAACCAAAAAAAGAAGGTTGCAAAATCATACCTAAACTAATTAATAAAAGTATAATAGAACCAATATAACCATATATAAAACCTTTTGCACTTGCAGCATCTTGTTGCTCTGGGCTTGCTACTTCTGGTAAATAAGAGTTATAAAAAACAATACTAGACCAAAAACCAATACTTGCTAAAATTGTACAAAGTATTCCTATCCAAGTTGTGCTAACATCTTCAAAAAAATACATACTAATTACAGAAAAACCACCCAACCAACAAAAAAACTTCATAAACTTTAATTTATTACCTGTATAATCTGCAATGGCAGATAATATGGGAGAAATAAAAGTTACTATTAAAAATGAAAATGATAAAGAATAACTATATAAAGTGTCAGGATAATCCCAATCCATCCAAAGAAAACGAACGGTTTTTCCTTTTGTAATAGCATCATAAAATAATGGAAAAACTGCAGTACTAATTACTAAAGAATATACTGAATTTGCCCAATCGTAAAATGCCCAAGCATTTATTAGTTTATTACTCCCTTTTTGTAACATAAAATTATTTTAAATAAAAATACCGTTCATTTTATTTTGAACGGCACACAAGATAGTAAAAGTTTTACTACTTTTTATTTTAAGGTTGTAACGCCATTATATTTTGCAGCATACTTTTTTGCTGTTGGTAAATAAGTTCTTAAATCATTAATTCTAGATTCGTTTGATGGGTGCGTTCTTAAAATTGCAGGTTGAGAATTTTTATCTGAACTTTGACTCATTCTAACCCAAACCTCTGCTGCTTCGGTGCCATCATAACCTGCCATAATCATAAAGACCAAACCTAATCTGTCTGCCTCTTGCTCATGTACTCTACTAAATTTTAAGACTCCTAAACCAGAACCAACCCCAAAAGCAGCATTCCATATTTTTTGCGTTTTACTATCTTTTTCAGAGGTACCTAGAGCAACGGCCAAACCACCAATTTGCTGTAATTGCCCATGAGACATTCTTTCTTGTCCGTGTTTTGCAAAAGCATGCGCAACTTCATGCCCCATTACTGCTGCAACTCCATCTTCATTTGCACAAATTGGCATAATACCTGTATAAAAAACCACTTTTCCTCCTGGCATACACCAAGTATTTAAGGTTTTGTCCTCTACTAAGTTAAATTCCCATTTGTATGCATTTGCTTCAGATGTCATGTTGTTTGCTCTCATAAATCTATCTACCGCTGCAGAAATATTTTTACCAACATTTTTAATTTGGTTGGTCATTTCTTTATTAGTAGACAATTTATTTTCTTTTAAAAATCCTTTATATTGTGCAAAACTAACAGGTAAAACTTTTGAATCACTTACAAAATTTACTCTACTTCTACCTGTAATTGGCACTTTACTGCATTCTGTAAATAAGACGATTGAAAGTAAAAAAATAGCATATTTTTTCATTTGTAATAACTTTATATTTCTTATTTATTCGATTAGCAATTTATAAATTTTATCTATTATATTAGTACTCATTACATTTTAAAATAACTTAATAGCATATTTTTAAAAATTTATTAAGTTTTCTTTAAGAATTTCGGTTTGTATATTTGTGTATGAAATTGATATAAATTTCGACTAAAATTAAAGTACGAAACATAAATAATAAAATAATATGAATAAAATAATTCCATTTTTATCGATCATTTTTTTAATGAGTTGCAATAGTAAAGCGCAAAATAAAAATGAAGAAAATAAAATATATACTATTGTTAAATCTGAAGAACAGTGGAAAAAAATATTGACAGACAAAGAATATTATGTATTAAGAGAAGCTGGTACAGAAAAAGCATTTACAAGTCCATTAAATAACAATAAAAAAGAAGGCACTTATCTGTGTGCTGCGTGTAAAACACCTTTATACCAATCTAAACACAAATATGATTCAGGCTCTGGTTGGCCTTCTTTTGATAGAGCTATAAAAGGAAATGTAGAATTGGATGTAGATTATAAAATTGGTTATGCTAGGACAGAATTAAAATGCAATACTTGTGGCAGTCATTTAGGTCATTCATTTGATGATGGCCCACAAGAAACTACTGGAAAACGCCATTGTATTAATGGTATTGCTTTAAATTTTACACCCAAAGAGAAGTAATTTAAAAATAATTAACCTGTATTTAAGTTCACATAATCATTTTTTTTAGCACTTTATTTCCGAAGAAAATATAGTCTAAAAAAGCTACTATAAGCCTTTTAAAATAGTGGTTATTTCTTATATTTGTGTTTCCTAAAAAAGACACAAATTATGTTTAATAATTTAAGCGATAAATTAGATAAAGCCTTACACACCCTAAAAGGGCATGGTAAAATTACAGAAGTTAATGTTGCAGAAACTTTAAAAGAAGTTAGAAGAGCACTATTAGATGCTGATGTTAACTTTAAAATTGCCAAAGAATTTACCAAGAGAGTACAAACCAAAGCCATAGGACAAAATGTATTAACAACCATAAATCCAGGGCAATTAATGGTAAAGTTAGTTAAAGACGAACTTACTCAATTAATGGGTGGTGAAACTGTGGGTGTAAATTTAGGAGGTAGCCCTACTATAATTTTAATGTCTGGTTTACAAGGTTCTGGTAAAACAACTTTTTCTGGAAAATTAGCAAACTACCTTAAAGACAAAAAAAACAAGCAAGTTTTATTGGTAGGTTGTGATGTATATAGACCAGCAGCTATCAATCAATTACAAGTTGTAGGAGAACAAATTGATGTAGAAGTTTATGCAGAAGTTGGCAATAACAATCCTGTAGAAATTTCTAAAAATGCAATTGCCCACGCTAAAGCAAACGGAAAAAATGTGGTGATTATAGATACTGCTGGTCGTTTGGCAGTAGATGAAGAAATGATGTCAGAAATTTCTAACATCCACAAAGCAATAGAACCACAAGAAACTTTGTTTGTGGTAGATTCTATGACAGGGCAAGATGCCGTAAATACAGCAAAAGCATTTAACGATATTTTAAATTTTGATGGTGTTGTACTAACAAAATTAGATGGTGATACACGAGGTGGGGCCGCACTTTCTATAAAATCTGTAGTTGATAAGCCAATTAAGTTTATTGGTACAGGAGAAAAAATGGATGCAATTGATGTATTTCATCCTGATAGAATGGCAGATCGTATTTTAGGTATGGGTGATGTGGTTTCTTTAGTAGAAAGAGCCCAAGACCAATATGATGAAGAAGAAGCTAGAAAACTGCAGAAAAAAATTGCAAAAAATCAATTTGGTTTCGATGATTTCTTAAATCAAATTCAGCAAATAAAAAAAATGGGAAGCATGAAAGACCTTATGGGTATGATTCCTGGTGCTGGCAAAGCTTTAAAAGACGTAGATATTGATGATGATGCTTTTAAAGGAATTGAAGCTATTATTCATTCTATGACACCTTCTGAAAGAAGTACACCTTCTTCCATAAACGCTAGCAGAAAGAAAAGAATTGCTAAAGGTTCTGGAACTTCTATCCAAGAAGTAAACCAATTAATGAAGCAATTTAACCAAATGAGTAAAATGATGAAAATGATGCAAGGTGGTGGTGGCAAAAAGATGATGCAGATGATGAAAGGAATGAAATAATATTTATACTACTTTTAAGTAGTTTATTTACAATGTAATGCAAAAGCAAATAATAGACATTTTTAATTTTAAAAAAATAAAAGAAGTTATTTTTATTTTTTCAGGAATTTGTATTTTTTTTATTTCGAAAAATAACGGAATGTTTTGGGATAATTTGTTATTTGCTTCTAAAATGGGAAACCATTTATATTATAATTCTATTTTTAATTGGACAATACCAAATCAATTTGACCCTGGTCACCCCCCCTTTTTAGGGTTTCTTTTAAGTATTTTCTGGAAAATATTTGAACATAAATTATGGGTAGCACATTTAGCAATACTTCCCTTTATCATTGGGGTTTTTTATCAGTTATTTGAATTTGTCTCTTATTTTATTAATGATAAAAAAAAACAAGTTTTAGCATTCGTATTGCTTATTATAGATCCTACACTATCCACTCAATTTTTTATTGTAAATCCAGAGGTTATTATTGTCTTTTTCTTTTTTTTAACCCTCAATGGATATCTATTAAAAAAAAATATTTTAAAATTTATTGGTTTACTTTTTTTAAGTATCATTTCATTTAGAAGTATGATGCTTTTTGGAGGTTTTTTATTGTTTGATATTTATAACAAATTGTATATCGAAAAAAAGAAAATAAGCGCCATCTTTAATTTTAAATTTTTGTTGTTTTATTTTTTGTCTAGTCTACCTGGGCTTATATATGTAGTTTGGAGATTATTAACCAAAGGTTGGTTACAAACACATCCTAACTCACCATGGGCGAGTTTATGGAAAGTAGCCACACCTAAAATTTTCTTTAAAAACATAATTACATTAATACACCGATATTTAGATTTTGGTAGAATTTTCATCTTCTTATTCTTAGTTTTAAGTTTGTTTATATTGGGCAAAAAAATAGTTAAATCAGCAAAAAACAAACAACTTTTAGTTTTATCTATTACATCAGTAATTTTTATAATTTTAGCTGTACTATTTTCTACAAATGCATTTGGACATCGATACTTCATTGTTTCTTTTTGTTGTTTAAATCTACTAGCTTTTTCTATTTTAAATTCTTATTACTTTAAGAAAAAAATAATTTATGTACTTTTATTTTTAGGTTTAATTTCAGGTAATATCTGGATTTATCCAAGAACAATATCACAAGGCTGGGATGCTACTTTAGCACATATACCATATCATTCTCTAAGAATTGAAGCCATTAACTACTTAAAAAACAATAAAATTAAGATTTCTGAGGTTGCAACTTTTTTTCCTAATCTAACCAAATTAGATGATATCGATTTTAGTGGAAATCAAGAATCTTTTTCTAATTTTACAGGTAAAAACAAATATGTTTTTTACGCAAATGTTTTTAATTTAACAGATGAAGAATATCAAATTTTAGATAAAAATTATAGTAAACAAAAAGAATTCAGTAAATTTAATATATCAATTATTATATATACCTTAAAAGAAAAATGATTTTATTAGACGGAAAAAAAACAGCAGCAGATATTAAAGAAGAAATTTCTTTAGAAGTAGATTATTTAAAAAATAATCATAAAAAAGCACCACATTTAGCAGCCATTATTGTAGGGAATAATGGCGCAAGTATTACGTATGTAAATGCAAAAGTAAAAGCTTGTGAACGTGTTGGTTTCGAATCTACATTGATTCGTTTACCAGAAGATATTACCGAAGAAGCGTTACTAAATGAAATTGCTGTTTTAAATATAGATAATGATATTGATGGTTTTATCGTTCAGCTTCCACTGCCAAAACATATAGATGAACAAAAAGTAATAATGGCTGTTGCCCCTGATAAGGATGTAGATGGATTTCATCCAACAAATGTTGGTAAAATGGCCTTAAACTTACCAACTTTTATTTCTGCAACACCTTTTGGCATTTTAGAATTGTTAGATAGATATGAAGTAGAAACTTCTGGCAAACATGTTGTTGTTTTGGGTAGAAGCCATATTGTGGGTAGCCCAATGAGTATTTTATTATCTCAAAAAAGAAAAGTAGGTAATGCTACTGTTACAATGTGCCATAGTAGAACAAAAAACTTAAAAGAAATTACTTTACAAGCAGATATAATTGTAGCTGCCATAGGAATACCAGAGTTTTTAAAAGCAGATATGGTTAAAGATAATGTAACTGTAATTGATGTTGGAATTACCAGAGTTGCAGATCCTTCTAAGAAAAATGGTTTTAGATTGGTAGGTGATGTTGCTTTTAAAGAAGTTGCAGAAAAATCTCAATATATTACTCCAGTACCTGGTGGCGTAGGCCCAATGACCATTGCAATGCTCTTAAAAAATACTTTATTAGCGTGCAAGAGAAAAAACGCACATGACTCAAAAGATTGTTAAAAATTATTTTTTAAAATATTTTTATTTATTAAAAATCATCCATTTTATAAATAAAACATAAATGGTAACAGCCCCAAAACATCAAATAAATAGAGCAATATTTCTCTAAAAAAAAGAATTTTAATTAATAAAAAAAAACTTATCTTATTATTTTGGGTGCTATTTTAATTATTCATTCATAATATTTTAAAGCAACCTATAAAATTCGAGCTAAAAAGTATCATTGTCAAAATTTTAATTTAAATGAATATAGCTTTTAAACCTTTAATATGATTGTTAAATTTTATAAATTGCAAAAATTATTTTTATTAAAATGAATTTTTTCTTAGAAGAAAACAACCATTTTGTACCTTTCACAGGTCAACATTTGTGGGTAATCACTATTATTTTTTGTTTGAGTTTTTTATTGATTTACTTTACTAAAAAACAACCCAAAAAATTACAAAATAGAATTGGTAATGTATTTGCGTTTTCAATTTTTACAACTACTCTATTGGGTGTTATTTTAACTATGTATAGTGGTAATTTTAATTATAAAACAGATTTACCTCTACATTTGTGTAGTTTTTTAACTTTGGTAATCCCACTTTTATCTCTAACTAGAAAAAAATTTTATTACGAAATATTCTTTTTCTTAGTGATTGCTGGTACCCTACAATCTTTAATTACACCCGATGAATATAATTACTTAAATTTTAAATTTTTTAGGTATTGGTATATACATGCTGGCTTGGTAACTTTTATGTTTTTTGCAACTTTTATATACAAATTAAGACCTACTTTAAAAAGTGTAGGAAAAGCATTTTTAGCAATGCAAATTTATATGCTATTAATGTTTGTTGTAAATTACTTTTTAGGCTCTAATTATTTTTACACCAACAGAAAACCTAATGCCGCCACTTTATTAGATTTTTTTGGTGATTGGCCACAATACATTTTTGTGGTAGAATTAATTGTAATACCGTATTTTTTGTTGATTTATCTACCTTTTTATTTGACTAGAAAAAAAACTTAAGACTCTTCCCTATTTACTAAATCTATAGAAAAAGCAGGTAAACAAATGGCTAGATACTCACATTCCTCTTTAAAGGGATTCGAATATTGCACTCTTGTGTTTTTATTGATTTTGATAGATTCTCCAGCTTTTAAAACAACAGTTTCATCCTCTATGATAAATTGTTTTTTCCCTTTTATGATATAGGTATATTCATCAAAAAGAGGTGTTTGAAAAGGCTCGCTCCAACCAGAAGGCACAACCATATGAGCAATACTTATTTGGGAATTACCATCTGTGGCATTACCAAAATGTTCTTCAATTAATTTGCCATCTGTTGTGGGTACTACAAATGGTGATTTTTGTATGGTGTATTTTTTTTTTCATAACGGGTTGCATTTTGCGTAAGTGATTGAAGTGGCATCCTTTTTTTATAAAATATAAAAGGTGTTATTTGTCTAAGAATTCATTATTTTTATAACAGAAAGCGAAACAAGTACTGCATTAAAAAAAAAAAAGATATAACGGAAAGCACGACCACACCTTTTTGTGTGGGTACGCCCTAATTAAACCAAACCACCAAAGATTTCATTTTTGCTAAATCTGGAATTTGCTCTAAACTTACTTTTTGAGTGCTAAAATCTCTTAAACCCAGCTCTTCTTTGTCTATAGCAACTGTTATGTTAAAATCGTTAATAAATAGTGTTGCAGTAGAAAACGTAGATTCTATTCTGTTGATATTATTATTGGTATTTATTTCTGCAAAGGTAGAATTGATATTGACACCTGTTTCTGTTGCATATCTAGCATCGAAAACTTCGATACTTTTGATGGTAGAAAGAGAGTCTAATTGCTGTTTTGGTATAATGGTTAAGAGGTGCTTTCCTCCTTTTTCGAAAATTAAATATTCATCATCATCTTGAAAATAATTGTCTCCTAAAGCGCCTTCGCTTAAGTTTTTTACAATAGAGTCATTTTCGAATATTTTATTTAAGTCAGATATTTTAGTTTTGGTTGATAAATGTCCTACTTTTCCTTTTTCGATTTTATATTTACCTCCATCTCCACAGCTTGTTAATAAAACTGAAAACATTAATAATACAGCTACTACACAATTTTTTTTAATCATTTTGTTGAATTTACACATTTAATAACGTTATTTTTAGATTGATATTTTAATTCTTTTTTTAAAAGACCAAATGCTACTCTAATATATGTAGCACTGGTTACTACTTTTATAATTTGACTTTTGGTTGAGCCTATCTTAGAAATGCTGCTAATTTCCTTAGCTTATTCGTTCTCTTTCTCTCTCTTTTTGTTTTCTAAACGCCTGTTCTTTAATTACCTTTTCCCAATATTTTTTAGCAACAAACAATAAGCCAAAACTTTCGCTTTTTTCTTTACCTAGTTGTTTGTGATGCATTTTATGCGCCCATTTAATAGCTTTAATATAAGTATTATTACTTCTGGAAAACCATTTAAAACGCTGATGAATAATAACATCATGCACCATGAAATAAGCAAAGCCATAAAGTGCAATACCAAAACCAATACCTGCAAGCCAAAACACTTTATCTTGCAAGCCAAACATAATACACAACCAACTTGGTATGGCAAAAATTAAAAAGAAAGCATCATTTTTTTCAAAAAAGTGAGAATTGGGTTTATGGTGATCTTCATGTAAATACCACAAAAAACCGTGCATTACGTATTTGTGCATTGCCCAAGTAATGCCCTCCATTATGATAAAAGTTGTTAGGGTAATTGATAGGATAAAAAGAAAAATCATTTATAAAATAAACTAATGGTTATAAAAAATATAAGCTGAATCACATATAAATAAAAAGAGAATATATTCTTTTTATTAAAATTCAAATTTACAAATAAATACTGTAAAATTAAACTCCCAAAAAACCAACATACATAATTATAAATTGGAATTTCCCCAAGTGGATACCATTGCCAGAAATTTAATTTAATAGCAACAGGCTCTAAAAACAGGTCTAGAAACACTGCCGTAAAAGCTCCAATTATTGCCAATAAATGAAGTTCTATTTGACTAGAAACTTTAAAATTAAAGTTTGTTTTAAGCCAATTATAAGATTGAAATGTTAAACTTCCAACGCAATACATCGTTATAAACCATAAATTGCCTAATAATATAGGGACACCAGATATTTTATACCCCATAACAATAGAATATTCATAATCACCAAAAAGAAAACCTGTATTTACCCCAATAATTTCATAAATAAATCCTGCCAAAAAACAAACACTAAAAAAGAGCCAAAATGATTTATTAATCTTTTGTTGTGTGTAAAATAACAATAACATTGATATGATTAAATTCAAAGGAGTATTGTTAATAAAGAAATCATTATATTCAGTAAAAAGTAAGCCAATAATGGCACTTATATGAAATAATAAACTTATTCCTAATGCTAGTTTATACTTGTATTTGATTAAATTACTGAATATCATCTGCTACCAATTTTGCACTTTTAAAACATAAAGGAATTCCTCCTCCTGGATGAACACTCCCTCCACAGAAATATAAATTTTTATAATATTTACTTCTATTTTGTTGTCTAAAAAAAGCAGCCATTTTACTATTACTACTTGTACCGTATAAAGACCCCATAAAACTCGATGTTTTTTGTTGAATATTTAATGGAGAAAGTGTTTCCTCTACCACAATATGATCTTCAATATTTGTGTTTAACTGTTTATTTATTTGTTTAATAATAAACTTTTTTACTTTTTCTTTTTGTTCTTCCCAATTATGCTCGTTATGGGCAGGAGCATTTACCATTACAAACCAATTTTCACTTTTATTTGGAGCATGATTTTTGTTGTATTTAGAAGTTATATTTACATAAATGGTTGGCTCGTCAGGTAAAACTGATTCCTCAAATATTTGTTGAAACTCTTTTTCATAATCCTCACTAAAAAAGATATTATGCAAACCTAATTCTGAAAAAGTGGTATTAATACCCCAATAAAATATAAAAGCACTACTGCTACGTTCTTGCTTTAGTACTTTATTAGCAAAATTTTTATCCGTAAGTAAGTTTTTATAGGTATAATAAATGTCCATATTACTTACAACGATGTCTGCATGATATTTTTTTTCGTTTACTAAAACACCTGTTACTTTACCTTTTAGAGTTTCAATTTTTTCTACTTTACTATTTGTGTAAAACTTAACACCAACATCTTTTGCTAGCTGCACCAGAGCTTTGATAATACTTATCATTCCCCCATCTGGATAAAAAGTTCCTTGGTTTTGCTCTAAACTTGATATCATGCTTAACATTGCTGGTGCTTTGTAAGGGTTACTACCATTATAGGTTGCATATCGATTGAAAAGCTGAATCATTTCTGGTGTTTTAAAACTTGATTCGTTGAAACTATTTAAGGACTTTGAGATGTAAGGTAACTTTACACTAAACAAAGCTTTGTAAGTTTCACTTTTAGTAATTAAACTTAAATCTAAAGGAAAATCTATGAAAAGTTCTCCTATATTTTGATAAGCTATTTTACTATTCTGAAGGTACTTTTTAGTATTTTCTGCGGGTTCTCCGAAAACTTTTTCAGCTTCATCTGCAAATGCTTCCAAACTTTTTTTTGCAATAATTTTTTTTCCATTCGAAAAAAAATAACGACAACTTTCATCTAAACCTTTGTATGCAAAGTAGCTAGATATATCTTTTTTGGCTAAACTAAAAAGTGCTTCTATATTTTCTGGTGCTGTAAAAAGAGAAGGTCCAGTATCAAAAGTAAAACCCTCTTTTTTTATTGAAGATAATTTTCCACCAAGGTAAGAATTTGCTTCAAAAACAGAAACGTTATAATCCTTTAAAGCTAATCGAATAGATGTGGCTAAACCAGCAATTCCACTACCAATAACAGCTACTTCCTTCATTTATTTATTTTTTCTGTAAAAATAAAAAACAAAAAAGTATTAAACATTATATTTATGAATTATATGTAAATATTTAATCAAATATGAAAAGTAATTAATTTTTAAATAAAACAAAAAAAATATAATGGAAGTATAACGTAAGGTAAGTGTATTATTTTTCAATTTTTTGTTGAATGGTAAAACGTGTAAACATATCTTCACTATACCATTTTTGTTTTCTTGTTTTTTTGATAACCGCTTTATGTTGTGGCATTTTATAGGCAAAATTTTTCATCATCTCTTTTGATTTCCAAACACTAAAAGTTGCTTGTTTTACCCAAGGAACCTCACCAACTCCATAAGAATTTATAAACCCGTCTGCTGTAGACATTTGAGAGGCAATTGGAGCTACGTTTTTCCAAAAATAACGTAATTTATTTAAGCGAATTGTTGCTCTAGTTAGCACAGCTATTTCTCCTTCATAGTTAGAAGTTGCTGGCAAATTACCAAAGACCTTTTTTTGATCCCATAAACCATGACCTTCAATTGGTTTTAATATATAGATAGTTTGTTTTTTACAAAACAAATCAAACCATTTTAAAATAAAGCTCCCAAATTGAGTGTTTAAATTTAAATCACCTTCATAAGTTACTAAAATAGCCCATTGAGATAAATCTGGAATTTTATCAAATGTTCCATTTTTACCTGTACCCATTAATTTATAAAATTGTAGCTTTTTATTAAAAAATAATGGTATCCTAAAAATAGCCATTGATAAAAAACCAAAAATGGCAAAGACGGGGTAATATTTAACAATGATTAAACTAGTTTTCAAAATAATATTTTTTTTTATAAGAATAAGATCAAATATAACCAAAGTAATCAAGTTGAATCATTTATGAATGTACTGTTTTTAATCTTATTTCAAATTATTAAATCCCCCAAATAAATAGCATCTAGAATTTTAAAACTAAAATTGAAAGTTTAGTCAATCCAATTTTTAAAATCTTTTACACGCTCTCTACTTACTATAATTTCTTGGTTATTATAAGTGTGTAAAATCAATTTTAACCGAGAATTTGAATACGCAATAATATCTTTTATTGCATTAATATGTACAATATACGTTCTGTTGACTCTAAAAAAATTCTCAGAATCTAACTGCTCTTGCCAATGCTCTAAAGAGTTGTCTAATAGATAGTTTCTATTTTCTGAAGTATGTATATAAGTTGCTTTATTTTCGCTGTAAAAGCATTCAATTTCATCAATATTTATAATTTTGATATGCTGCCCAATCTTTATAGAAATTCGTTTTTTAAACTTTCTATCTACAGGATTTATTAGTAATTTTTTAATATCATCTAAATTTACTTGTATTCCTGTATGTTGGGGTTGATTGGTTTTAAATTTATTTACGGCCATTTTTAATTCATCTTCATCTAAGGGTTTTAGCAGATAATCTATACTATTTAATTTAAAAGCTTTTAAGGCATATTCATCATAAGCAGTTGTAAAAATAATAGCAGATTTTACATCTATTTCTTCAAAAATTTCGAAAGACAAACCATCTGACAACTGGATATCTAAAAATATTAAATTTGGATGTGCATTATTTTGCAACCAGTTTAAAGATTCTTCTACAGAATGTAACATTTGTTGTACTTCTATATCTAGAGTTGCCAACATTCTATTTAGCCTTCTAGCTGCTGGTTTTTCGTCTTCTATAATTAATACATTCATTTATTTAAATATTAGTTATTAATCAAATCAAAAAAACACAAAATATTAAAAGAAAATTCTCTTATCTTCAAACTTCATACTTGTCCCTTAATTCTTGATAATTTCTTAGCTTACTCTTTATTGCTCATCATCTTTTTCCATCAATTCTTTAATTTTTCTTTCTTCCCAGTCTTTTCCGAACCCTAAAGATTTAAAGCCAAAAACGCCTAACCAGTGAAAAAACATTCCTATTCCCCAAAAAAATGCTGTTGAATATGTTCCGAAATTGGTAAGTGCTTCGCCAAAAGTATCGCCACTTTGTGTTAATCCAAAAATTATTATTCCGCTTATAAATAGGTTTACAAGTACATATACAATTAAGTGAATATAAAAGCCTTTAATATCTTTTACACGTTTTTTTGCACGTATGTAATTTTGTTCGTTTATAAAATTCTGTTCCATAATTATTTGTTATTCTCATTCATAAATTCCTTAATTTTTTTCTGTTCCCAATTTTTACCAAAACCAATTAAATGAAAACCGAAAACAGCTAGCCAATGAAAAAAAATACCCAAACCCCAACCAAAAACAGAAAACCAAAACCAATGAAATTGGGGAACAAATGTTAGGTTTACAAAAATAATCAGAGGAGTTACCAAACAGTAAACAGCAAAGTGTGTGTAAAACCCTTTAATCTCTTTCACTCTTTTTTGGGCTCTTATATAACGTTTTTGTTGTGTGTAATCTTGTTGCATTTTATTTGATGTTATTTTGTTCATTCATGTATTTTTTAATTTTTTGTTGTTCCCATTTTTTATTAAAAATAAAGTTGATTCCAAAAGTATTTAGTACTTGTAAAAAGATTCCTATTCCCCAAAACATCCAAATTTTATAATTATGATAATCGGTAAAAGCTTCTATAAAAGTGTCTCCATCATTTACATCACCTGCAATAAAAATGGCACTTAAAAAGGTGTTTATAATTACGTATACTAATAAATGTTTATAAAACTTGCTAATTTTTTCTACTCTTTTACGAGCCAAAATATATTTTTGCTCTTGTGTAAATTCTTTTTCCATTATCATATTTTTTTATTGATTATTCTTATTTTCTTGCTCCATCATTTCTTTAATTTTTCTGTCCTCCCAATTTCTTCCTAAGAAAATATTATAATTATTTACTTCTAAAAAATGAAAGGTTAAACCAATTCCCCATCCAAAAATTGGAAACCAAAACCAGTGAAAACTTGGAAAAAACTTTAAATTGATAAAGATTAAAAAGGGAATTACTAAGCAAAAAGAGACTAAATTCTGATAAAATTCTTTTAGTTTTTCTACTCTTTCTACTGCTTTTACATACTTACTATTTTCTAAATTGTCTGAATACATAATATTGTTCATTTTGATTAAGAGAGGTAAACTCACCTTAAATTTTTTGTTGTTATTTTCTATTTTTACTCCTCTTTGAGTAATTAACCCATACCTATCTGCAATATTTTGTAATCCAATTTTGGTACTTTTACCTAAAGCTTCTTTTGGGTTGATATTATTTTCTATAATTAAATAATTATCTTCTTCATAAATGTTAATGGTAAGTGGTTTAGAGGTAGAAACCACATTGTGTTTTACCGCATTTTCTAATAAAAGTTGTAAAGACAAAGGCACAATTTTAAGCTCATTAGTACTAATGATATCTGGAATGTTAAATTTTACAGCATCTTCAAAACGCATTCCTAACAATTCCATATACGTTTTTGCAAACTTTAATTCCTCTTCAATAGGTACTAGATCTTTGTTTCTTTGCTCTAAAACATATCTATAAACTTTAGAAAGTTTTGTGGTAAACCTTTCCGCCTGATTTGGGTTTTCGCCAATTAAACTCGTTAATACATTTAAACTATTAAATAAAAAATGTGGGTCTAACTGGTTTTTTAAAGATTCAAATTTAGCTGTTTCTGTTTTTGCTACAATTTCTTGTTTGGTGTTTTCTTTGGTCATAGCAACTTTCCAGTTTTGCATAAAACCTTTGGCATGTAAAAAAGTAGAAACTGCTAAAGAAAGAACAATATAAAACAAATGCGCCCAAAAGAAATTACCTTTAAAAAAGGTGTCTGAATTGTTATTGTTAATAACAACAAAAACAACATAATTAATCATTAAAACAATAGGCACTGTATATAGAACTGAGGCAATAATACCTGCCCAAACTCTTTGATTAGTGTGTTTGATCCAATCCCATTTAGTAGACAAATAAACGTTTATAAAACCATTACCAAAACCAATTCCAAAAGAATACATTCCAGAAATTATAAACGACCAAGCAATACCTTCTATTGTTGTTTGCCAAAAAATCACACTAAATAATAGACCAAAAATAATAGTTAGTTTTAAACATAAAATAGCTGCATTTTTTACACTTTTTATGGTATATACCTCTTGGCTAGTCATAGATTTGTTTATTATTTATTGTTGATAAATGGATAGCGAAATTTACTAAAAATTAATATCTAAATGTAGATTTTTATTTTTTAATAAAAATTTTGCGTTTTCAAAAGTTGGTGGTGCAAAAGCCATTACATTGTTAGAAGTTCCGTAATCTTCTAACGGCATTCTATTTGAAGAAAAGTCCATTTTATTATTATTATTTTTATCATGATAGCAAATTATGGCATATTCGCCAGCAGGAATATTTTCAAAAATAACCGTACTTTTTCCATCTTTAATTTTACCTTCTTTACTTAGTAATGGTTTTCTCATAAAATTGTCTTTTGTGTATAAAGCAAATCCTATTTTACCAGCATCTGAAGTTGCATTTAAAACAGTTACTGTAATTTCTTTTGTGTCTGTACTTTTGTTTTGCGCTGTCATACTGTTTGTTATAGCTAATATGACTAAGATTAAAAATGATGCTAAAAACTTCATAATATATATTTTTAAATGTTATTTAATGGTTCAAAGATGCAATTCAAATAGTTTTTTTTTAATAAAACATTACCCAACTGTATTTTTTTCATACCGAATTGTAAAAAATTCTAAATTAAAGTATCTATTATAGACTTTTAACAAATAAAAACTTAACATCTTTTTCAAACTGACCACAATTTTAAAAGCGTTTGATAAATATTAATCAATTAAGAGGTTGTTTTTTTATCAATTTGATAAAAATTTTTAAAAAACATTATTTTTTATCTTTTAAATTAAAAAATAATTTACTTTTACATCATGATTACTTCAAAAAATAAAACAAATACGATAGTACCCAGATTGCGCTTTCGCAGTCTACTGCGCTAATACTAAAAACAGAGCACAAAAGGGAATCTATATTTTTTATTTTTTTATCATGTATAATACAACAAACTTTACGAGCAAACAAAATTTAAATATTACAACTAGTAATAACAAACGCTTTGTACGCCGTTTTTTTATAATTCGCCCTTTGGGTGTTCAATAAATTATGGAATTAGGTGCGTCCAATTCCTCTTCTCAAAAAAACAGTAAAATTATAAATACACTTAAAAATAACAATACAATGAAAATTGTAATTGCTGATAAATCTCATATCGTATATGCAGAAATCATCTGTAAAACTATAGAAGACGCTGCACAGGTTAGAGGTACTGGTATTGCAAAACGAAAACCAGAATATATTGCCACTAAAATGGAAAATGGTAATGCTGTTATTGCCTTAGATGGTAATAAATTTGCTGGATTTTGTTATATAGAAAAATGGGGTCATGGAAAATTTGTTGCCAATTCTGGCCTAATTGTTCATCCAGATTATAGAAACTTAGGGTTGGCTAAAAAAATTAAAAAAGTAGTTTTTGAGCACTCTAGAAACAAGTTCCCAAATTCTAAAGTGTTTAGTATTACAACGGGTTTAGCTGTAATGAAACTAAATAACGATTTAGGTTACAAACCGGTAACATTTTCTGAACTTACAGACGACCAAAGCTTTTGGGATGGTTGCCAAACCTGTAGAAACTTTGATATTTTATCAAGAACAGATAGAAAAATGTGCTTATGTACAGGAATGTTGTTTGATCCTAAAAACAATAATAAAGAAGCTTCTAAAGAAGTTAAAGAAAACGTATTTAAAAGATTAAAAAAAATGAAACAAAATTTGTTTCTAAAAAAAGGTAAAAAATGAAAAAATTAGTAATAGCCTACAGTGGTGGTTTAGATACTTCTTACTGTGCAGTAAGTTTATCAAAAGAATATGACGTACATGCAGTTAGTGTAAATACAGGAGGTTTTACAAAAGAAGAAATTTCTAAAATTGAAAGTAATGCATATAAAATGGGCGTTTCAACCTATAAAAATATTGATGCGATATCAACTTTCTACAACAAAGTAGTTAAGTATTTAATTTTTGGTAATGTCTTAAAAAACGCTACCTATCCATTATCTGTAAGTGCAGAAAGAATTATTCAAGCTATTGAAATCATAGAATACGCTAAAAGTATTGATGCAGAATACATTGCACATGGCTCTACTGGGGCAGGAAACGATCAAGTAAGATTTGACATGATTTTTCAAACTTTAGCGCCAAATATTAAAATTATTACACCAATTAGAGATCAAAAATTAACAAGACAAGAAGAAATAGATTACTTAAAATCTGAAGGAATTGATATGCCTTGGGAAAAATCTAAATATTCTGTAAACAAAGGTCTTTGGGGTACGAGTGTTGGTGGTGTAGAAACTTTAAAATCAGAAAAACCTTTACCCAATGAAGCATACCCTTCTCAATTAGAAAAAGAAGGTGAAGAAAAAGTAACCCTAACTTTTAAAAACGGAGAATTTGTAGCTTTAAATGGTCAAGAAAACAAACCTGAAATCAATATAGAAATTCTAAACAATATTGCCTCTAAGTATGCTATTGGTAGAGATATTCATGTAGGTGATACCATTGTGGGCACAAAAGGTAGAGTTGGTTTTGAGGCTGCTGCTGCTTTAATCACTGTAAAAGCGCATCACTTATTAGAAAAACATACACTTACAAAATGGCAATTACAACACAAAGAATATTTGTCTAGTTTTTACGGAATGCATTTGCACGAAGGTCAGTATTTAGATCCTGTAATGAGAGATACTGAAGCTTTTTTACAAAGTTCTCAAAAAATGGTTTCTGGTAATGTAGTAGTTACGTTGAAACCCTATCATTTTTATTTGGATGGAATTGTATCTAACCACGATTTAATGTCGAGTAAATTTAGCACTTATGGTGAAGAAAATAAAGCTTGGACAGCAGATGATGCTAAAGGCTTTATTAAGATTTTAGGGAATCAGAATAAAATTTATCAGCAAGTAAATAAGTAATATTGAATCGTGTAATTGTTTAATTGTTGAACTATATAAATGAATATTTTAAAGAGACTTTTACACGATTAAACAATTAAACTTTTAAACAATTTTTTAAGAATGAAAAAATTAGAAATAGGTATTATAGGTGGTGCAGGTTATACTGCTGGTGAGCTGATAAGATTGTTATTAAATCACCCAAAAACCAATATCAACTTTGTGTATAGTACATCTAATGCAGGTAATAAATTACATCAAGTACATCAAGATTTAATTGGTAATTCAGAAATTAATTTCACATCAGAAATCAATAAAAATATAGATGTTTTATTTTTATGTTTAGGGCATGGAAACTCTACTGCTTTTTTAGCAAATAACTCGTTTTCAGAAAACACAAAAATCATTGATTTAAGTAACGATTTTAGACTAATAGCAGACAAAATTTTTGAAGGAAAAGAATTTGTATATGGTTTACCTGAATTGCAAAAAGAAGCCATAAAAAACGCTAAATATATAGCAAATCCTGGTTGTTTTGCAACTGCATTACAATTGGCCATTTTACCTTTGGCTGCAAATGGATTGTTAAAAAAAGATATTCATATTAATGCTGTAACTGGTGCTACTGGAGCAGGAACATCATTATCAAAAACCACTCATTTTACCTGGAGAGATAATAATTTTTCTCATTACAAAGCTTTTACCCATCAGCATTTAGGAGAAATTAATCAAACTGTACATCAATTACAATCAGATTTTAATTCAGAAATTAACTTTATGCCAAATAGAGGAAATTTCTCAAGAGGAATTTTTGCAACAACCTATACAAAATTTGAGGGATCCATAGAAGATGCCATAAAAATTTATACAGATTTTTATAAAGAAGCAGCTTTTACGTTTGTTTCTGATAAAGAAATTCATATGAAACAAGTGGTAAATACCAACAAGTGTTTAATACATTTAATGAAATTTGAAAATAAATTATTAATTACTAGCACCATAGATAATTTACTAAAAGGAGCTTCAGGTCAAGCAATTCAAAATATGAATTTAATGTATGGCTTTGAAGAAAATTTAGGATTAAATTTAAAAGCAAATTATTTTTAAGCCTTGCAAAGGCTTAAAATACTGAACTTGTTTCAGTATCTAATTATTAACAGTTTTAACTTTTGAAACATTCAAACTTTGAAACTTTGAAACTAAAAAGATGAAAGTAGCAATTATTGGAGCAGGAAGTTTAGGGCAATCTATTGCAAAAGGTTTATTAAAAAATAAAGCAGTTAGCGCAATTTGTGTAACTAAAAGAAATTTAGATTCTATAAAAGAATTTAATAAGTATAAAAAAACAACACTAACTTCAGATAATGAAAAAGCTGTTAAAAATGCAGATGTTATAATTTTTGCTGTACAACCAAGGCATTTAGGTAAAATATTAGAAAAATTAAAACATGCTATAAACAAAGAGCAATTAATCATCTCTGTAATTACCGGTTTTTCTATTGCTAAAATAGAAAATATTATTGGTGCAAAACATTATATAATTCGTGCCATGCCAAACACAGCTGCTGCTGTAGGCCAGTCTATGACGTGTATTGCTGCAAATGAAAATGGAAAACAAAAAGTAGCTATTGCAAAAACCATTTTTAATAGTTTAGGAAACTCTATGGAAATTCCAGAAGAGCAACTGCAAGCTGCTACAGTAATTTGTGCAAGCGGTATTGCATTTTGGATGCGATTAATTAGAGCTACAACTCAAGGGGCTATACAATTGGGTTTTGAAGCTCAAGAAGCACACGAATTAGCCATGCAAACCTGTTTCGGAGCCGCAAGTTTATTAAAAGAATCTGGCAAACACCCAGAAGCAGAAATAGATAGGGTTACCACGCCTGGTGGTTGTACCATTGAGGGTTTAAACGAGATGGAACATCAAGGTTTAAGCTCATCTTTAATAAAAGGAATTAACAAATCTTTTGAAAAAATTAATCAAATTAAAAAATAAAAATCATGCCATTATTTAACGTTTACCCTTTGTATGACGTAACTCCTGTAAAAGCAAAAGGAGCCTATGTTTATGATGACAAGAAAGTAGAATATTTAGATTTATATGGTGGCCACGCAGTAATTTCTATTGGTCATGCACATCCTAAATATGTGAAAGCAATTAAAAACCAAGTTTCTAAATTAGGTTTCTACTCTAATGCAGTTCAAAATCCACTGCAAGTAGAACTAGCAGATAGGTTAGAAAAGCTTTCTGGCTGTAAAGATTACGAATTGTTTTTATGTAATTCTGGTGCAGAAGCCAATGAAAATGCTTTAAAATTAGCCTCTTTTAAAACTCAAAAATCAAGAATTATTGCTTTTAAAAATGGTTTCCATGGGCGTACCTCTGCTGCAGTTGCTGCAACAGATAATAAAAATATTATTGCCCCAATTAACGCACAACAAAAAGTTACTATTTTAGATTTAAATGACATCGATACTGTAAAAGAAGAACTCGAAAAAGGTGATGTTTGTGCAGTAATTGTAGAGTTTATACAGGGTGTTGGTGGTTTAGATCAAGCAAATGCTAATTTTTTTGAACAAGTTGATATACTTTGCAAGGCAAACAATACGCTGTTTATCTCAGATGAAGTGCAATCTGGCTATGGCCGATCTGGAAAATTCTTTGCCTATCAACACTATAATGTAACTCCAGACATCATTTCTATTGCAAAAGGAATGGGAAATGGTTTTCCTATTGGCGGTATTTTAATTCACCCAAACATTAAAGCAAAATTCGGAATGTTAGGTACCACCTTTGGTGGAAATCATTTAGCTTGTGCAGCGGGTTTGGCTGTATTAAAAGTTATTGAAAAAGAAAAACTGATAGACAACGTAAATCAAATGTCTGATTATTTTATGAAAATTGCCCAGACAATTTCGCAAATAAAAAAAATTAAAGGTAGAGGCTTAATGTTAGGCTTAGAATTTGATTTTGAAGTGGGTGATTTACGTAAAAAATTAATTTACGATCATCATATTTTTACAGGTGGTTCTTCTAATAAAAAACTATTAAGAATTTTACCTCCATTAAATATCAAAAAACATCATATAGATGAGTTTTTTGAAGCTTTAATTGATGTTTTACATTAAAAAAAAATGCAATTAACACCAAAATAAATTAGAATATTTATTAAAAATGAACACATTATTATCCATAGAAACAAGAAATAATGTTTTGCTTAGCATGGCAGAACTTTTGGAGGCTAATAGAGCTGAATTGATTAGCATCAACCAAAAAGATTTAGAGGCTTACAATGGTGATGATATTTCGATGTTTGATCGTTTAAAGGTTACAAATGCCAAAGTTGATGAAATGATTGCCGCTGCAAAACATTTGGCTTCGCAAGAAGATCCTGTTGGTGTAGAACGTTTTAGTTTTAAGCACGATAATGGGATGCAAGTGTACAATAAAACTGCCTCTTTTGGTACCGTTTTAATTATTTATGAATCTAGACCAGATGTTACAGTAGAAGCTGCTGGCATTGCTTTTAAATCTGGAAATAAAATTCTACTAAAAGGTGGTAAAGAATCCTTACAATCTAACTTAAAAATTGTCGATTTATGGCATATAGCCCTACAAAAGCACAATGCAACTACAGATTGGGTAACCTATTTACAATTTAACAGAACAGAAACGCAAGCTTTTTTAGAAAAACCATCTCAAAGAATAGATTTAATTGTACCAAGAGGTGGAGAAAGATTGATTGCATTTGTAAAACAACACGCAACTTGCCCAGTAATTATAAGTGGTAGAGGTAATAATTTTGTATATGTGCATGAAGAAGCAGATACTAAAACTGCAATAGATATCATTATTAATGGAAAATCTAAAATTTCTGCCTGTAATGCTGTTGATAAAGTTTTAGTTGATGAAAATCTACCAAACAAAAAAGAGTTTGTTACAAAATTAATCAAAACCTTAAAAGAATATAATATTCAAGTTTTAGGTGATGATAACACCTCAAAATCTCATCAACTAGAAAAAATTCATTCAGAGGATGTATGGTCTCAAGAATTTTTAGATTATAAAATTGTGGTAGGTACAATTTCATCAAACTCAGCCGCAATTCAAAAGATTAACAAGTTTTCTGGGGGCCATTCCTCAGCAATAATTACAAAAAATAATGAAGTGGCTAAAATATTTATGGAAAATGTAGATACTGCAGCTGTATATCACAACGCTTCCACTCGTTTTACAGATGGTGGTCAATTAGGTTTGGGTGGCGAATTAGCCATCAGTACAGACAAATTACATCAACGAGGACCAATTGGTCTGCAACATTTGGTTACCAATAAATGGTATGTTCATGGAACTGGACAAATTAGGTAGAAATTAGAGGTTTCACATTAAAATATTTTAATTCATAATTGAATTTAAATGCAAAAAAAGAAAAGAATTTTACTAAAAATAGGGTCTAATACACTTACCAAAGAAACCAATAATATTTCTCGGGGTAAAATTGAAGATATTGCAAATCAAATTGCAAAATTAAAAGACTCTTGCGAATTTATTATTGTGAGTTCAGGTGCAATTGCCGTAGCAAAACAGTTTGTAAAATTAGAAAGTAAACAAGAGGAAGTTTTTGTAAAACAAGCTTTAGCATCAATTGGTCAGCCTCATTTAATCAGAATATATCAAGAGATTTTTAGAGAATACGGTTTGTTAAGTTCGCAATGTCTACTCTCCTATTCAGATTTTAAAAAAAAGGAAAGTAAAACAAATATTATAAACACCATTAATGTTTTAGTGAACAACAATTACATTCCAATTATCAATGAGAATGATACTGTTGCCACTGATGAAATTAAATTTGGTGATAACGATAAATTAGCCGCATTAACAGCTACTTTGTTAGAAGTAGATTTATTAATCATTGCCACAAATACAAATGGAATTTACACAAAAGAATCCATTAAAAACAATACACTAATTACCATTAAAGAAGTTACAAATTTCGAAAATTTAAATAATGAAGTTGTCAATTCAAAATCGTCTCATGGTAGTGGTGGTATGCAGTCTAAAATAGCAGCAGTGGCATTGGCAAAAAAAGCAAACATAGAAACTTGGATTGTAAATGGTTTAGAAGACAACTTTATTACAAATGCATGTGAAAATAAAGTACCGTTTACAAAAATTAAGTAAAAAAATGTAACTGTTTAAATGTGTAATTGTTTAATCGCCTTAGAACTTTTAAACAATTAAACGATTAAACGATTAAACAATAAAAAATGATGAATTACACATCCATAAACGACATAGAAAACATCAACTCTTGGATTGAAGAGGCTAGAAAAATAAAAGAAAACCCTCTAAAAAATAAAGAATTAGGCCAAAACAAAACATTAGGTTTATTATTTTTCAACTCGAGTTTACGTACACGTTTAAGTACACAAAAAGCCGCATTAAATTTAGGCATGGATCCAATAGTTATGAATGTTTCTGGTGATGCTTGGGGAATTGAATTTGGTGATGGAACTGTAATGAACGGTAATACTGCAGAACATATAAAAGAAGCTGCAGCAGTAGTTTCTCAATATTGTGATGTAATCGCTGTAAGAGCTTTTCCAAGCTTAACAGACAAAGAAAAAGACGAGTCTGAACAAGTTTTAAATTCTTTTGTAAAATTTGCTTCTGTGCCAATTGTAAGTATGGAAAGTGCAACGGGTCATCCTTTACAAGGCTTAACAGATGCGATTACTATTGCTGAAAATTCTAATAGAAAAAAACAAAAAGTGGTTTTAAGTTGGGCTCCGCATATCAAATCGTTACCACATGCAGTGGGTAATAGTTTTGTACAAGCAATGCAAAAAATGGATGTAGAATTTGTGATTGCAAATCCAGAAGGATATAATTTAAATCCAGAAATAACAAAAGACACCCCTATTTATCACAATCAGTCAGCAGCGCTTAAAGATGCTGATTTTGTATACACTAAAAACTGGAGTTCTTATGAAGATTATGGTAAAATTTTAGAGGTTGATGATAATTGGACAATCACTAAAAAAAAAATAGGAAATGCTAAGTTTATGCATTGTTTGCCAGTAAGAAGAAATGTTGTGGTAGAAGATGCTGTTTTAGATAGTGAAAATTCTTTGGTCATAGAACAAGCAAATAATAGAACTTTTGCTGCACAATTGGTTCTTAAAAAAATATTAGAGGATTTGTAAAATCTTCGCAATTCTGAACTTGATTCAGAATCTAACATAAAAACAAAAAGACACTGAAACAAGTTCAGCACTTATGGAAAAGCTATCAATCATAAAAATAGGAGGAAATATTATTGAAGATGAAACTTCTTTAAACAATTTCTTAAAACTTTTTTCTAAATTAAAAGGAAACAAAATTTTAGTTCATGGAGGTGGTAAAAAAGCTACTTTTATCGCTTCAAAATTAGGCATTGAATCTAAAATGGTAAATGGCAGACGTATTACAGATGCTAAAACTTTAGAAGTAATTACCATGGTGTATGGTGGTTTAGTCAACAAAAACGTGGTAGCAAAACTACAAGCATTACAAACCAATGCAATAGGTTTAACTGGTGCAGACATCAACAGTATAAAGTCAAATAAAAGACCTGTAAAAGAAGTTGATTTTGGTTTTGTGGGTGATGTAAAAAAAGTAGCAAATCATTCTATTGATAAATTAATCAAAGCAGATTTTACACCTGTTTTTTGCGCTATTACCCATGATGGAAACGGGCAATTATTAAATACCAATGCAGATACCGTTGCAAGCACCATTGCTGTTGCTATGAGTAAAATTTACAATACATCTATTTACTATTGTTTTGAACTGAATGGTGTGTTAGAAGATTTTAATGATAAAACCTCTGTAATTCAGCAAATAAATTCAGAAAAATACCAAAACCTTTTAGCAAAAAACATCATTACAGACGGTATGATTCCTAAAATAGACAATTGTTTTGATGCCCTACATAATGGTGTACAAAAAGTACATATTGGCAATACAGCTATGTTTACAAAAGAAAATACAAACTTTACAACCATCACTTTATAAAATGGAACTAAAACAACTCACAGAAAAAGCAATAGCACTTTTAAAAAGTTTAATAGAAACACAATCTTTTTCTACTGAAGAGGATAAAACAGCCGTTTTAATAGAAAACTGGTTTAAAGCGTATGAAATTCCGTTTAAAAGAACTAAAAACAATGTTTGGGCAACCAATAAATATTTTGATGAAACCAAACCTACATTGTTACTAAACTCACATCATGATACTGTAAAACCAAATTCTAAATACACAAATGATCCTTTTAAAGCCTTTGTAGAAGATGGCAAATTATACGGCTTAGGATCTAATGATGCAGGTGGTTGTTTGGTGTCTTTAATAGCAACTTTCACAAAGTTTTATGCAGTAGAAAATCTAAAATACAACTTGGTTATTGTGGCTTCTGCAGAAGAAGAAAATAGTGGAAATAATGGATTGAATAGTATGTTACCAATCATACCACATATAGATGTTGCCATAGTTGGCGAACCTACTTTGATGAATTTAGCAGTTGCAGAAAAAGGTTTAGTCGTTTTTGATGCAGAAGTTGATGGAACTCCAAGTCATGCTGCACACCCAAATGATAACAATGCAATTTATAACACCATTGAAGTTTTACAATGGTTTAAAGACTTTAAATTTGACAAATCATCTAATGCTTTAGGTGATGTAAAAATGACAGTTACTCAAATAAACGCAGGTTCACAACACAATGTAGTTCCTGGTCATGTAGATTTGGTGATAGATGTTCGTGTAAATGATGCTTATTCAAATCAAGAAATTACAGATATTTTACAAGCACAAGCACCTTGTACTAAAATTATACCTAGAAGTTTACGCCTAAACTCCTCTTCTATTTCTTTAGATCACGATTTGGTAAAAGCAGGTATTGCTATAGGAAGAGAAACCTATGGTTCTCCAACATTATCAGACCAATCTGTGTTAACTTGCCAATCTTTAAAATTAGGCCCTGGAGATAGTACTCGTTCGCATTCTGCCAATGAATTTATATATTTGGCTGAAATTGAAGAAGGAATAAAGATTTATGTGGAATTGTTGGAAAATTGTTTAAAAGTGTAATCGTTTAACAGTTTAAAAGTCAAAACGAAATACAATTCAACAATTACAAGATTAAACAAGGACAATTACACGATTAAACAAATAAACGATTAAACATTTTTTATATGAAACTTTGGGATAAAGGATTTACCATAGACAAACAAATAGAAAACTTTACAGTGGGTAATGATAGAGAAATAGACATTCACATTGCTAAATATGATGTACAAGCTTCTTTAGCGCATGCAATTATGTTAGAATCTATTGGTATTATTTCTGCTGATGAGTTGACTGACTTAAAAAAGGGTTTACAAGAATTAGCATCAGATATCGAAAACGGAACTTTCGTAATTGAACCGTCTTTTGAAGATGTACATTCTAAAATTGAGTGGGAACTAACCAATAAATTAGGCGAAGTTGGTAAGAAAATACATACTGCTCGTTCTAGAAATGATCAAGTTTTAGTGGCCTTACAATTGTATTACAAAGAAAACTTGGCAATTATTAATAATAAAACAAAAACACTTTTTGATACGCTTTTAAACCTAGCAGAAACCCATAAAAAAAGTGTATTGCCTGGTTACACGCATCTACAAGTAGCAATGCCATCGTCTTTTGGTCTGTGGTTTTCTGCCTATGCAGAGTTGTTAATAGACGATGTTTATATGTTAAATGCAGTTGCAAAAGTAGTAGATCAAAACCCTTTAGGTTCTGCAGCAGGGTATGGTAGCTCCTTCCCTATTGATAGAGAGTTAACTACCAAAAAATTAGAATTTGCAACCTTAAAGTACAACGTAGTTGCTGCTCAATTAAGTAGAGGAAAAAGCGAACGTTCTATAGCATCTGCTCTAGGTGGATTGTGTAACACAATGGCTCGTTTTTCAATGGATGTTTGCTTGTATATGAGTCAGAATTTTGGCTTTATTACGTTTCCTGATGAATTAACTACAGGAAGTAGCATTATGCCGCATAAAAAAAATCCAGATGTTTTTGAATTGATTCGTGGGAAGTGTAATAAAATTCAGGCATTACATTCAGAGATGTTACTGATTACCAATAATTTACCAACAGGCTACCATAGAGATTTTCAGTTATTAAAAGAGAATATTATCAATGCTTTTGAAGATGTAAAAGACATTTTAGACATTTTTAATTATGCCATTCAGCAGGTAATTGTAAAAGATATCGATTTGAATGATGAAAAATACCAATATTTATTTACAGTAGATTCTATTAATAATTTAGTGGTTGAAGGCATGTCTTTTAGAGAAGCTTATCAAAAGATTGGAGGGCAAGTTCAGGAAGGAACATACACACCAGATTTAGGAAAAGAACATACACATCTAGGGAGTATTCATAATTTAGGGTTGGATAAAATTGCTGAGAAATATCCTAAATTATAGAAATAAGTATATGAAGCTACATAAAAAATCCTTCAATTTTATATAATTTGAAGGATTTATTTTTTTTGAAACGTGTAAGCTTTAAAGTCTTAAAAAGTTGACAAACTGTTTGCGTTAGGGATTGAAACGACATCCTTTTTGCTTTTTCAGCAAAAAGATATAGTGAAAAGCCCGTTAAAACGCTCAAAAAGATTAAATTAATTTTTGTTCTCTAAAATATTTTAATGGAACAAACAACATACCAAAACATTGACTGTCTTCTTTACCCATATTTTTATGATGAACTTTATGCGCTTTTCTTAATGCTTTTAGGTATCTGTTATTGGTATTTTTAAACCAACTAAATCTTCTATGAATTAAAACATCGTGCACTAAAAAATAAGCGAGTCCATAACATAAAATACCTAAACCTATAAAAAACAAGTAGGTTTGTGGTGTGTAACTTCCTAAAAAGAAAAGTGCTATACTTGGTACTGCAAAAACTACAAAAAATGCGTCGTTTTTTTCGAAAACATGAGGATACCCAGGCTCATGATGATCTGCATGCAAAAACCAACCAAACCCGTGCATAACGTATTTATGGGTAAGCCAAGTAATACCTTCCATTGTTAAAAATACACCAATTGTAGTAAATGCATATAACATTTTAAATTAAATTTAATTTATATTTTACATAACTTCTTGCCAACAAATTTATTTTCATTGGATCTGAAATTCGAATTCTAGTATCCATAATTTTTTCTGAAGGTACACTGTTTAATTTTTTTAATAATCTTCTGTAATATCTATAAGCCATATAAACACCAAATTTGGCTTCTACTGGTAATTTTAAAACACCATTTGTAAAGGCATAATTAAAATCTTCTTCAATCTCGTCTATTATTTGCTGTTTAGAGGCTGGATCTAGTTTGCCTAAATCAATAGTTGGAAAATAAGACCTGTTTAACAACTCAAAATCGTCTTTTAAATCTCTTAAAAAGTTTACTTTTTGAAATGCTGACCCTAAACGCATCGCTGCATCTTTTAATTCGTTAAACATTGCATCATCTCCATTTACAAAAACTTTTAAGCACATTAAACCAACCACATCTGCAGAGCCATAGATGTAGGCATCATACTCTTCTTTTGTTTGGTATTCTGTTTTGTGCAAATCTGCTTTCATACTTCGTAAAAAAGCTTGCACCATTTCATCTGGTATATTATATGTATTTACTGTTTGCTGAAAAGAATTTAAAATAGGATTTAAGCTAATGCCTTGTGCTTTTGCGATGTAATAATCTTTTTCAAAATGAGCCATGAGCTCTTCTTTATTATACTCATGAAAAGTATCTACAATTTCATCCGCAAAACGTACAAAACCATAAATATTATAAATATCGGTTCTTATTTTTGGGGATAGCATGTTTACAGCTAAAGAAAAAGAAGTACTATATTTTTTAGTCACTAATTTACTGCAACTGTTAGAAACATTGTCAAATAATTCTTTCATAATGATCTTAATTTTTAGTAATAAGTTCAGATGCTATTTTACCAGAAATTAATGCTGGTGGTACACCAGGACCTGGAACTGTTAACTGGCCTGTAAAGTACAAATTATTTACTTTACTACTTTTTATTTTTGGTCTTAAAAATGCTGTTTGCAGTAAAGTGTTCGCCATTCCATAAGCATTTCCTTTATAAGAATTATACTCTTCTTTAAAGTCTTTTACGCAAAAAGATTTTTTAAAGATAACATTATTTTTAACATTTTGATTGGTTAATTTTTCAAACCTGTCCATAATTTTATGAAAATACTGCTCTCTAAGTTCTTCTGTATCTTCTATACCAGGTGCTAAGGGGATTAAGAAAAAGCCAGCTTCTTTACCTTCTGGAGCGGATGTTTTATCTGTCATAGAGGTAAAGTTTGCATAAAATAATGGTGCTGTTGGCCATTTTGGATTGTCGTAAATTTCTTCTGCGTGAGCATCAAAATCTGTATCGAAAAATAATGTATGGTGACTAGCGTTCTCTATTTTTTTATCAAAACCAACATAAAACAATAAAGATGATGGGGCAAAGGTTTTTTTGCTCCAATAATTTTCTGAATATTGTCTTAAATTTTGATCTAATAAGGTTTCTGTATGATGATAATCTGCACCACTTAACACTAAATTAGCTTTAATTTCCTCTCCATTTACCAATAAACCAGATACGTTTTTATGATCATCTACCAATATTTTTTCTACGTTGGCCTTTACTCTAAAATCTACCCCTAAAGAAGTAGCTAAAGAAACCATTGCTTCGATAACTTTGTACATACCTCCTCTTGGATGCCATGTACCTAAACCAAAATCGGCATAATTCATAAAATTATAAAATGCTGGTGTATTGCTTGGTTTTGCACCTAAAAATAATACAGGAAATTCTAATATTTGTATTAATTTTTGATTGGTAATTTTTTTTCGTACTTGTTTTCTAACGGTAGAAAAAAATTGACTAACTCTAGCAATAGTTGTAGTTGTAACCAATTCTAATGGAGAAATACCTGGTCTATAAACCAAATCTAAAATGGCCGTTTCGTAATTAGATTTTGCTGAGTCTAAAAATGTTTTTAAATGTTTACTACTCCCCTTTTCTACTTCTTCGAACGTTTTGTAAATGTCTTCTAAGTTTTCAGAAATTTTTAAAGAATCCTTTTCTCCAAAAAACACTTCGTAACCAGGATTTAACTTATCTAATGTATAATAATCTGAAGGTTTTTTTCCAAAATCTGCAAAAAAACGTTCGAAAATATCTGGCATCCAATACCAAGAAGGTCCTAAATCAAAAGTAAAACCATCTTTTTTGTATTGTCTTGCTCTACCACCTAACGTATCGTTTTTTTCTAATACAGTTACTTTATAACCTTCTTTTGCAAGGTAACAAGCGGCAGACAAAGCAGAAAAGCCAGAGCCTATAATATAAATTTGTTTATCCATTTAGGTTTGATTGTTTAACAAATAAAATTAAACATTTATTTTTTATAAAGTGAATATTATAATTCTTTTAACACATCTGTAACAGTATCAAAGAAACTTATTTGAAAATTATAATTATTATTTTTTACCAACTCTGTCTTTCTACCAATAGCAATAAATTCATGATTTGTGTCTTTTAAAATATCATTAATCTGATTAAAATAATCATCTATTTTATCATCATAAGGTTGCACTGTTAAAGAGGTTACAAAACACAACTCTCTATCGTTTTTAAAGAAATAGTCTAAATTGTCTAAGGGCAGGCTTTGTCCTAAATAAATCGTATGATTACCTCTTAAGACCAATTCGTAATTTAGGTATAACAAACCTAATTCATGAATCTCATTTTCTGGTAAAAATAAAACATAAGTTTTTTTAGAATAAGTTATACTATATTGTAAATTCTCAGTATTAATATGAATTTTTTGTGCAATTAAATTAGATATAAAATGCTCATGTGCTGGCAATAAAGTATCTGTTTGCCACAAAAAACCAATGTGTTCTAAAAAAGGAATAAAAACATCTTTAAAAATTTCTCTAAAGGTTTTTTTATGCAACAGCTTGTCATAAGTATTATTAAATAGTACTTTATCAAACTGTAACATCGATAATTTAAAAGAACTTAAAGCTTCATCATTAATGGCTTTAGAGAAAGCTAATTCTCTTGCCTGAATTTTAATTTCTTCTTCAGACATTTTAGCAATTTTAGAAATTTTGTGATTGTTTTTATTCAACAAAACAATGTTTAACAACTTTTGTAAATTGCTGTGAGAGTAATACCTAATGTTTGTACTTGTTCTTTGGGGTTCTAATAAGCCATATCTTTTTTCCCATATACGTATAGTATGAGCCTTGATACCAGAGATATTCTCTAAGTCTTTAATTGTAAAATCCTGCTTAATATTGTTCAATTTATATGTATTTTAGTTGAACAAATGTAAAAAAAATAACTTCAACAATTTTTTTTTTAATAAAAATGTAACAATTTGCATAATATTGCTACTTATATAAAACAATTAATCAACCTAAATCAAATTGCAAAAAAATTTAGAAGCTAAATTTTTAGAGGACTTTGAAAAAAATCAGAACATAGCACATAAAATTTGTAGAATATATACCTCAAACAAAAGTGCTCATAATGATTTATTTCAGGAAATAACTATCCAGGTTTGGAAAAATTACCCAAAATTTAGGGGAGATTCTAAATTTAGTACTTGGATGTATAGAGTTGCTTTAAACACAGCTATCTCTTTGTATAGAAAATCTACTAGAAGAGTAAAAACGCAAGATATTAGCAATCTTGCTTACAAAATTAAAGCAACCGATTATGATGATACAGAAGAACAACAATTAAAAGCACTTTATAAAGCTATTCATACATTAAATGATATTGAAAAAGCACTTATTTTCTTATACCTAGAAGATAAACCTTATAAAGAAATATCTGAAACTTTAGGTATTTCTAGTGTAAATGCAAGAGTGAAAATGAATAGAACAAAAGAAAAATTAAAAAATATTTTAAACCCATAGTTATGGATTTATTAGACAATTATAAAAAAGCCTGGAGCAATCAACCAGAAGAAACTAGTAAATTATCTGCCATAGAAATTTATAAGTTAGCACATTCCAAATCATCATCAATAGTAAAATGGATTTTTATTATTGGTATTTTAGAATTTGTAATCTTAAATTCTTTGTACTTTTTTGTAGATATTAAAACTGCTATGGAAGAGTATCGAAAAATTGGATTAGAGAATTTTATATACTATTCTAACATTTTAGCATACATTATTATTTTTTACTTTTTGATAAAGTTTTACGTAAACTACCGAAAAATTTCTATTGTAGATTCTACAAAAAATTTAATGAATAATATTTTAAAGACTAGAAAAACAGTTAGAAACTATGTGATTTTTAATTTAACTTATGTAGCAATACTAATGCTGGTGGCAACTGTAGCAACAATTAATACAAATTCTAAAGACTTAAATACAACTCAAGTTTTTATGGTAATTGGGGCAACGTTACTTGCTACTCTTTTATTTTTAGGTGTCTTGTGGTTGTTTTATCAACTACTCTATGGATTTTTATTAAAAAAACTAAAAAGAAATTACAAAGAATTAGCTAAGTTAAACAGTACTAATTAAAAGTATATTTCAATTAAAAAATACCATCCTTTTGCCTTTGCCATTAGAAATGTTGTTTTATATGATAAAATTAAGAGTGTTTTACAGAGTTATTTTCTCTTATAATAATAGGTTTTTACTTCTAAAAATTTTGTAGTTCTTTTAATAATACTTGATGCATTTCGTCTGTATAGTTTAAATGGGTTACAATTCTAATTTTACCTTCTCCCATAGGTGTTAATAGAATATTTTTGTCTGCCATTTTATCAATAAAATTGTCTGCTCCTATTTTTTCATCCACATAAAAAATTAAAATATTGGTTTCTACAGATTCTATTTTTGAAATGTAACTACAGCTTTCTAAAACTGTAGCAATTTCTTTGGCTTTTTTATGATCTTCTGCCAATCGAGAAATATTATTATCTAAAGCATAATTGGCTGCTGCTGCTAAAAAACCAACTTGTCTCATACCACCACCTAATAGCTTTCTTAAACGTAAAGCTTTATTTATATGCTCTTTAGAGCCCAACAACATAGAACCAATAGGTGCTCCTAATCCTTTAGAAAAACAAATAGAAATAGTATCAAACAAGGCACCATATTGTTTGGGCGATTCGTTTTTAGCCACCAAAGCATTAAATAAACGTGCACCATCTAAATGAAAAGCCAAGTTATTTTCTTTTGCAATTTGATAAATCTTCTCAATTTCAGTAAAGTCCCAACAAGCTCCACCACCTTTATTGGTGGTGTTTTCTATACAAACCAACTTTGTAAAAGGTAAGTAAATTTGAGGTTTTGCAGTAGCAATATCTACTATTTGATTAGCCGTAAACATGCCTCTATTACCATCTATTAATTTACAAGTTACGCCAGAATTAAAGGCAACTCCGCCACTTTCGTAATTGTAAATATGTGCGTATTTATCGCAAATAACCAAATCTCCAGGTTGCGTATGTAATTTTATAGCAGTTTGATTTGCCATGGTTCCAGATGGAAAAAAAAGAGCTGCTTCCACACCAAACATATTTGCAACTTTTTCTTGCAAAGCATTTACTGTTGGGTCCATATTAAACACATCATCACCCACTTTTGCTTGCATCATAGCTTCTAACATTTCTGGTGATGGTTTAGTTACTGTGTCTGAAATTAAGTCTATTGTCATTCGCTTTTCTTTGTTAGTTTTTAAATATTCTTTAAATAAAATTTCAAAAATTTTTTACTTGTAAAAATAACTTGTCCTTATTTTCATCATAATAAAATGTAAAATAACCTTCTAGCTTGCTAATTCCTTTTTATAATTTTTTTCCAGATTTTTCTATGAAAATTGAGCAAAGCCATTAAAAGATAAGCTTGTAAAAAGTAGTAATTTTTTCATGGTAAAAATATTTTTTATAAATCTATAAAAATAAGGCTTAGTTTTAAAAGAAGAAATCATAAAAAATCGTTTATTTTTGTGATGCTTATGATTACACAAGACCAACTAAAAAATATTTCTAAAAGAATTGAGTTACTAAAATCTTATTTAGAGATTGATAAAAAATTAATTGAGATAGCTAACGAAGAAGAAAAAACGGCTAATCCAGGTTTTTGGAACGATCCAAAAACCGCAGAAATTGTAATGAAAGAACTACGTTTCAAAAAAAAGTGGGTAGAAGATTACAATACCTTAGTGACTATGGATGAAGACATACAGGTTTTATATGATTTTTATAAAGATGGTGATGTTGAAGAAACAGAAATTACAGCACAATTTGAAAAACTTAGTACTTTTTTAGAAGATATTGAGTTTAAAAACATGCTTTCTGAAGAAGGAGATTCACTATCTGCAGTTGTACAAATAACAGCGGGTGCAGGAGGTACAGAAAGTTGTGATTGGGCAGTAATGTTGTTTAGAATGTATACAATGTGGTCAGAAAAACAAGGTTTTAAATTAAAAACGCTTAATTATCAAGCAGGAGATACTGCAGGTATAAAAACAGTAACAGTTGAAGTAGATGGCGATTATGCTTTTGGTTGGTTAAAAGGCGAAAATGGAGTACATCGATTGGTGCGTATTTCTCCTTTTGATAGCAATGCAAAACGTCATACCAGTTTTGCTTCTGTGTATGTGTATCCTGTTGCAGACGATTCTATTGAAATAGAAATAAACCCAGCAGATATAGAAATTACCACTGCACGTTCTAGTGGTGCTGGAGGGCAAAACGTAAATAAAGTAGAAACAAAAGTTCAATTAACACACAAACCAACAGGTATACAAATTTCTTGTTCCAATTCTCGTTCTCAGCATGATAATAGAGCTACTGCAATGCAGATGTTAAAATCTCAACTATATGAAATTGAACTGCAAAAACAACAAGCTGCTAGAGATGATATAGAAGCTAACAAAATGAAAAACGAATGGGGAAGCCAAATTAGAAATTATGTAATGCATCCTTATAAATTAGTAAAAGATGTAAGAACTGGGCAAGAAACAGGTAATGTGGATGCCGTAATGGATGGAAATATAAACGCATTCTTAAAAGCGTATTTAATGTTGAATGGGCAAAAGAAAGAGTAAGCTGTAAGCTGTAAGCTGTAAGCTGTAAGCTGTAAGCAAAAATAGAAACTTTGAAACTAAAAATGATAAAAATATACCACAACCCGAGATGCAGAAAATCTAGAGAAGGTTTAGCTATTTTAGAAAATTCTGGTAAAGAATTTCAAATTATTAAATATTTAGAACATAATCTTACAGAAAAAGAATTAAATGAAATCATCAATTTGTTAAACATCTCTCCTATTGATTTAGTTAGAAAAACAGAAAAAATTTGGAAAGAAAGTTACAAAGGCAAAGAGCTTTCAGATAAGCAAATTATTACAGCAATGTTAAAATACCCTAAGCTTATAGAACGCCCTATTGTTGTAAATAATAAAAAAGCGGTTATTGGCAGACCTTCAGAAGAAATTACAAACATTATTTAGAATTATTTTTTTTAATATTTATTAACTTTTGTTTAACTAAATGCAATTAAACTATGGGTGAAATTTGTAGTCATAAAAAATTTAAAAAAAAGTTTTGATAAAAAATCTTACACTACTACTTTTCTTATTGCTAGCAAACAAATCATTTTCTCAACAAATAAACGATTCAAACAATATAAAAATTTATGGTAAGGTTATAGATGCTACTTCAAATAAACCCTTAGAGTATGCTACTATTGTTTTAAAAAATTCTATTACTAATAAATTATCCGGTGGTATTACTGGTATTGATGGTAAATTTAATGTAGAAGCTCCAAAAGGTACTTACGAGATTAGTATAGAATTTATTTCTTTTAAATCTAAAAAATTCCCAAAGCAAACCATTACCAAAGATTTAAATTTAGGAACCATTAAATTATCTGAAGACACCAGTTCTTTAGATGAAATTGTTGTGGTTGCAGAAAAAACTACTGTAGATATTAGATTAGATAAAAAAGTATTTAATATTGGTAAAGACCTCTCAATTAGAGGTGGTAATGCTAGTGATGTTCTAGGTAACGTACCTTCTGTACAAGTAGATGTAGAGGGAAACGTAAGTTTACGTGGAAATGAAAACGTAACTATTTTAATTGATGGTAGACCAAGTGCATTAGTGGGTATTAATGGTGCAGATGCATTAAAACAAATACCTGCAGAAGCTATTGAAAAAGTAGAAGTTATTACCTCACCTTCCTCTAGGTTTGATGCAGAAGGGACTGCAGGTATATTAAATATCATTCTTAGAAAAAATAAACTTAAAGGTTTTAACGGTTCTTTACAATTAGATTTAGGATATCCAGAAAGAGTTGGTACTGCATTTAATGCCAATTGGCGTTCAGAAAAATGGAACTTTTTTACAAACACAGGGTTTAGATATAATGAAACCCCAGGTAACTCTTATTACGACACAAAATATGTTAATCCAACATCAGAAAATATAGATAGAATTATAGAAACAAGAAATTTTGATAGATTGGGAAGGTCAATATTTACAAGCTTTGGTGCTGAATATTACCTAACAAAAAGTTCTAGTATTATTGGTAATATAATTTTTAATGGTGGTAATGATGATGATGTAAATACAAATGTTATTGATAGATTTGAACCTAATGGAAACATAAAACAAGCTACTAAAAGAACAGAAGACGAATCAGAAGATGAAGAAAGAATACAGTACACCTTAGATTATGTGAATACTTTTGATGATTCTGGAAAAAGATTATCTGTAAACTTACAGTACTCGACAGAAGTAGAAGATAAAATAAACTTTATACCAGAGATTGATGTTATAGCTGATTTTACTGATGAAATT
Organism: Polaribacter sp. YIW18; assembly: GCF_057219325.1. Classification (NCBI taxonomy): domain Bacteria; kingdom Pseudomonadati; phylum Bacteroidota; class Flavobacteriia; order Flavobacteriales; family Flavobacteriaceae; genus Polaribacter; species Polaribacter sp. YIW18. The sequence continues at coordinate 209,936 of NZ_JBXVVE010000003.1, read as the reverse complement.
GAAGAAGTTATCGAAAGCCAAAATGAAGATAGAGCTTTACTACAAATTGATTATGTACATCCAGTTGGAGAGAGTATTCAGTATGAAGCAGGTTATAGAGGAAATTATAGAGACATTTTTAATAGTTTCTTTTTAGAACAAACAGATTTTAAAAACAATATACCTACAGAAGTCCTTTTAGACAATAACTTTAATTATAAAGAATTTGTAAATGCAGCCTACTTTCAATATGGTCAGAAATTTAATAATATATCTCTTTTAGCTGGTTTACGTTATGAATATACATCTGTAGAAATTGATCAAGCAAATGTTAGCGTTCCTAAAAAGAGTACTTATGGCAATTTATTTCCTACTTTAAATTTAGGATACGAAATTAAAGATGGCGAAAATATGACCTTAGGATATAATAGAAGAGTTCGAAGACCTAGAGGAAGAAGCTTAAACCCTTTTCCTAGCAGATCTAGTGAAGCAAATATTTATACGGGTAATGTAGATTTGAATCCTGTATTTACTGATGCTGTTGATTTAGGATATTTAAAACGATGGGAAAAATTTACGTTAAGCACCTCAATTTATTATAATATAAGTAATGATAGTTGGGAAAGAATTCAAGAAGATACAGGAGAAACCACAGATAATGGTGACCCAATTACTAGAAGATTTCCAGTAAACTTATCTACACAAGAAAGGGTTGGGTTTGAATTTACGTTAAACTATAGACCTTTTAAAGTTTGGAACATCAACAGTGATTTTAATTTATTTAATGTTACTACAGATGGAGACTACACAAACCCTGTTACTAATAAAACTCAAAATTTTGATTTTCAAAATACAGCATTTTCCTTACGTTTAAATCAAAAAATAACACTTCCAGGGAAAACTGATTTACAAATCAACTCTAATTACAGAGGTGCATCTCAAAGTGCCATATCTCAAACAAATGGAATTTTTACGATGAACATTGCAGCTAGTAAAGATATTTTTAACGAAAAAGCTTCTTTAAGTTTAAATATTAGCGATGTTTTTAATGGACGTAGAAGTGAACGAACAACAATAATACCAGATTTTTCAGAACAATACAGTGAATTTCAATGGAGAGAACGTCAAATAAGAGTTAGCTTTGTATATCGTTTCAATCAGAAAAAACAAAAGTTTAAAGGAAACAGAGATTACAATGGAGGTGATAATGATTTTGAAGGATAAAATCCTATCCCTAAATTGCAAAAAGCAATTTAGACCTTCCCAAAGGGAAAGCAACAAAAAACTCGTAACAAATTAATGTTACGAGTTTTTTGTTGTGAATATATCTTAATGTTATCTGCCTTCAGCAGCTTCTCTAGCTTCTTTTTTCAACTTTAAGTTTTCCCAAATAGTTCCACCAATCCAATATGGTACTACAAATGTTAGTAAAAAAATTAACAACCAAAAACCAGCTGTAAAAATAAACATGAATAAAACTAATCCAGAAAATTGAGAAAAATCTAACATTTTAAATTCTTTAAATAATTAATATTGCAAAAATAACACATATTTTCAAATTTCACTATCAAAAACTAAAAATTTTCAACATAAAAACAAGCAAAATGTTTATAAATAATATGCCTGCTTTTTTGTAAATTTGTTGGCTACACAAACAATCATTCAAAATGAAATACAGAATAGAAAAAGATACAATGGGGCAAGTAAATGTGCCTGCAGATAAGTATTGGGGAGCTCAAACAGAACGCTCTAGAAATAACTTTAAAATTGGGGCACCTGCATCTATGCCTTTAGAAATTGTTTATGGTTTTGCATACTTAAAAAAAGCAGCGGCCTATACAAATACAGAATTGGGAGTGTTATCATCAGAAAAAAGAGACTTCATTGCAAAAGTTTGTGATGAAATTTTAGAAGGTAAACATAATGATCAGTTTCCTTTGGTAATTTGGCAAACAGGTTCTGGTACACAATCTAATATGAATGTAAACGAAGTAATTGCTAACAGAGCTCATGAAATAGCTGGTAAAGTAATTGGTGAAGGTGAAAAAACAATTCAACCTAATGACGATGTAAACAAATCGCAATCATCAAACGATACTTTTCCTACAGGGATGCATATTGCTATTTATAAAAAAGTGATAGAAACTACGATACCAGGCATTATTAAATTAAGAAACACCTTAAATAAAAAGGCAGTAGCTTTTAAAGATGTAGTTAAAATTGGTAGAACACACTTAATGGACGCAACTCCTTTAACGTTAGGACAAGAATTTTCTGGATACGTTGCTCAATTAGATTTTGGTTTAAAAGCTTTAGAAAATACCTTAGCACATTTAAGTCAGTTAGCTCTTGGTGGTACAGCTGTTGGTACTGGTTTAAATACACCTAAAGGATATGATGTATTAGTCGCAAAATATATTGCAGAATTTACAGACTTACCTTTTGTAACTGCAGAAAATAAATTTGAAGCTTTGGCAGCACATGATGCTTTAGTAGAAACTCATGGAGCTTTAAAACAAATAGCTGTTTCTTTAAATAAAATTGCAAATGATATTCGTTTAATGGCCTCTGGACCAAGATCTGGAATTGGAGAAATTATAATACCTGCAAACGAACCAGGTTCATCTATTATGCCAGGTAAAGTTAACCCAACACAGGCAGAAGCTATTACAATGGTATGTGCACAAGTTATGGGCAATGATGTTGCTGTTACCGTTGGTGGCACACAAGGTCATTACGAATTAAATGTGTTTAAACCAATGATGGCTGCAAACGTATTACAATCTGCACAATTAATTGGAGATGCTTGTACTTCTTTTGAAGAAAATTGTGTAGCTGGTATAACACCAAATCACTCAAGAATTAATGAATTGGTAAATAATTCTTTAATGTTAGTTACGGCTTTAAACACTAAAATTGGTTATTACAAAGCAGCAGAAATTGCAAATACTGCTCATAAAAATGGCACTACTCTAAAAGAAGAAGCTGTTAATTTGGGGTATGTAACTCCACAAGAATATGATGCTTGGGTAAAACCAGAAGAAATGACAGGTAGTCTAAAATAGAGAGAATATTTTACTAAAAAAAAAACCGAAGTTAACTCTTCGGTTTTTTTTATAAATAGTATGGAAAATAAATATACCTTTTATGAGGATAAAGCTATAATTTTATTTTAATTTCGTTTTTCATTTTTACAAAATGTTTTACCACCAAAGAAAATTTCTTGCTTTTTTATTAAAATCAACCAACCAACATGGGGTACACTCCCCTTTTATTTTTAATTTGGTTACCAAAGGATTGTACAAAAAAATAAACGCCAAAAAATGGGAGTCTTTTCAAAACATAAAAAATCAACTTTCAGATACTAAAAGCTTTAAAAAAGTAACAAATTTTGATATTGATTCTAATGTTTTTAAAACTAATACACTTCAAACTCCTAGAATTGAAAAAATAGGTCCTATTTCTAATAAAAAAACACGTATTTTAATCAAAATTATAAAGTATTTTAAACCTAAAAGCATTTTAGAAATTGGCACTTCTTTGGGTGTGTATACAACTGCCTTAAAAGCTGGAAACAAAACATCGAATATAACCACTTTAGAAAACTGTAAAGAAACTTCAAAAGTGGCTAAAAACATTTTTGAAAACAACCATTTAGAACAAATAAAAATAATAACAGGCAAGTTTTCTAAAACAATATCAGATGTTACAAAAAACAGCACTTTTGATTGTATTCTTTTTAACGAGAATCATACAAAAAAAGAAACCCTAGTACATTTTAATAATTGTGTTTCAACTATTCATAATAACTCATTTTTTATTTTTAATGATATTTATCGGGATACAGAAATGGAAAGTACTTGGATTGAAATAAAAAACAATCCAAAAGTTACTGTAACAGTAGACCTTTTTTATTACGGAATTGTATTTTTTAGAAAAGAACAAGCAAAAGAACATTTTAAAATTAGAGTTTAACATTTTCTTAGAAAGTAAACTTTGTAACTTTGAATTTTAAACCCAAAATCTTGAACTCATCAACATGAAAATTTACACAAAAACAGGAGACACAGGTACAACAGCTCTTTTTGGCGGCACAAGAGTAAAAAAATACAATTTACGCATCGAGAGCTATGGCACTGTAGATGAACTAAACTCTTATATTGGGTTAATAAAAGACCAAGAAATTTCTAAAAATGCAAAAAATCTTCTTTTAAATATTCAAAATGAACTGTTTACACTAGGTGCAATGTTGGCTACACCTCCAGAAAAAGAAACCTTAAAAAGTGGTAAAGAACGATTAAATATTCCTAAAGTTGATAAAAAATCGATTGCCTTTTTAGAAAATGAAATCGATAAAATGGAGGCTGAGTTACCCCAAATGACACATTTTATACTTCCTGGAGGGCATCAAGCAGTGTCATTCTGTCACATTGCTAGATGTGTTTGTAGACGTGCAGAAAGACTTTCTGTTGAATTAAACGATCAAGAAAATATAAATAATGACATTTTAATTTACCTAAACAGACTTTCTGACTTTCTTTTTGTGCTGGCACGAAAATTGACTAAAGACACACAGGTAGAAGAAATAAAATGGATACCTACAAAAAATTAATACGTTCTTTTTTTATTGAATTAAAAATTATTTTTAAGTTTTAATAATTAGTTATCAGTAATTAATCTTAAAAATAACTTTTTATTATATTTCTTAAAAAAGACTTGCATAATTGCGTAAAAAAATTATTTTTGCACAAAATTAAACATTAAGAAATGTATTGGACATTAGAATTAGCATCTTATTTAGCAGATGCACCTTGGCCAGCAACCAAAGACGAATTAATAGATTACGCTATTAGAACTGGAGCACCGTTAGAAGTTGTAGAAAACTTACAAGACATAGAAGATGAAGGTGATTCATATGACTCTATTATAGAAATTTGGCCAGATTATCCAACGGAAGATGATTATCTTTGGAATGAAGATGAATATTAAAAATCCAAAAATGATATAAAAAAGTCTCTAAAGAGGCTTTTTTTTTGTTTTTAAGTTCATCAAAAATAAATCTTTTTGTAGATTTATAATAAATTGATATACAAATAAATACAAATTCAATTTGTAATAAAAAAATAAATAATAATGAGCATATTAAATTCTGTAATAAAACTTTTTGTAGGCGATAAGCAACAGAAAGATTTAAAAAATTTACAACCTATTGTAGAGGATGTAAAAAAGTTTGAAGCAGCACTTTCTAAACTTTCTCATGACGAGTTAAGGGCAAAAACTATAGAATTTAAAGACAAAATTAAGGCAGCAACTAAACAATTTACAGACAAAATAGATGCTTTAGAAATAGACGCAAAAACGGCCGATATTGACAAACAAGAAGATATTTATGCAGAAATAGATACTTTAAAAGACCAAGCCTACAAAGCCTCTGAAGATACGTTATTAGAAATTATGCCAGAAGCATTTGCAGTCGTTAAAGAAACTGCAAAACGTTTTGTAGAAAATGAAGAAATACAAGTTACTGCCACACCTTTTGATAGAGAATTATCTGCAGAAAGAGACAACGTAACTTTAGAAGAAGACAAAGCTTATTGGGCCCACTCTTGGGATGCAGCTGGAAAACCAGTTACTTGGGACATGATACACTATGATGTTCAATTAATTGGAGGTTCTGTTTTACATCAAGGTAAAATTGCAGAAATGATGACGGGTGAAGGTAAAACACTTGTATCTACATTACCTGTATATTTAAATGCCTTAACAGGAAAAGGGGTGCATTTAGTAACTGTAAACGACTATTTAGCAAAACGTGATAAAGCGTGGATGGGACCCATTTTCGAATTTCATGGTTTAACTACAGACTGTATCGATTACCACCAACCAAATTCTGATGCACGTAGAAAAGCCTATAATGCAGATATTACTTATGGTACAAATAACGAATTTGGTTTCGATTATTTACGCGATAATATGGCTAGCTCTAAAGACGATTTGGTACAAAGATCACCAAATTATGCCATTATAGATGAGGTAGACTCTGTTTTAATTGATGATGCAAGAACTCCTTTAATTATTTCTGGACCAATTCCACAAGGAGATATACACGAATTTACAGAGCTTAAACCTTTGGTAGCAGATATTGTAAATTTACAAAAACAACATTTGGTAAGTGTACTTGCAGAGGCAAAAAAATTAATAGCAGAGGGTAATGATAAAGATGGTGGTTTCTTATTATTAAGAGTGTACAGAGGGTTACCAAAAAACAAAGCCTTAATTAAGTTTTTGTCTCAAGAAGGTATCAAACAAATCTTGCAAAAAACAGAAAATTACTACATGCAAGATAACAACAAGTTAATGCCAGAGGTAGATGAAGACTTATGGTTTGTTGTAGAAGAAAAAAACAATCAAATAGATTTAACAGATAAGGGGATTGCACATTTATCTGAAAAAACAAACAACGATACCTTTTTTGTATTACCAGACATTGGTGTAAAAATTGGCGAAATTGATGCTTCTGAAAATTCTGCAGAAGAAAAAGCCTCAGAAAAAGAAGAATTATACAAAGACTTTAACATTAAAAGCGAGCGTATTCATACCATGAATCAACTACTAAAAGCATATACTGTTTTTGAAAAAGATGTTGAGTATGTAGTAATGGATAACAAAGTAATGATTGTTGATGAGCAAACAGGACGTATTATGGACGGTCGTCGTTATTCTGACGGATTGCACCAAGCTATAGAAGCAAAAGAAAATGTAAAAATTGAAGATGCTACACAAACTTTTGCAACAGTAACCTTACAAAATTACTTTAGAATGTATCGTAAATTGTCTGGTATGACAGGAACTGCGATTACAGAAGCTGGAGAATTATGGGAAATCTACAAATTAGATGTAGTAGAAATTCCTACCAACAAACCTATTCAAAGAGATGATAAACAAGATTTAGTTTATAAAACTGCTAGAGAAAAATACAATGCAGTAATAGACGATATTGTAAAATTAGTAGAGCAAAAAAGACCTGTTTTAGTGGGTACAACTTCTGTAGAAATTTCTGAATTATTAGGTAGAATGTTACAAATGCGTAAAATTCCACATAATATTTTAAATGCAAAATTACATAAAAGAGAAGCAGATGTTGTTGCAGAAGCTGGTAAACCTGGTGTTGTAACTATTGCTACAAACATGGCAGGACGTGGTACAGATATTAAACTTTCTAACGAAGTAAAACAAGCTGGTGGTTTGGCAATTATTGGTACAGAACGACATGATTCTAGACGTGTAGATAGACAGTTAAGAGGTCGTGCTGGACGACAAGGTGATGTAGGGTCCTCTCAATTTTATGTAGCTTTAGACGATAATTTAATGCGTTTATTTGGTTCTGATAGAATTGCAAAAATGATGGACAGAATGGGCTTAAAAGAAGGTGAAGTAATTCAGCACTCTATGATTACAAAATCTATAGAAAGAGCTCAGAAAAAAGTAGAAGAAAACAACTTTGGTATCAGAAAACGTTTATTAGAGTATGATGATATTATGAACGCACAACGTGAGTTTGTATATAAAAGAAGACGTAATGCATTAGATGGTAAACGTTTGCAATTAGATATTGCTAACATGATTTATGATACTTGCGAATCTATTGTAAACAGTAACAAATCTGTAAAAGATTTTCAGAATTTTGAGTTCGAATTGATTAAATTCTCTTCTATGACTTCTCCTTTTTCTAAAGAGGAATTTGAAAAACTATCTGAAAAAGAAATCACAGATCAATTATATAATATTGTTACAGAACACTATAAAAATAAAATTGAAAAAAATGCTGTTTTAGCATATCCTGTAATTAAAGATGTTTATGAAAATGAAGGTGATAAATATGAACGTATAGTTGTACCTTTTACAGACGGAATTAAATCTTTACAAGTAGTTACCAATTTAAAAGAGGCTTATGAAAGTGAAGGTAAAAGCTTAATTACCGATTTTGAAAAAAACATTACACTTGCTATTATAGATGAAAACTGGAAAGAGCATTTGCGTAAAATGGACGAGTTAAAACAATCTGTACAAAATGCTTCTTACGAACAAAAAGATCCACTTTTAATTTATAAATTTGAAGCTTTTGAATTATTTAAAACTACGGTAGATCACATCAATAAAGAAGTATTATCTTTCTTATTTAAAGGTGAATTACCTGCACAAGATAGAAATCAAATTTCTGAAGCTCGTCAGCAAAAAAGAGAAAATTTAAGTACTAGTAAAGCTGATGTGCAAAATACAACAGAACAAGCGATTCAAAACTCTCGTCAGCAATCTTCAGAACCTGTAGAAACCGTTGTAAGAGAACAGCCAAAAATTGGCAGAAACGAACGTGTTACTATTAAAAATGTAATGAGTGGCGAAGAAAAAGTGGTAAAATTTAAACAAGCCGTTCCATTAATAGAAAAAGGAGAATGGGTTTTGGTAAATAATTAAATATCTTTTGTTTGTCATTTCTTTGAAGGCAGGAACAAAAAAATCCGTTTAGAATTTATCTAAACGGATTTTTTTATAAGTTGTTAAACTTCTTATTCTTTAAGAAACTTTCTAGTATAACTTATTGTATCACTATATATTTTAATAAAATACAATCCACTTGACAAGTTATCAATCCTTATTTTTTCTGAACCTGAATCAAAGCTCAAGAGCTTTTTACCCAATAAAGAATAAACCACAACATTCGTAATCTTTTTAATTGGTGAAGATATATATAAAACATCTTGTGCTGGGTTTGGGTATAAAGTAACAGAACTTGATAAAATATTATCTTTTGTGCTTAATGTACAATTATCACCCACAATATAAGATAAATATTTGGTAATTGCTAATCCACCAGCAAAAGCAAACTTACAAGCATAACTTATGGTCTCTCCGTTTGTTATACCATTAATAGTTTGTGAGAATTTTTTACCTGAAACTAAACTCATTTGTGTTTCAGCAAATGGAGATTGTTTCCATAAATAGGCTACCACACCTGTTTTATCAGCATCTAACAGTTCAAAAGTAATTGTTACACTAGAACCATTTGTGGTAAACTCATAATTGTATCCTAAAGAAAATGCTCCTTCTATAGCATCGCTTGCAAAACCAGCACAATCTGTATTGGTGTTTTCGGTGGTTTTTGCATTTAATATAATAGGATTATTTGTGGCAACATTGCCAGATAAATCTTTCGCTTTTATAGTAAAAGTATAGTCTGTATTTGCAGATAAACCTGTAACTGTATAAGAAGTCTGCTCACCAGAGTTTGCATTTACCGATTCTGAATTACCATTATAGTCAATTTCGTAAATCACTTTGCCAGAATCGTCTGTACCATTCAATACAAATTCTACAGTAGTTGCAGTTACATTGCCTACTGTTGCTGTAAAATTTCCTGGTGCAGTTGTATCTGATGAACTACCTGTACAACTACTACCTACTTGATAAGAAAAATAGTTTGTTGCAGACAAACCACCTGCATATGCAAATTTACAAGCATAACTTATGGTTTCGCCAACTGAAACACCGCCAACAGTACTTTTAAAAACAAGACCTGATTCTTGATTCATTTGAGTTTCTGCAAATGGAGATTGTTTCCATAAGTAAGCAATTACACCAGTTTTATCAGTGTCTAACAATTCAAATTGTATTTCTACAGAAGTTCCAATCGTTTCAAAAGTTACTTTATAGCCTTGAGAAAAAGCGCCCTGTTGTGCTTCTGATGAAACTTCTGAACATTTCTTTTCTTCGTTTATAGATATATTAACTACTGATGATGTTGTTTTTGCCCCCAAATTATCGGTAGCAACAGCTGTAATTTGATGATTCCCTAAAGAAGCATCTGACCAAGTAAAATTAAATGGTGATGCAGTTGTTTCTCCTATTTTGGTATTTCCGTTAAAAAATTCTACTAAAGCAATACTACCATCTAAATCATTGGATATTGTAGTAAAAGTGATGTTTTGCCCTTCTTTAAAAGCAGCATTATTACTTGGCGAATTAATAGAAATAGAAGGACTTAAATTACCGGAAGCTGACACAATAACCAAAACTTCATCTGTATCTTGGTAGGTACCATCACTAACCGTTAACTTACACTTATAGACACCATCTACTAAATTAGAAATAGTTGGTGATGCTATGTTGTTGTCATCAAAGGTTATAATTGTAGGACCATATACTTGTGTCCAATTATAAGATATAGTTTGCCCTTCTGGATCATTACTTGCAGATCCATCTAAAGTAGTTGATGTACTTGGTGAAATTACAGAAATGTTATCACCTGCAATAGCTATTGGAGGCGTAAATGATAACGCACTATTGTAAGTAAATGTTAATTTACCTAAATTAAACTCACCATTTTCTATAAATAATCGCAATACATTTTTTCCTTTTGTAAATTGAATATTAGAAACAGTTTCTGTTTTCCAAACATCCCAATCACCAGAATAAGGCACAGCAATATCTTGGCTAATTTTAGTTCCATCAACTTCAAAATAAAAAGGACCTCCTCCACTCTGGTTACCGGAAGCATATTTATAACTTAAGTCATAATTACCAGCAGTTGCAACATCAACTGTGTATTCCATCCATTCTCCAGAGGCTAACCAACCCACAGTTGCTCCTTCACCATCAACCAAAATTGCATCTACATTTTCACTAGTTCTAAAACCGCCATTATTACCTACTGAAGTATCTACATAAGCAATATTTTGTCCATTTCCACCTTCAAACTTATCATAAAAACCAGGTTCTAAAGTTCCAGGTATTGCAATTGGTGTACCTGAATACGGTACTTGCTCACCAATTTGTACTTCTACAATGTTGGTTACATTAAACTGACTATCCACATATACTTTTGCATAAAAACCGTGAACACCAAGCGTTAAATTCTCTGCTTTTAATTGATATGGTGCTGTAGTATCTTCTCCAATAGAAGTGGTTCCATCAAAAAATTCTACTTTTGTGATGTTATTTCCAGTAGTTGTTACAGATAAATTAACACTTCCGTTTGGAAAAGCTTGAGGAAAATCCGAAGTTAAAACTCCAGAAACATCAACATCTCTATTAGTTTTCATTTGATGCGCAGGAACTGTTAATTGAAATCCGTCAGAAAACGTAACTACAATTTCATTATCAGAATAATTATGTGCTACATATGTAGTTTCTCGATTTTGTTTAAATACGCCAGCAATAGGATAATCTGCTGTAATTGAAGCATCAACAACACCCATTGCATTTACAGAATGCAACCAATGATACGTTTGTGCATCAGAAACACCAAATTTTAGGTTACGCTCTGGGTATGCGTTGTATAAATTTACGGCTTCTTGTGGGTTTACCATTGATAAATATTTCCAATAGGTATCATGCCATAAATTATCATTATCTTCTTTACTTAAAACACCAGTGTTTTGTGAAATTTCTGTCCATAATTTTTGTGCATATTGTTGATTATGCCCTAAATAAAAAGAACCTCCGTGAATTGGATACATTTCGATACCATAAGAGGCTGCAATGTCTGCTGTCCAAAAAGTACCATTATCATAAGAATTACCCCAAACTCTTGATACCAAACTAAATTGCTGTTCTGCTCTAAAATTACGTTCGTACATATCAAACCAATATTCTTCAATAGCAGTTTGTTCTGTGGTGTAAATGTAAATTCCTAAATCTCTAATTTCATTATTATCTGTAATGGTTCCCCAATGAATTAATGACGATGCAAATTGCATACTTTCTGAAGTAGATTCTTGGTCATTTCCTTGAGGAAAAGTTGCAAAACCATTAGCCCAACTATGCCCTGCATAAGGACTAAAATTTCTTAAAAAAGGGAATTTATCGTCATTTCTATCTGCAGAAGCTGCATCATTAATTAATGTGTTAATCATTGGCCCCCATTGTGTTGCCCAACCTGGTTCATATTGTTCCATAAAAGCTGCTGCATGAATAAAATAACCCCAATGAAAATGATGATCGTTAAGATTAGTGTCTTGCCCATGACCAGAAGGATAACCTAATAAAGCAGACCAAGTATCATTGTAATAAAATAGAAATGCTGTTTCTCCAGATTCATATGTTAACCAATCTTCTAAACGTTCTTTAACAGTAGCAATCATTTTATCTCTTGCCTCTATATTTCCAGTTTGATTTGCTATTCTCGCAGTTTGTATCAAACGATTCATTACTTGTCCTTCATTGTAAGAATCTGTCCAAGTTGCTAAACCATCATTTTCAATTTGAGATATTTTAGCATCTAAATCAGCTGGACTAAAACCATTACTATAATTTGCTAAATACGGAATAGTTGGTAAAATACCTTTAAATGTATTTTCAACAATAAAACTATTTTCTGCAAGCATTTTTAATTCCCCTCTAACAGAACTGTAAGTATATGCATTTGGCACTGGTGAGCTTGACGTTAAACTGAACCACTGATGTGGCAATAAACCCAATAACATTTTATCTTCTGTACCTTCTTTTATATCTGTTGATACTGAAAATGTTGTGGTTACTTTGGAGCTACTTTCGTTATAAGACCAAGATGTAGTTGTATTTGCAGGAAAAACATAAGCATATTTTTGCATATCTTGAGCTAAACTTGCAACATTGGCTGTATTTTGTGGTAGCATTGCCATAGACCAATAGGTCTTTCCATTTAAATTTGATGTATAAGTACTTCCCGATTGTAACCAAGTACTTCCTGAGGGTGCATAAAAAACAAAATCTTGTCCATCAGAAGCATTTTCTATGATTAAAATTTCGTTATTGATTGACGCTGAACCTGAGTTTACTTTAATTTGAACAACATCATCTGCATCTTTTTCGTAGTATACAAAAGGCATCCCAATTCCTGAAGTTGCTTTTAACTCATTATCACCATCTTTCCAATTCATAGTTACTGTCCAATCTGAATAATCTGAAACTGTTGTTTTATCTGTATTCAAACCTGTTAAGCCCACCTCTATTGGTGCAGAATCGCCAATAACACCCCAAGGAATATAGGTAACAATTAAACCTGTATTTGTGGTTTTCATGGTCATTGGATAATTGAACAAATTATCTGCGTGATTTTCTTTGATTAATTTAGACCACCAATCGTTTGTAGGAATTGGTTTGCCAACTGCACTCCCTGTGATTTGTGGAACACCTGATGGAAAACCATTTCTACCAGCACTATCTGCTCCCGGATAAGTATTGGTATAGCTACCACTACCTACTTGAGTAGTTTGTGAGAAAATTGCAGTTGATAAACAAATTAATAATATTGTTATTAAAGGTTTGATATAAGTATTATACATATTATATTATTTTTTTTTAAAACTATAACTAACTAAACAACAAACAATAAAAACTCCCTATACAAAAGCTATACATAATTCGTTAAAAAACAATACAACCTATTAAATTTCTATAATAGCAAAAAACCCGTTTTGACGAGTTCAAAACGGGTTTTAAATAATTTATAATCAGTATTTTAAAAATGCGTATCCATTTGTAAATATTGTAAAAACTCTTTTTTAGTTTCTTTTTCTTTAAACTTTCCTCCAAATTCAGAAGTTACTGTAGAACTTTCTATGTCTTTTATACCTCTAGAATTTACACATAAATGTTTTGCATCTATTACACAAGCTACATCTTCTGTACCCAAGGCTTCTTGCATTGCTTGTACAACTTGCATGGTTAAACGTTCTTGTACTTGTGGTCTTTTTGCAAAATACTCGACAATTCTATTCATTTTAGACAAGCCAATTACTTTGCCATTAGAAATATAAGCCACATGTGCTCTACCAACTATTGGCAATAAATGATGCTCGCAAGTAGAATATACCACAATGTTTTTTTCTACCAACATTTCGCCATAATTATAATTATTATCAAATGTTGAAGCAGAGGGTTTATTCTTAGGATTTAAGCCCATAAAAAGCTCATTTACAAAAGCTTTCGCCACTCTTTTTGGAGTTCCTTGTATACTATCGTCTTCTAAATCCATACCTAAAGTGTATAAAATATCTTTAACACTTTCTTGAATTTTATCTATTTTTTCTTCGTCAGAAATAGAGAAAGCGTTAGCTCTTAGTGGATTCTTTGCAGACGTTGCTACATGGTTATCGCCTATTTCTTCAATTCTTTCGTCATTCATTTTGCTGTTCAATTCAAACATTTCAATCGTTTATAATAATGCAAATTTACGTGTTTACAACGTATTATTTTAGTTTCTGAATAAGTTATCGTTATAATTCTATCAATTTTCATTTAAAATTAAAAAAAAACAGTCTTTGATTAGCTTATTCTAACAGGGTAACTTATAAATTTGTATAGTTTAGAAAGTTAAGCTATTGTAGTTTAATACTATTTTAATTCTTTTATCAATTCTTCTAAATTGTAATTATTTTGCACTCCAGAAATCATATTTTTCAAAGTGAATTCTTGGTTTTCTATTTCTCTAGAACCTACAATTACTACAAACGGAATTTCGCGTTTATTGGCATAATTCATTTGTTTTTTCATTTTTGCATTATCTGGAAAAAGTTCTGACTTTATATTTTCTGCTCTTAATTTAGCAATTGCTTTCATAGCATATAAAGTTTCATTTTCTCCAAAATTGACAAACAAAACTTTTGGTTTTGGCAAGTCTACAGTTTTAAACAAACCTAATTCTTCTAATACTAAATAGATTCTATCCAAACCAAAAGAAACACCTACACCAGAAACATCTTTTAAACCGAAAATACCTGTTAAATCATCATATCTACCTCCACCTCCAATAGAGCCCATTTTTACACCTTTGGGGGCTTCTACTTCAAAAATAGCACCAGTATAATAGTTTAGACCTCTTGCTAAAGTAACATCTACCTGTAAATTAGCAGATTGCAAACCTAATTCTTCTATAGAGTTGATTACAAAACGTAACTCCTCTACCCCTTTTGTGCCTTCTTTTGAAGTTTGTAACATTTGTTCTAAAGAAGCTAATTTCTCTAAATTAGAACCCGTAAAATTGAATAATGGTTGTACTTTTTCTATGGCTTTTTCAGAAATTCCTTTGGCTAACATTTCTGCTTCTACCTTCTCCTTTCCTATTTTATCTAGCTTGTCTAATGCTACTGTAAAGTCGATTAATTTCTCTTTTGCACCAATCACCTCAGCAATACCAGACAATATTTTTCTATTGTTAATTTTGATAGTAGTTTGCAACAAACCAAGCTTACTAAAAACAGTATCATATAACTTAATAAACTCTACTTCTTGCCATAAAGATTTGCTACCTACAACATCTGCATCACATTGATAAAACTCTCTAAAACGTCCTTTTTGAGGCCTGTCTGCTCTCCAAACAGGTTGTACTTGATAGCGTTTAAAAGGAAAGGTTATTTCATTTTGATGTTGAACAACGTATCTTGCAAAAGGTACTGTTAAGTCGTAACGTAAAGCTTTTTCTGATATTTGGGAAGTTACTTTTAAACTGTCTTTATCAGATAAATAGTTTTCATCTGCTTTTGATAAAAAATCCCCAGAATTTAAAATTTTGAAAATCAACCTATCTCCTTCTTCTCCATATTTTCCCATCAATGTAGAAGAGTTTTCAAAACTTGGCGTTTCAATCGGTTGAAAACCAAAAGTTTCGAATGCACTTTTAATCGTATTCATAATATAAGTACGATTGGCTACTTCTGTTGGCGAAAAGTCTCTAGTTCCTTTTGGGATGCTTGGTTTCATATTTAATTATGAATTTTTTATTGATGTCTTCTCGAGTATAGTAAGATGATATTAATAAAATCTCTACTACACTTAACCAGACATTATTTATTTCAGACGCAAATATCGTGAAAAAGTTATAATTTATTAGGTCTTGTATAGGTTTTATTTCTTCTTCTTAGAGAGTAAATAGAAGCATTTAACTCGAAACCTAAAAGTAAAATAATGGCATTTAACCATATAAATATCATCAATATTAAAAGTGTACCAATAGAACCATACAACTCATTATATTTTGCAAATTCGTTTACATAAAATCCAAACAAATAAAAGGTTAACACCGATAAAATAGTAGTTAAAACTGCTCCTGGAGAAAAAAACCGAGCATGTTTTGCTTCTTTAACTCCATAATGATACAACAAAGAAACGGTTATAAAAATCATGGTTAAAAAGATAAAACCTCTACTTAATTGTAGCCAAATTAAATTATCTTCTAACCAACCAAAGGTTACAAATTCTTTTAAAATAAATTCAAAAAATATGATAAGTACTACTGAAAGAAATAGAAAAAAGACAATTACAAAAGAAACCAACATGGCTATAAAATAAGCTCTAAACACATTTCTAACTTCTTTTATATGATAGGAATATTCGAATCCCCCAAAAATAGCATTTACACCATTAGTCATTAAAAAAATAGAACCTATAAAACCAAAAGATAACAAACCACCGTATTGATTATTGATAATATCTATCAATACAGAATCTACTGCATCAAAAGTTTTAGGAGGTAAAACATCAGAAATAATAGAAAGTAAACCTTCTTGAGCGCCATCTATTGGTAAAAACGGAATTAATGTAAGGACAAATAACAAAAACGGAAAAATTGCCATAAAAAAACTGTAAGCAATACCACCTGCCCTAGTTGTTAAAGCGCCTTCTACAATGCCAATAAAATACATTTCTAAAACGTCGTATAAAGACATCCCTTCTAAACCAGGTACTTTAATTTTCTTTCCCAGTTTTACCAACCATCCAACAACTGGTATTTGCGCTAATTTATTTTCTACTTCTTTTGTCATTATTTTGAGTTGGAAAGTTGCAAAGTTACAAAGTTTAAAAGTGTCAAAGATTATTAGTATTGGATTTTATACTTCTTATAAAACTCGATAACATTCTCTCTATCTCTCTTGATAATTCATACAATTCATCAAATTTTTCTTTTGGAATGTATTGTAAATTAAAGGCTATTTCTAATTGTGTTTGTAACTCAAAAGTAATGAAATAGCAATATTTAAAAAACGGAGTTAGTCTTTAACACTATCCCTTCCAAAACCTTCAGAAATATTACTTGGAATTGAAATAGAACACCTTCTTATTTGTGATGTTAACCCAAAGAGTTCTTCATTAGGAAAAGTTCTAGATATTTGATAAACTACAGTTACAAAATTCATTGATTTTTGCCATACTAATAAATCTCTAAAGGTTTTCATTTTTCTTTTTATTTGATAGATACAGTTTTAAAATAGTTGTAAAGTAGCAAAATTTTGTTTTATTTCTCTGCAACTTTGTAACTCTGTAACTTTATTACTTTACTTCTCTACATCTTTATTCTACTCTAATAAAACTCCAGAATCAATTAATAGTCCATCAATATTGTTTCTACTAAATCTTGCTCCTTTCAATTTATTTTCTTCTGGATTTATGTTAAAATTATATGCTGTTCTAAAATCTGCCTTTTCTAAATTTGTACGATCAAAAATAGCGTTTTTTAAATCAGATTGATCAAACAAAGCATTTGCTAAAATAGTTTCTGCAAAATCCACTTCTTCTAAATTGCACTTTACAAATGGGGTATTTGGTATTTTTAATTGATAAAAAGAAGATAAATTTAACTGACAATCTGTAAATTGAAATTGTAATAAAAATGGATCTACCTCATTAAATTTTACACCAATTATTTTACATTTTTCAAAAATAACATCTTTAAAAGCAGTATCTTTTACGATCGTATTACTAAAATTACAATCAATAAATTCACATTCAACAAACTGAATGTTAGAAGCATGAATGCCCTCGAAATTACAATTTAAAAACCTACATTGATCATACTCTCCTTTCTTGATTTGGGTTGTAGTAAAATCAATTTTAATAAATTCTTCGTTATCAAAATAATTATCAATCATATCTTTTTTAAACTTATAAAATTAAAAGGAATTGCTAAACGGCAAAGTTTGACTTTTAAGTATTTTTAATTTTGTTACTCTGCAACAATTAACTTGATTCTAAAAAGCTTTTAAACTTAAATCTAAATTATATACAGAATGCGTTAATGCACCAGAAGAAATAAAATCTACACCACACTCTGCATATTTTCTAATGGTTTTTTCGTTAATTGCACCAGAAGACTCTGTAAAGCATTGATTGCCAATCAACGCGACTGCTTTTTTAGTATCTTCGTAATTAAAATTGTCTATTAAAATTCTATACACACCATCATTAGAAAGTATTTCTTTAATTTCTTCTAGACTTCTTGCTTCTACAATTATTTTAATATCTATTTTTTTTTCTGCTAAATAGTTTTTTGTTTTGGTGATGGCTGCAGTAATTCCGCCAGCAAAATCAATATGATTATCTTTAATCATCACCATATCATATAAAGCAAATCTGTGGTTTTCTCCACCACCAATTTTTACAGCCCATTTTTCTAAAGCACGAATTCCTGGTGTGGTTTTTCTGGTATCTAACACTTTAGTTTTTGTACCTTCTAATAAATCAGCAAAAAAAGCAGTTTTAGTTGCAATAGCACTCATTCTTTGCATGGCATTTAACACCAAACGCTCTGCCATTAAAATAGACTGTGATTTCCCAGAAACATGAAAAACGATGTCTCCATACTTAACTTTTTCTCCATCATTTATAAAAGTAGTTACCTTTAGATTGGCATCCACATATTTAAAAACTTGTTTTGCAAATTCAACGCCTGCAATAATCCCCTCATCTTTTACCAATAATTTTGCTTTGCCTTCTGCATCTGTAGGAATACAGGAAAGTGAAGTATGGTCTCCATCTCCAATATCTTCTCTAATAGCGTTTTTAATTATAAGATCTAATTCGTTTTGAAATTGTGCCTCTGGAATCATAAATATTTTTTAATTCTGATGTAAAAATAGCAATGATTTTCAACTTTTTAAGAGTTCTTAAGAATTTATGTTTTAAAACTAATAAATTTGTTTTTTATTTAAATTTAGTAACCTTGTCTCTTCGAGCGCAGTCGAGAGTTTTTTTTATAGGTTTAGACTGTGCTTGACTAAATAAAATTATGAAAATAAAACTACTTGCTATTGGAAAAACCGACAATAAAAACCTAATTAAATTAATTGAGGAATATCAAAATCGGTTAAAACATTACATAAAATTTGAGTTGGAAATTATTCCTGATATAAAAAACGTAAAGAATTTAAGCGAGTTACAACAAAAAGAGAAAGAAGGAGAATTCATTTTAAAAAAGCTACAAAATACAGATCAATTGGTTTTGTTAGATGATAAAGGAAAACATTTTACTTCTATCGAATTTTCAAACTATCTTCAAAAAAAAATGAATACAGGTCTTAAACAATTGGTATTGGTTATTGGTGGCCCCTATGGATTTTCTGAGGCAGTTTATAAAAAAGCAACTGGGAAAATATCACTATCTAAAATGACTTTTTCGCATCAAATGATTCGATTATTTGTTGTAGAACAACTTTATAGAGGTTTTACTATTTTAAAAAACGAACCTTATCATCATGAGTAAAAGCTGTGCTAAACTTAAAAAAAATTAAAGAGCCTTAATCTTTGTAAAAAGCATTTAAATTGACGTATTAACTTTTGTAACTTTGAACACTCAATTTTAAATTTTGAATTTTAAAAAATGGAACTCGTCTTTGCAACCAACAATCTAAATAAACTAAAAGAAGTACAAGAAATATTGTCTGATTCAATAAAAATATTGAGTTTAAAAGACATTAATTGTTTTGATGAAGTTGATGAAACTGAAACTACTTTAGAAGGAAATGCAACATTAAAAGCAGATTATATTACACAAAAATTTGGCTATAACTGTTTTGCAGATGATACCGGTTTAGAAGTAGAAAGTTTAGATGGAAAACCTGGTGTATATTCTGCACGATTTTCTGGAGAGCCTGCAAATGCTGAAAATAATATGCAAAAATTATTATCAGAATTAGAAGGTAAAACAAATAGAAAAGCACAATTTAGAACTGTTATTAGTTTACGTTTAGAAAACAAACATTTTTTATTTGAAGGAATTTGTAAAGGTGAAATTTTAACTGAAAAGCAAGGTGAAAAAGGTTTTGGTTACGACCCCATTTTTAAACCAGAAGGTTTTAATGAATCTTTTGCAACCATGAGTTCTGAAGAAAAAAATAAAATTTCTCACAGAGGTTTAGCAATTCAGAAATTGGTAGAATTTTTAACCCATTACAAATAACAAATTTTTATCTTATAGAGCTTAATTAAGATTTTCATTAGATCTTGAGTTTACTCAACCTGACAATTAATACATGAAACAAAAAAACTACAAAAAACCATTTATATTTCTATCAACTCTATTGGTGGTTTTATTTTTTGTAAATGTAAGTTTAGGTTCTATTTCTATTCCTTTAAAAGAAATTTTTAACACTTTAACAGGAAATGCCGTATCTAAAGAAAGCTGGCAAACCATTGTTTTACAATTTCGATTACCAAAAGCAATTACAGCCATTTTAGTAGGCTCTGGGTTATCTGTTGCTGGTTTATTAATGCAAACTTTGTTTAGAAATCCATTAGCAGGTCCTTTTGTATTAGGTATTTCTTCTGGCGCAAGTTTAGGAGTAGCTTTGTTAATTTTAGGATCTACTCTTTTTGGTGGATTTTTAATTAGTAATTCATTTTCTATTTGGTCTATACCCATGGCAGCTACTTTGGGTTGTTTTTTCGTTTTATCAGCAGTAATTATTGCCGCAAATAAAGTAAGAAACACCATGTCTATTTTAATTATTGGTTTAATGTTTGGTAGTGTAACTTCTGCTATTATAAGTGTTTTAGCGTATTTTAGCAGCTCTGAAAAAATTCAGCAATACTTATTTTGGAGTTTTGGTAGTTTGGGCAACCTTTCTTGGAATGAATTACTTGTTTTTAGTAGTATTTATCTTTTAGGTATTACAGGTACCATTTTTATTATAAAACCTTTAAATAGCTTTTTATTAGGAGAAAATTATGCCAAAAGTTTAGGGATAAATGTAAAAAAAAGTAGAAATATTATTTTATTAATTACCAGTATTTTAACGGGTGTTATTACTGCTTTTGCTGGCCCAATTGCTTTTGTAGGTTTAGCCGTACCACACATTGCCAGAATTGTTTTTACTAGTTCTAATCATAAAATATTAATTCCTGCTGTACTTATTATAGGCGCTATAATTATGTTAATTTGCGATTGTATAGCCCAATTGCCAACAAGCGAGTTTACATTGCCCATTAACGCAATAACCTCTTTATTTGGTGCACCTATTGTAATTTGGCTCTTAATAAGAAAGAAAAAAGTATTTGTTTAAAAGTTTCTAAAAATCGACATAAAAAATACACATATCGTTTTAAAAACCAAAAATTTAAGTATTGGATATCAACAGAAAAAACAGCAACAAATTGTTTTATCTGACATCAATATATCTATAGAAAAAGGAAAATTAGTAAGCATTTTAGGTGAAAACGGTAGTGGAAAATCAACACTTTTAAGAACACTTTCTAAAGTACAAAAGCCTATTGCTGGTAATATTTTTTTTAATGATAAAAACCTAAACTCTATTTCTGAAAACGAGCTTTCTAAAAAATTAAGTTTGGTTTTAACAGAGCGTTTGCCAGAAAGCCAATTAACAGTTTTTGAAATTATTGCACTAGGCAGACAACCCTACACCAATTGGATAGATATACTTAGTAAAGAAGATCTTTTAAAAATAAACACAGCTATAGAACAAACAGAAATAGGAGATTTAAAGGATAAGAATTTTTATCAATTAAGTGATGGTCAATTGCAGCGTGTTTTAATTGCAAGGGCTTTAGCTCAAGATACAGAAGTTGTTATTTTAGATGAACCTACAGCGCATTTAGATCTGCATCAAACCATACATATTTTTACGCTACTTAAAAACTTGGTAAACAAAACTGGTAAGACAATTATTGTATCTTCACATCAAATTAACTTAGCTTTACAATTATCAGATACTATTGTTTTATTAAAAGATAATCGTGTCATTTATGGTACTACAGATACATTAGTTTCCAACAATGCATTCGACAATTTGTTTCCAAGTAAATTATTAAAGTTTAACAAAACCTTACAACAATTTGTTGTTCACAAAAATTAATTTTGAAACACCTGTAACTTTTTGTTACTTTTGAATACTGATTACTACAAACAAAATACTTTTTTAAACGATGAAAAAAACACTTTATGTTGCTAGTGCATTCGCTTTTATGGCTTGTGGTTCTAGTAAAAACACGTCTAATGACGATGCAAATATAGACCAAGCTGCAAAATATGCTGCAACAATTACTGCAAAAGACTTAGGTACACACCTTTTTACATATGCTTCAGATGAATTTGAAGGAAGAAATACTGGTGAACCTGGACAGAAAAAAGCAATCGCATATTTAAAAAACTTTTATGTTTCAGAGGGGATTGTTTCACCTTTGGGTGGTGATGATTATTTTCAAGAAGTACCAGCAGAATGGATTAATAAAAATACACGTAGAGGAAAATTTAAAGATTCTGAAAACGTAGTAGCTTTTATTAAAGGAACTGAAAAACCAGAAGAAATTGTAGTAATTTCTGCTCATTTAGACCACGAAGGAATTAAAAATGGAGAAATTTATAATGGTGCAGATGATGATGGTTCTGGTACAGTAGCTATTTTAGAAATTGCACAAGCTTTTCAAATGGCTGCTAAAGCAGGAAAAGGACCAAAACGTTCTGTCTTGTTTTTACATGTAACTGGAGAAGAAAAAGGTTTATTAGGTTCTAAATATTATACAGATGTAGATCCCATTTTTCCTCTAGCAAATACCGTTTGCGATTTAAATATTGATATGGTAGGTAGAATTGATGATAGACACAAAGCAGACCCAAATTATGTTTATTTAATTGGGTCAGATAAATTAAGTACAGAATTACATAACTTATCCGAAAGAATCAATGCAAAGTATACCAACATTAATTTAGACTATAAATATAATGATGAGAACGATCCTAATCGTTTTTACTACAGATCTGACCATTATAATTTTGCAAAAAATAATGTACCTATTATTTTCTATTTTAATGGTACACATGCAGATTACCATAAACCAACAGATACTCCAGACAAAATTAACTACGATTTGTTAGAAAACAGAGCACGTTTGGTATTTCATACAGCTTGGGAAGTTGCCAATATGGATACAAGAATTATTGTTGACAAAGCAGTAGTTAAAAAAGAATCAGAATAAAGTTTCTTTTACTGATAAAAAAACCGAGCAATTAAAATTGCTCGGTTTTTTTTATGGAAATATTTTAAAGCCCACCAAATTGGGTTAATTTATCTATCTATCCAATAAAAAGTATTTTTAATGTAAAATTTTAAACAACAGCTCCTTTAAAATATCCTCTTGTGTTTGGTTTGCGCCAACACCTTTACTTTTAACATCTGCATCTCTTAAAGCGGCAATAACTTGTGCTACTTTTCTCATAGGAAAATTTCTAGCAGCTAAAAAATATTCGTCTACAAAATAGGTGCTAACCCCTAAAGCCTTAGCAACAGAATTTTTAGTTTTGTCTTTTAAACCATGAAATAGCAAAAGTTTGGTAAAAAAACCATTCAACAAAGAAATTGTCATTACTGTTGGATTTTTTTTAGGATTTTCTACAAAATAATTTATAATTCTGTTTGCTTTTAGCACATTTTTCTCTCCTATTGCTTTCTTTAACTCAAAATTATTAAAGTCTTTAGAAATACCAATATTTTCTTCTATGTGAGCGTCGGTTATAATGGTTTCTTTAGGTAAAACTAGCATTAGTTTGTCTAACTCATTCGCAATTTTACTTAAATCTGTTCCTAAAAACTCTACCAACATTAAAGCTGCCTTTGGATCTATTTGGTATTTTTTTCCACTTAAAACTCTACGAATCCAGTCTGAAACTTGATTGTCGTATAATTTTTTACTTTCATAAACCAAACCCGTTTTTGCAACTACTTTGTGTAGTTTTTTTCTTTTGTCTAGTTTTTTATACTTATAATTTAATACAAGAACTGTTGTAGGTTGTGGATTTTCTGCATAAGAAACCAATTTTTCTATACTTCTGCTTAAATCTTGCGCTTCTTTAACAATTAACACTTGTTTTTCTGCCATCATTGGATAGCGTTTTGCAGCTCCAACAATATCTTCTATAGTTACATCTCTACCATACATTACTTGCTGATTAAAACCTTTCTCTGTTTCATCCAAGACATTTTCTTCAATGTAATCAGAAATTTTATCTATGTAATAAGGCTCATCTCCCATTAAAAAATAAATAGGTTTTAGAGTACCTTTTTTAATATCAGAAACTATTGCGTTAATTTCGTTCATCTATTTTATAATAATTGCATTTTACAGTGCTTCTTCAGTTAGAAATTCAAACTAGGTTTCCAAAAAGTCAAAATTATCTTCGTTAAATTTAAAATAACTTTACTTAAATTTCGTGTTAATGTATTTGCATAAATTGATTTAACTACAGCAGTATTCCACCTAATAGATATATCGTAAACTAATTTTACTTACTTTTGATTGATGCAAAATCTTAATTTACCTACTTATAACTTTAAGCTCAAAAATAGCGAAAATAAAACACTTATTTTTGATAGCATAAGAAAAAAATACCTTGTTTTAACTTCTGAAGAATGGGTTCGTCAGCATTTTGTAAAATACCTAATAGATCAAAAAAAATATCCAATTACTTTAATTGCGTTAGAAAAACAATTAATTATTAACAATCGAAAAAAAAGAACCGATATTTTAATTTTTGATGCCAATGGTACACCTAATATTATTGTAGAATGCAAGGCTCCTTCAATAAAAATTACGCAAGAGACTTTTGACCAAATTACACGTTATAATTTAAAACTAAAAGCGAACTATCTTATTGTTACCAACGGTTTAAAACACTTTTACTGCAAAATGGATTTTGAAAACGAAACTTATATATTTTTAGAAAACATTCCTGATTATAAATAATTTTTAATTATCTATAATGTGTGATGTTTATTATTAAGAAGAAATTAGAAATTAAATAAGTTTTAAAATGTAAATTCGCAACCTTGAAAACAGCAATCGTCATATTAAATTGGAATGGACAAAAATTACTAGAGCAATTTTTACCCTCTGTAGTTAATTTTAGTTCGCAGTTAGCAGATGTTTACATTGCTGACAATGCTTCTACAGATAATTCTGTGGCGTATGTAAAGTCTTTTTTCCCTTCAGTAAAAATTATTAACAATGCAGTAAATGGTGGTTATGCAAAAGGATATAATGACGCTTTGTCTAAAATTGACGCAGATATTTACTGCTTATTAAACTCTGATGTAGAAGTGACCGAAAATTGGTTACAACCTATTTTAGACGTATTTAAAAGTGATGCAAAAACAGCTATTGTACAACCAAAATTATTAGATTTTAAAAATCAATCAAAATTTGAATATGCAGGCGCAGGTGGTGGCTTTGTTGATTTATTTGGTTATCCTTATTGCAGAGGACGTGTTTTTAATAATCTAGAAACAGATACTAAACAGTTTAATGATGTAGAAGATATTTTTTGGGCTTCTGGCGCCTGTTTATTTATTCGTGCAAAGGTTTATCATCAAATAAATGGTTTAGATGAAGATTATTTTGCACATCAAGAAGAAATAGATTTGTGTTGGAGAACTCATAATATGGGTTTTAAAGTAAAATATGTTGGTAATTCTACTGTATATCATTTAGGTGGTGCTACGTTGCAAGAAACCAACCCACAAAAAACCTACTTAAACTTTAGAAATAGCTTATTAAATGTGGTTAAAAATGTACCTAAAAAGTGGTTTTTGTTTGTAGTTTTTTCTCGTTTACTTTTAGATGGAATTGCAGGTATAAAATTTATTTTAGAACTAAGACCTATACACACTTTTGCAATTTTAAAAGCACATTTAAGTTTTTATAAAAACTTTTTAAAATTTTTAGGAAAACGCAGAAAACTACAGAAAAAACAAGATTATAATTTACACACCAGTATTGTTTGGCAGTATTTTGTTTTGGGTAGAAAAAAGTTTAAAGAATTAAAATAATACTCTATTTTTCTTTTCCTAAAGAATATCTAAACTTCCTTTTCCCTCTCTAATAACTTCTGGAACATCGGTTAAATCTATTACTGTAGAAGGTTCATTATCTCCATAACCACCATCTACTACTACATCTACCAAATTTTGCCATTTTTCGAAAATAAGTTCTGGGTCTGTAGTATATTCTAAAACATCATCATCATCTCTAATAGAAGTAGAAATAATAGGGTTGCCTAACTCGGCTACCAGAGTTCTAATTATTGAATTATTTGGTATACGGATACCAACCGTTTTTTTCTTTTTAAATACTTTAGGTAAGTTATTACTACCTGGCAGAACAAAGGTGTAAGGACCTGGTAATGCTCTTTTTAGAATTTTAAAGGTGACAGAATCTATTTGTTTTACGTAGTCAGAAAGATGGCTTAAATCGTTACAAATAAAAGAAAAATTGGCTTTTTCTAGCTTAACGCCTTTTATTTGTGCTATTTTTTCTAGCGCTTTTGTGTTGGTAATATCGCAACCTAAACCATACACAGTATCTGTTGGATATATAACCAAACCACCTGATTGTAGAACTTTTACAACTTTAGCAATTTCTTTTGGATTTGGATTTTCATTATAAATTCTAATAAATTGCGCCATAATCTTATCTATTAAAAAAATGTATTTAAAAATACAAAAAACTCAGCTTGTTTTACAAACTGAGTAATTTTTATGAGGGAAGTTTTTTAGTTTATGATTTGTCTACCAACCTAAAACCTTCTCCATGTATGTTTAAAATCTCTACATTTTCGTCTTTTTTTAAATACTTTCTCAGTTTTGCAATATAAACATCCATACTTCTAGAGGTAAAGTAATTATCATCTCTCCAGATTTTTGTTAATGCTAATTCTCTTGGCATTAAATCGTTTTTATGAATTGCTAACATGCGTAACAATTTACTTTCTTTTGGAGACAGTTTTGTAGGTTCTCCATCCTTGCCAACAGATAAGTGACGTAGTTTAGAGTTAAAGAAAAAACCTCCAATAACAAACTCAAATTGCTCTGTTTCTGCACTAGTTTCTGTTTCTTTTCTCTGTAAGATTGCTTTAATTTTATATAATAAAACTTCAGAATCAAAAGGTTTGTTTAAATAATCGTCTGCACCAACAGAATATCCTTTTAAAACATCTTCTTTTAACGTTTTTGCTGTTAAAAAAATAATTGGCACTTCTTTATTTGTACTTCTAATGTCTTGTGCTAAAGAAAAACCATCTTTTCTTGGCATCATAACATCTAAAATACATAAATCATAATCGCTATTTTTAAACATTATAAGACCTTCTATACCATCTTTTGCGTGTGTTACGTTATAATCGTTTAACGCTAAATAATCTTTTAGAACCGTTCCAAAATTTGGATCGTCCTCTACTAATAAAATTTTTTTACTTCCCATTTTTAAATCTATTTATTGTGTTAATTTTATATTAAAGGTAATTTTACTGTAAATATGCTTCCTTGTCCTTTTTCGCTTTCTACAAATACGGTTCCATGATGTTTTTCTATAATTTCTTTTACATATGCCAAACCTAATCCATGGCCTTTTACATCGTGTATATTTCCTTTTTGTTCTCTGTAAAATTTATTAAATACTTGTTTTTGTACAGCTTTACTCATACCTATACCAGTGTCTTTAATTTTAAAAACAAAGAATTTGTTGGTACTTTCTGTATATACATCTATAATTGGTGTATCTATAGAGTATTTTATTGCATTTTCTAACATATTAACCACAACATTTGTAAGGTGAAATTGATTACCAGGTAATTCTGATACTACTGCCTTAAAATGCGTAGTTACTTTTCCGTTTCTGTCTGCAACTAACAAACTTACGTGAGAAATTGCTTCTTCTAGTATGTCGTGTAAATCTATCGTTTCCTTACTAATATCTAATTGATTTTTTTCTAGTCTCGAAATTCTTAATACATTTTCTACCTGAGAGTGCATCCTTTTATTTTCATCTCTGATCATTTGCACATAACGCAAAACTTTTTCTGAGTCTCCTAAAATTTTTGGATTTTTAATTGAGTCTGTTGCCAAGTTAATAGTAGCAATAGGCGTTTTAAACTCATGGGTCATATTATTGATGAAATCTGTTTTAATTTCTGATATTTTTTTCTGTCTAATTAATTGATACAAAGAGCTAGAAAAGGCAATGATTATAATAAATATAAAAAATAAAGACAATAAAAGTATGCTTGAAATATCTGATAAAATATGCTTATTTTTATTAGGAAACGTTACATACAAATTATACGCTACATTACCTTGCGCATCGTTAAAAAGTGGATATTTATAACTGTTTTTTGTATTATTTATGGTATAGTAACCAGATTTTAATTTGGTAGCCAAATCTTCTTTAGTGTAGACTCCATATTTAAAATCTAAATAGATATTTCTTTTTGTAAGTTCTTCTTTTATAACATCATTTAGCTCGTTATTACTTATTCTTTTATGAATTGGTTTTCTACTATTAAAATCTTTAAATATTTCTGTTATTTGCAATTCTTCTAGGTTGATAAAATTTTGCGTAAAACTGTATTTAGATTCATCTTTTGAAGAAAATAAACCATCTATACTAGAGTATATTTTTGCTTGAAAAAAGTCTTTTTTACCTGTAAACCTTTTGTAAATAATAGAATCGTTATCTAAAAAATCTGTTGGAAGCTTAAAATTTTCCTCTAAAATAGTAGTCCCATAAGTAAATTTTTGTTGCGTAGCTGTATCTATTTCTTGAATTAAAAAGTTTTTTAATTGGGCATTGTCTGGCATGCCTTTTTCTTGAATAAAATTTCTTACTTTTTCTTGAAAAATAGTAGTTTCTTTTTCATTAATTCTCTCTGCTGCTCTCCCTAAAGATTTCTGAACATCATTCTTAAACTGTTCTTGCTTACTTTCTAGTGCGTTGTTTATCCAATAAAGCTGTACAGCTATTATCCCTATCAAAGATATACTCATCAGCACAACGATAATAATAAACATTTTTTTACGCATACATCAAATTTAACACTTTTAAAAAAATTATAATTAATGAATTTAGCTTAAATTAACTAATTTAGTAGAATTTTAAGTATTTTTTAACGTTTTTGTTGAATTTTACAAAAAATGAAGTGCTTTTTTTGTTAAAATATTATGAATCTTTCGAACCTGATCCTTTGTATTTTCTATTGAAGAATTGATTATTAAGTAGTTAGATAAAAGCAAAATTTTATCTTCTTTCCATTGGTTATTTATTCTAGCCAAAACTTCTTTTTTTTCAACGGAATCTCTAACCATAACTCTTTGTATTCTCTCTTCCAAATCAACATAAACACTAATAATAAAATCTAATTTTTCTATAGAATTACTTTCAAATAGGATAGCGCTTTCGTAGAGTATGTAATCTTTATTTTGGTTGCTTTTTACAAAGTTAGCAAAATGTTCTTTTACAGCTGGGTGCACAATCTTATTT
This sequence comes from Polaribacter sp. YIW18, assembly GCF_057219325.1. Classification (NCBI taxonomy): domain Bacteria; kingdom Pseudomonadati; phylum Bacteroidota; class Flavobacteriia; order Flavobacteriales; family Flavobacteriaceae; genus Polaribacter; species Polaribacter sp. YIW18. The sequence continues at coordinate 180,386 of NZ_JBXVVE010000003.1, read as the reverse complement.
AAAGCTTGTAGTTTTTCCTTACTATTAAATACCAATTGTCCAATATACTTTCTATCTAAAATATTGTTTTTATAGGCATTTGCACCAAATAGCTTTGTAATTTGTTGTTTAATACTAGAGGATGAATTTATAAGTTTTTTTGCTTCTACATCAGCAATATAAATGGCAACATTTGCATAATTACTAAACAATTTAGCAACTGTAGTTTTGCCACTTCCAATACCCCCTGTTAGACCTACAATCATTTTATTTTTCTATTAAAAAATCTATTTTATTAGGTATAATTTTATAGCTTTTAATTAAATCTGGCTTGCTAATTACCTTGGGTACTAGGTAGTTTAAATTATTTTTTTGTGATGTAATATAATTGCAAACTACCTGAAAAGAATTTGCTGTTATTTTGTTAAAATGAGATAAGCCCACAATAAAAACAATAGAGACTTTTTTAGAGAGTGTATTTATTTTAAGATTTTCTGGAACATTTATTATTTTGTATGGCACGATTAATGTGCCTTCTGTAAATTTTTCTACTTTACCTGTTACAGTAACTTCTTGCTTATTAAATTTTAAATTTTTAATGTCTTTTGGCATTTTAAGAGCCACATTTTCTTCAAAATCAGTTTTTAAATCAGAAAGAACCAAAGGTTTCATTTCTACATTTTTCAGTGTAGATATATAGTTTTCGGGTCCGTAAACTAAAATACTATCGGGTTTTATTTTAATATCTCCAGACACATCATACCCAACATGATATTTGATATTTACATTTGGCTTTATTGCCACTTTTTTTGTGACCAGGCTTCCTAAATCTAAATATAAAGTATCTTTTATAATTTCTTGTAAAACCAAACCACTAGGCAACTGTTTTTGTAAACTTGTCTTTTGTGTTCTTGGTAAAACAAAATATGTAGCCCCTTTTTTACTGTTTAATTTTGCGGCATTTATAGTAATTTGTTTCGTATTTAATCTTGTTTTTAAGATTTTAAAACCACTTGCTTTTACAACAATATCTAGTTCTTTTTCTGGTGTAGTCTGTAAAATTTTATCTTTAGATATGCCTGTATAATCTATAGGAAAACTTATAGTGATTATATATTCTTTAGAAAGTGTAATTAAAAACCATATAAGTATAGAGGCCATTAAAAACCCTAAAAAAGTTCTAGAAATTTTATTGTTTGTTTTCACTGAATATAATTAATTATATGCAATCTACATAAAAGCTATCAAACAAAAAAGTGAGTAACATTATAAAAACATTACTCACTTTAGTTGCTGTAAATTATCTATTATTTTTTTGTTTTTGGTAAGTATTTTTTACTTAATTCCATAGAAATTGCAGAACGTTCAAATTTTATTTTTCCTGCACCAGTTTCTATTGTTACAGTGTTATCTGTAGTATTTACTTCTGTAATTTTACCATGTATACCGCTAGATGTAACTACTTTAGACCCTGTTTTAATTTCTGTTTGAAAGGCTTTTTCTTTTTTCTGACGATTCATTTGTGGTCTTATCATAAAAAAATATAAAACCAGTAACATTGCTGCAAATGGGAGCATACTCATTAATCCTCCTGCCGATTCTTGTAAAAATATTGTATATAACATTTTATTTTTTTGTTTTTGGTGTTACCATACCTTTAATTGTTAATACTTCTCTACCAGATTCTGTATTGGTAGTTAACGTAATTGATTTTTGTTGTCTATTAGGCTTCCCATTTGTATTAAATCTTACTTTAATATCGCCTGTTTCTCCTGATTTAATAGGTGCTTTTGGCCATACAGGTATTGTACATCCACAACTAGATTTGGCGTTAGTGATCACTAGATCAGTTTTTCCTGAATTAGTAACTTTAAAAGTTTTCTCGACAATTTCTCCCTCGTTAACGGTTCCAAAATCATAAACTTCACTATCAAAAGCTATAGAAGCTGTTCCTTTTTCAATTTCTGCATCTCTATTTTTTGCATTGGTTAAATTGTCTTTATTAATTTTTGCAGAGGCATTTCCATTTCCGCAAGAAATTAATAAACTTGTTGTCATAAATAAAAACGATAATACTGTTATTTTTTTCATTGTATAAATTAATTTATGGCAAAAATAATAAATAATTGTTTATTGTATAGTTAAATTAGACCTCTTCCTATTTTTACTATTTTTTTATTGGCTATAAATTCTTTAGATATTTTATCTAAAACACCATTTATAAAATAGCTACTTTTAGAAGTAGAGTAATCTTTAGATATTTCTATATATTCGTTAATTGTTACTCTTGTTGGTATAGAAGGAAAGTTTACAAACTCTGTAATTGCCATTTTAATTAAAATCATGTCTATACCCGCAATTCTATCTGCCTCCCAATTGGGTGTTTTTTCTTCTATTTCTTTTTGATATTCTGCTTGTTTTAAAACTGTTTTTCTAAACAAGTTGCTTACAAAATCTTCATCGTCTTTATCTTTATATAAAGCACCTAAAATAAAAGGCTTGCTTTCTTTTTGCTTGCTTAAACTTTTAACAACCCAAGTATTTATAAATGGTATATCATCTACCCAAGTAATCAAAGTGTCTTCATAATAGTCTGCCAATTTTTCGTTAGGCGCAATTATTTCTTTAAAAAAGGCTATTACAAAAGCTTTATCTTCTTTGAAAGATTGTTCTTCTGTAGCCAAGTATTTTTTGTACAAATCACTTGTAACTAAATTATCAAAAATAATTTTTACATACTCGTTATCTAAAGACCAGTTATTTAATTTATTAACCTCTAAATAGCTTTCTATACTTATACTTTCTGCAATTGCACTAATAAGTTTATTGTCTATAAATTTTGTGTTGGGCTTTAAATCTTCTTGGGTTGCAAGAATTTTCTTTTTAGATAAAGCAATTTTTTTTGATGCAAATTTTTGAACTTCAACCAATAATTGAAGATTCAAAACATATAAATCAAACATTTTTAAAATACTATGTTTTAAAAACTTTTCTTCTCTAACAAGGTCATCATTTTTAGATTGCGCCATTGCATAGACAGATTGCATTACTTTAACTCGAATATGTCTTCTGTTAATCATTTTTAAAGAACTCTATAAAATAGTGAGAAATTTTTCTCTAATTACTGGGCAAAAATACTATTATTTTGCTTCTAATCACACAAGAAAGGTATTCTTTTTTTATGATTTTTTGAAGAAGTTGTCAGCTTAAAAAAACGCTTTAGTTTTACATATAATAATGTATCTTCGTGGTTTAAAAAATTAAAATTCTTAAACCCAGCAATACCGTTTGAAGGCACTAAAATACATTAATAAATTTTTTATAAAGTACAAATGGCGTTTAATAATTGGCATTTTAATTACCATTTTATCTAAACTTTTAGCGTTAAAAGTACCTCAAATTGTTGGCGATTCCCTTAATATTGTAGAAGACTACCAAAGTGGCGTAGTTACAGATTATGATGCTGTAAAACATCAATTATTTATAAATGTTTTAATAATTATTGGTGTAGCACTTTTAGCTGGTTTTTTTACTTTTTTAATGAGGCAAACTATTATTGTAACCTCTCGGTTAATCGAATTCGATTTAAAGAACGAAATCTATCAACAGTACCAAAGATTGTCTTTAAACTTCTACAAAAAAAATAGAACTGGAGATTTAATGAATAGAATTTCTGAAGACGTTTCTAAAGTAAGAATGTATGTTGGACCTGCAGTGATGTACACCATGAATATGATTGTACTTTTTGTAGTTGGTTTTACACAAATGGTAAGCATAGATGTTAAATTAACCATGTATACTTTAATTCCTTTTCCAGTATTATCTATTTCTATTTTTGTACTAAGTAAGGTAATACATAAAAGAAGTAGCATTGTACAACAATATTTATCTCATTTAACCACCTTTAATCAAGAATTTATCTCTGGTATTAGCGTGGTAAAATCTTATGGTATAGAAAAGTCTATTATAAAAGAATTCGATAATCTTGCAGATAAAAGTAAAGAAAAAAACATACATCTACACCAGGCAAACGCTTTGTTTTTTCCTTTAATGGTTTTGTTAATTGGGTTAAGCAACTTAATAGTTATTTATGTGGGTGGTAAACAATATATAAATGATGAAATTCAGATAGGAACCATTATCGAATTTATGTTGTATGTAAATATTTTAACTTGGCCAGTGGCAGTTGTGGGTTGGGTAACTTCTATGATACAGCAAGCAGAAGCGTCTCAAATAAGAATTAATGAGTTTTTAGATCAAGAACCTGAAATTAAGAACAATACCAATAAAACAACCAATCTAAAAGGTAAAGTGTCTTTTAAAGACGTAACTTTCACTTATGATGATACAAATATTACAGCATTAAAAAACATAAATTTTACCGTTAAAAATGGCGAAACAATTGCCATTTTAGGAAAAACAGGTTCAGGAAAATCTACAATTATTGAGCTTATTGCGCGTTTGTACGATACTAAAAAGGGTACTATTTTTATAGATGATGTACCTATTCAAGATTTAAATTTAAACAATCTTAGAGATCAAATTGGGTTTGTACCACAAGATCCTTTTCTATTTTCAGAAAGTATTGGTAACAATATTAAATTTGGTAAAGAAGAGGCTACAGAGGCAGCCATAATACAAGCAGCAAAAGATGCCGTTGTACACGATAATATTATAGATTTCCCTAAAGGATACGACACCATTTTAGGAGAAAGGGGTGTTACACTTTCAGGTGGTCAAAAACAACGTGTTTCTATTGCAAGAGCAATTATAAAAAATCCTAAAATTTTAATTTTTGATGATTGTTTATCTGCTGTAGATACAGAAACAGAAGAGAGAATTTTAAAAAATCTTAAAAAAGTATCGCAAAATAAAACCACTTTTATTATTAGTCATAGAGTATCTTCTGCAAAAAATGCTGATAAAATTATTATTTTAGACCAGGGCAATATTATTCAACAAGGCACTCATAATCAACTAATAACAATAAAAGGGTACTACAAAGAGTTGTACGAGCAGCAACTTTTAGAAAAAGAAAATTAATCTTTAACATTGCTACGTAAAATATTTTATTAGATTTGTTACCATAAAATTATTATATAACAACTATTTTTAAATAATATGGCAGAGAGAGTTGAACAAGAAGAAATCTTTTCACAGGTATTAAGAGCAGGAAGAAGAACTTATTTTTTTGATGTAAGAGCTACGAAAGCAGATGATTACTATTTAACCGTAACAGAAAGTAAAAAATTTACACATGATGATGGTACTTTTCATTATCAAAAGCATAAAATTTACCTTTACAAAGAAGATTTTACAGATTTTCATGAAATGCTAAAAAAAGCAACAGACTATATTATAGCAGAAAAAGGAAATGAAGTAATTAGCGAGCGCCATCAAAAAGACTTTAAAAAAGAAGAACCAAAAACTGATACTGACGTAAAATCAGCAGACAGTTTTACAGACGTTTCTTTTGACGATATATAAATCATAATGGCTTACTACCATTTTTTTAAATGAAGTGTATTCATTTTAATGTAAAAATTCAATTCAAATTCAATTTTAAACTAGAAAACCATAAATGTTATGTTTATGGTTTTTTTATGCTCTATACTATAAAACCTTTTTTATCGTTTGTGTTTTAGAAACGGTTTCTTGCCACTCTTTTTTTGCAATACTATCTTTGGTAACACCTCCACCCACAAAAATTCTAGCTTTATAGTCATCAACAAACATACAACGTAAGTTTACAAATAACTCTGTTTTTTGTTTGTTTAATTTAGAACTATTTATATTTAATTCGCCTAAAAAACCTGTGTAAAAAGACCTATCATAATCTTCATTTTCTAAAATAAAATCTTTTGCTAAATCTCTAGGCAAACCACAAACAGCTGGTGTTGGATGCAAAGCCCTAATTAAGTTTTTTAAACTAGCATTTGCCTGTAATTGGCCAGTAACCTGTGTTTTTAAATGTAATAAATTCCCTGCTTTTACAGTTTCGGTTTTGTCTATTTTTAAAGAAGTTGCTATATTTTTTAATTGATTTTCAATAAAATCTGTAACCAATTGTTGCTCTTCTAATTCTTTGCTTTTCCAAACTGGTAAGCTATTTTCTTTATACAATTGTGTACCTGCTAAAGACATAGTTTTGAAAAATTTATTTTCTACCTGCAATAAGGTTTCTGGTGTAGCACCAAACCAAAGCCCTACTTTTGGGTGATACCAAACATATACAAATGCATTATTGTAAGAAAGTAACAATCTTTGATAAATTTTTACAATATCTAAATTAGAAAGTTGTGCAATTTCTTTCCTAGAAATTACTACTTTTTTTAGTTTAGATTTTTTAATAGTCTGTATCGCTTTTTCAACAATATCTGTATGTTTTTCTTTTGATGACGAATTAGGTTCTACTCTATTTTTATTAAAATTAATCGTACCTAATTGTATTTTTTTTGATAAAAAAAGGGATTTTTCTATCGGAAAAAGAAGGGGTTTTTCAGCGGAATTAAAGGGAGCAAATACAAAACCTTGTTCATTAAAATCTTTTACATAATCTAAATTATCATTAGGCATTAAAAAACAAGCTACAGTATTTGCATTTGGTTTCCTGTAGGCTACAAATGGTAATTTTTTTTGGTAACTGTTTGTTAATTTGTCAAAAAAATCAATCAAAATAAAGCTTATTTTTTAGGAATATTTAAAACAATATTAGTCATTTTTGCAACAGAAATAAGTTTGTTTTCTTCGTCTACAATGGTTACTTCCCACAAATGGGTTGTTCTTCCTTTATGAATATTTTTTGCAGTAGCAAAAACAACACCATCTCTTTTACTTTTTATATGATTTATAGATAGTTGAATCCCATTTATAAATTGGGTTTTATCATTAATAAAAAAATTAGAAGCAGCACTACCCACACTTTCTGCTAATGCTGCGGTAGCACCACCATGCAATTGGCCATAAGGTTGATGCACTTTACTATTAACAGCCATTTTTGCAGTTAAAAAATCTTCACCAACGTCAATATATTCAATATCAAGAGTTTCCATTAACGTATTTTTAGTACGGTCATTAAATGCATTTAAAATTGTAGGTTTATCCATATTAGCTTGTTTACAATGTAAAAATACGTATAAAAAATTGTATTTTTGTTGCAGAAAAGTTAAAGCATTTTATGTACAAAATCCGTGTAATTTTAGACACTCAAGAAGACGTAATTAGAACCTTATTAGTAAACGATTCTTTTAGTTTAGAAGATTTGCATTTTACAATTGCAAAATCTTTTGGTTTCGATGGTCAAGAAATGGCTTCTTTTTACAGAACAGATTACGAATGGAATCAAGGTGAGGAAATTCCGCTTTTTAATATGGCAGAAGCTGGAGAAGGTATATCTATGCAAAACTGTTTTTTAAAAGACACATTACCTACAATTAACACCAAGTTAATTTATGTGTACGATTTTTTAAACATGTGGACTTTCTATGTAGATGTTGTAGATATTTCATTAGAGCAAAAAGGCAATTTACCACAAACGATACTTTCTGTGGGAGAAATACCAAATGAAGCACCAGAAAAAGAGTTTATTGCAGACAAATTAGAGGATAATTTTGGTGATGAAGGAAATATTGATGATGAATTTGGTCATTTTGATGATGATTTTGATTTTAATGAATATTAATAAAAAGTGTAACTGTGTAATTGTTTATCTGTGTAATAGACAGGAACCTATTAATTTTATATAAATAAAAGCTAAATTTTTGAATTTAAGTGCTTTAATTAAATTTGTTACTGTTTTTAATTTACATTTAAACAATTAAACGTTTTAACAATTACACCTATTTTAAGTAACAAAATTGTAAATTAGTCGTCTTACCTACATAACCGACTAAAACAATTTCTTTGGAAACTATCTTATCTCTTAAAAATCTTGATAAAAAATACGGCACTTTACATGCAGTGAACAAGCTTTCTTTTGATATTCAAAAAGGAAATGTTTACGGTATTTTAGGGCCAAATGGAAGTGGAAAATCTACCACTTTAGGTATCATTTTAAATGTTGTAAACAGAACTTCTGGCGAGTTTTCTTGGTTCGATGGAAAATTATCTACACACGAAGCTTTAAAAAAAGTTGGGGCTATTATTGAGCGTCCTAACTTTTATCCTTACATGACTGCAGTACAAAATTTAAAACTAATTTGTACAATTAAAGGAATTTCTAACGATAAAATAGACGAAAAACTAAAAACAGTAAATCTTTTTGAAAGAAGAGACAGTAAGTTTAAAACCTACTCTTTAGGAATGAAACAACGTTTAGCAATTGCATCTGCATTATTAAACGACCCAGAAATCTTAATTTTAGATGAGCCAACAAATGGTTTAGACCCACAAGGAATTCATGAAATCAGACAAATAATTCAGAAAATTGCAAGCACAGGTACTACAATTTTGTTAGCCTCTCACCTATTGGATGAAGTAGAAAAAGTTTGTTCTCATGTAATAGTGATTAAAAAAGGTGTAAAATTATACAGCGGCAGAGTTGATGATATGACAGCTTCTAATGGTTTGCTTGAGCTTAAAGTTGCCAATAATGATGCTGCACTTTTAAACGAGTTAGAAAAACATCCTGCTATTTTAAAAGTTACAAAAGAACACGAAACTATTATTGCAAGCCTTAAAGATGCAATTTCTACAGAAGAAATAAACAGCTATTTATTTACTAAAGGTATTGTTTTGAGTCATTTGGTAAAACGAAAACCAAGTTTAGAACAACAATTTTTAGATTTAACTAAAAAGTAATCAACGATATCTAATTTCGATAATAATCGAAACCTATATTCTTTAAACACATCACAAAATGTTAAGATTATTAACCATAGAATTTCATAAATTAAAACACAATAGAGCCAGTAAAGTATTATCTATCATTTACTTTGGTTTATTAACCTGTATCGCATTCATAGCAGCCATTAAGTTTGATATTGGCCCTATAAAATTTCATTTAGCAGAAATTGGTATTTTTAACTTTCCATACATCTGGCACTTTAATACCTATGTAGCAGCTATTTTAAAGTTTTTTCTATTATTAGTGATTGTTTCTATGATGGCTAATGAATATAGTTATAAAACACTAAAACAAAATTTAATAGATGGGTTAAGCAAAAAAGAGTTTATACTTTCTAAATTTTACACAGTAATTATATTTGCTTTAGTATCTACATTATTTGTATTTATAGTATCTCTTATTTTAGGTTTTGCGTATTCAGATTATGATGAATTTGCCATTATAATAACAGATTTACAATACCTTTTTGCTTTTTTTTTAAAACTAGTGGGTTTCTTTTCTATGGGCTTGTTTTTTGGAATTTTAGTTAAACGTTCTGCGTTTGCTGTAGGCGGAATGGTTGTTTGGTTTTTTATAGAAAGTATTTTTAAAGGATACCTATTCTGGTCTTTTAAAGCTTCAGAAAATACTACAGAAAAAGTAGATGGTATTATGCAATTTTTACCTTTTGAAGCTATGGGCAATTTAATAAAAGAACCATTTTCTAGATTGGGTGCTGTTAAGTCTGTAGCCAATCAAATTGGGGAAACATTTACCAAAAGTTATGATGTAGAGTTTTCTAATATCGCTATTGTTTCAGCGTGGACATTCATCTTCATTTACTTATCATTTACACTGTTAAAAAAGAGAGATTTGTAGTACTTTTTAAATATATTTGAACTAAAGAATAGAAATACCGTCAGATGAAAAATATATTATCGCTATTTTTACTATTTATTTCATTAAATACATTTTCACAAAAAGAAGCTAATTTTTGGTATTTTGGTAATGGAGCTGCTTTAGATTTTAATTCTGGCAGTCCAGTTCCAGTCAATGGAAGTCAATTAAATACTTTAGAAGGCTGCTCTTCATTCTCTGATGCGAATGGTAATTTATTATTTTATGTAGGAGCCCCAACATCTGATGGTAGAAATTTAACCATTTGGAATAAAAATAACACCCCCATGCCTAATGGTACTGGTTTAGAAGGAGATTCTTCAAGTTCACAATCTGCTTTAACTATACCAGCACCTGGAAAACCTAATATTTATTATTTATTTACGGTTGGTGCACAATCTAGTGAAAATGCTGGTTTTTGGTATTATACAATAGATATGTCTTTAAATGGTGGTTTAGGTGATGTTGTAGCTGGCCCTGTCGTTTTAGGAAATCTTTCTGATCATCCTAATTGGTCTGAAAAAGTAACAGCTGTAAAAGCAAAAGATTGCAGTACTTTTTGGGTTATCTCTGCACATGGTAACAATTTCTATGCATACAAAGTAGATAATAAAGGTGTTAATTCGGGAGACCCAAAAGTAAGTACTATTATTGGCTATAATGCGACTAGCGATCCAAGAGGATATTTAAAAGTATCGCCAGATGGCACAAAGTTAGTTTCTGGAAATATGAGTAATAGGGCTTATTTATTTAATTTTAACGATAAAACTGGAGAGGTTACAAATTTTAACAACACTAGTTTTGCAAATCAACTTAACATTTTTGAAGAAGTTTATGGTGTAGAGTTTTCTGCTTCTAGTAGAAGATTATACTTATCTACTGGTTCTTTTACCGAATCTATTGAAAGCTTATATCAATTTGATTTAACAAAACCAACCTTAACAGAAATTAATGCTAGCCGATACCTTGTTCACCAATATGTAAATACTAGAGGGGCTTTACAATTAGGTCCTGATGGAAAAATATACTGGGCCTCTAATAATTCTAATTTTATAAGTGTTGTTAATAAACCAGACGAATTAGGGATAGCATGTGACTACTCTCATCAAACAGTTAGAGTTGGAAATGGAGCGATTACAGCTGGCCAGGGTTTACCTCCTTTTTTATCATCTTTATTACTTCCAATCGAAATAAAAGATGTTGATAAAGATATCGTTATCAATAACCAAGATTTAGAGTTTTGTATTGGAGAAAATAAGACACTTTCACCAGAGACAATCTCTGGTAACAATAGAACTTATGAATGGACTTTTGACAATGGCACAAACACATCTGTAGTTTCTAACGATCAAAATTTAGTTTTAACTAATATTTCTCCAGCAAATGCAGGTAAATATACTTTAGTTTTAGAACTTACCGATGATTGTGGAAATATTACAAAATATGAAGCTACTTTTAATATAGGCGTGTTTGAAGCTGCAGTTGCTACGAAACCAAATGACATTCTTTTTTGTGACACAGATAATGATGGATTTAATACATTCGATTTAACCACAGAAAATAAAAACACGATTTTAGGCAGTTTAGACCCAGCAATTTTTGATGTATTATATTTTGATAATTTAGCTGATGCTAATTCAGGAGATAATCCTTTACCAGATTCTTTTACAAACCCAACTGCTTTTAGCTCGCAAATAGTTTATGCAAGAGTACAAAATACAAAAGCACCAAATGCTTGTTTTAATATTACTGCATTTAAACTTGCAGTAACTGGGTTTCCAGAACCTATACAACCAACACCTTACAGAATTTGTGATGACAATGCAAGTGCTGGTGGAGATACTGATCGAGTCATTAATAATTTTGTATTAAGCTCAAAGGATTCAGAGATATTGGGTACTTTAAATAATACACAATACATCATCACCTATCACACAACTCAATTAGGTGCAGAAACCAATGATGCTAGCACCATAATCAATAAGAATACCAACCATTCTGTAACCAACTCTCAAACCGTTTACATTAGAGTAGAAAACATAAACAACGCTGCTTGTTTTGATACTTCTAAAACATTAGAACTCATTGTAGATCCTTTGCCCGTAGTTTCATCAAATCCAATTTTTGACCACTGTGTTAGTGCAAATAACACCAATCCTACAATTAACTTAACTTCAGCACAACTCAGTATTTCTAATATCCCAAATGTAAGATTTCAGTTTTTTTCAGATGCTTTAGGTGCATCAGAAATTACAAACATTACCTCTTATCCTGTTCAACCGAATGCTACACAGTCTGTATTTGTTAAAGTCTTTACAAGCCAAAACTGTACCAGAGATATTGTTGAGTTAACCATAAATGTTGGCCAAACTCCAGACAATCCATACAATGTATTACAACCAGCAGAATGTGACGATTTTTTAGATGCGAATGGTGTAGATACTCCTGGTATGAATAGTGATACAGATGGTATAACCCATTTTTCTTTAGATGAAAATGCAATAATATCAGGTATAAATCCGCCACCAAATACAGAAGTTACATTTTACGAAAACATTACAGACAGAGCAAACTCTTTAAATGAAATCGATATTACTAATTATAGAAATAATTTAAATAAAATAGAGATTACAAACGTTCCTGGTGGAATTCAATTTCCTATTTACTATAAAATATTAAGTACTATAAATAATAACTGTCAAGGTTTGGGGCAATTTAACCTTCAAATTAACTCTGTACCAACTGCAAACCCAGTTACAGATTTAGAATTATGTGATGATGTTACAGATGGTGATGCAGAAAACGGAGTTATACAAAACTTCGACTTAGAAGCTCAAACAGCTACTATTTTAGCCTCTCAAAATCCTGCCGATTTTTCGGTAACCTACCACCTTTCTGCAGCTGAAGCAAATTCAGGTTCAAACCCACAAGCTTCACCTTTTGAAAATAAACTTAGAGATATACAACCAATTTTTGTACGAGTAACCAACAATAACACTGGTTGTTTTACAGATCATACCAGTTTTAATCTAATTGTAAATCCTATTCCTGTGGCAAATTTTGTGGCAGATTTAGAAATCTGTGATGATAATTCTGATGGTTCTGCAAGAAATGGCTTTTCACAATCTATCGATTTAACATCGCAAACCTCAGGCATTTTGGGGGCTCAAGATCCTGCAAATTACTCAGTTTCTTATCATAGAACGTTGGCTGAAGCTCAAAATGGAAACAACCCTTTAAGTTCGCCTTATTCGAATTTTAAACCCAACAGAGAAACCATTTATGTACGTGTTGTTAACACAACAACCTCTTGTGTAAATGGTATTTCTAATTTTGATGTTATTGTAAATCCAGAGCCTACTTTTACTCCAGTTTCTAACCTTTCTTATTGTGATGATGATTTGGATGGTGATGATACTAATGGAATCATTCAAAATATCGATTTAGATAGCCAAATTCCTCCTTTATTAGGCTCACAAGACCCAGATGATTTTATTGTAACCTTCCACGAAAACCAAGCAGATGCTACTTCTGGAAACAACCAATTAACATCTCCTTATACCAATTCAAATCCTACAGAAACTATTTTTGTTCGCATTCAAAATAAAAGAACTTTGTGTATAAATGATGATGCTCGTTTTCAATTAATTGTAAATCCTTTACCTGATTTTACAGTAACTTCTCCTCAAATTTTTTGTTTGAATGATACATCCTTAACCATTGGGGTAGAAAATCCTGCAGAGGTTTACAATTATGAATGGAAAGATTCCTCTGGAACAATTATTAGTTTTACAGAAACTGCAGATGTTACAGTAGGTGGAAATTACACAGTTACTGCAACCACAACCAATGGTACCAATTGTACTAGATCAGAGACCATTGTTGTGAACGAATCCAATCCTGCAAATCTATTGCCTAGCTTTGTAACCATTGTAGATGAAGGAAATATTATTAGCAGTGATGCAAATTTATCCATCTCTATAGATACTATAAATAACGATTTAGGTCCTGGTGATTATCAATTTGCATTAAAAAATGATGATAAAAACACCACCACTCCATTTCAAAACGAACCTTTATTTGAAAACTTAGAAGGTGGTATTTACACCATTATTGTAAACGATAAAAATGGCTGTGTACCAGATGCTACTTTGCAAGTTTCTGTTATTCAGTTTCCAAAATTCTTTACACCAAATGGCGATGGTAAAAATGATACTTGGGCAGTAAAAGGCGCTAACAAAACTTTTTATCCGAATGCAAGTATCAATATTTTTAATAGGTATGGTAAATTAGTCGCACAAATTCCTGTAGACTCCCAAGGTTGGAATGGTACTTACAATGGCAAATTACTAACCTCAGATGATTATTGGTATAACATCACCTTAATTCCTGCTGACAACACTAAACCAACCATCAACAAAAAAGGAAATTTTTCTTTGGTTAGAAGATGAGAATAAAAACAGGAAAGTTTAGTCTAATTAGAAAATAAAAATACATTTACAATCCGTATTTTTACAGTATGCAATTCAAACTCGTTTCAGAATTTTCTCCCACAGGAGACCAACCACAAGCTATTAAAGAACTTTCGCAAGCAATTAACAATGGCGAAAAATATCAAACTTTATTAGGTGTTACTGGTTCTGGTAAAACATTTACGGTTGCTAATGTTGTGCAAGAAGTTAAAAAACCTACCTTGGTTTTAGCTCATAATAAAACCTTAGCTGCACAATTATATTCTGAGTTTAAACAGTTTTTTCCAGATAATGCTGTAGAATATTTTGTTTCTTATTACGATTATTATCAACCAGAAGCATACATACCTGTTACAGGCACTTATATAGAAAAAGATTTATCTATTAATGAAGACATCGAAAGGTTGCGTTTAAGCACCACTTCTTCCCTACTTTCTGGTAGAAGAGATGTACTAGTTGTAGCCTCTGTTTCTTGCTTGTATGGTATTGGAAATCCTACCGAATTTAAAAGAAATATTATTCCTGTGGCTGTGGGCCAATTAATTTCTAGAACCAAATTTTTACATCAATTAGTGCAAAGTTTATACGCTAGAACCGAACATGAAGTAAAAAGCGGAACTTTTAAGGTAAAAGGTGATGTAGTCACTATTTATCCATCTTATGGTGATAATGGATATAGAATTCACTTTTTTGGTGATGAAATTGAGGAAATAGAATTGTTCGATTTAGAAAGCAATGCAGTTATAAATACTTTTGACGAGTTAAGCATTTACCCAGCAAACTTGTTTGTAACCTCTCCAGATGTTTTACAAAATGCCATTCATCAAATTCAAGAAGACATGATGAAACAGGTAGATTTTTTTAATGAAATAGGCAAACATTTAGAAGCTAAAAGAATTAAAGAACGTACAGAATTCGATTTAGAAATGATACGTGAATTGGGCTATTGTTCAGGAATCGAAAACTATTCTAGATATTTAGATGGCAGACAACCAGGTACAAGACCTTTCTGTTTGTTAGATTATTTTCCAGATGATTATTTAATGGTGATAGATGAAAGTCACGTTACAGTTCCGCAAACACATGCCATGTATGGTGGAGATAGAAGTAGAAAAGAAAATTTGGTTGAATATGGTTTTCGTTTGCCAGCTGCCATGGACAATAGACCTTTAAAGTTTGATGAATTTGAAGCCATTCAAAACCAAACTATTTTTGTTTCTGCAACTCCGGCTGATTACGAATTACAAAAAACAGAAGGTGTTTTTGTTGAACAAATTATTAGACCTACAGGTTTATTGGATCCACCAATAGAAGTAAGACCTAGTTTGAATCAAATTGACGATTTAATTGAAGAAATACAACAAAGAGTTGAAAAAGACGAACGCACATTGGTAACAACTTTAACCAAGAGAATGGCAGAAGAATTAACTAAATATTTAACACGAGTTGATATACGTTGTAGGTACATCCATTCTGATGTAGATACTTTAGAACGTGTAGAAATTATGCAAGATTTACGCAAAGGTTTGTTTGATGTATTAATTGGGGTAAACTTATTAAGAGAAGGTTTAGATTTACCAGAAGTGTCTTTAGTCGCTATTTTAGATGCAGATAAAGAAGGTTTTTTAAGAAATACCAAATCTTTAACGCAAACAGTAGGTAGAGCCGCTAGAAATGTAAATGGTTTGGCAATTATGTATGCAGATAAAATAACAGAAAGCATGCAAAAAACCATAGATGAAACTGAACGTAGAAGAGAAAAGCAAATTGCTTACAACATCAAGAACAATATTACTCCTACCCAGATTAACAAAAAAATTGACAATACATTAACCAAAACTGCAGTGTCTAGCTATCATTATGACAACGCAAAACAAGTAGCTGCAGAACAAGATCTGCAATATTTACCTAAAGAAGAAATAGAAAAACGTATTAGAGACAAACGTAAACAAATGGAAACAGCTGCCAAAGCTTTAGACTTTATTGCTGCTGCAAAATTACGTGATGAAATTACTGTTTTAAAAGAAAGTGTATAAAAAAGAAGTTTTAATCTTATAAACAAACAGATAAATAAAAAGGCTGTATCTGATAAAGTGTGTAAGTTTCAAAAGAACGCTATTTAGCGTTCTTTTTTTGTTTTAAATATGCAACAACTGCCTTTCGAATATCAAACGCTAATTCTGTTTCTTTTGGATGATATACAGAAAGTACTTCTTTGTTTTTATCTGATAAAAAAGGAATATCAAACCCTTTTAATAAATAGTCAGAAAAGGCAACTGTATAGGTTTTGTTTGGATTGATTTTTTCTCCCCCAACAAACCAATCTTTTTCTTGTAAAGTTACATTGTGTCTGTGTAAATATGCGCCTGTTCCTGCTGCTAATTGGCCATAATCTAAAACACGCTTTAACAATCTTCCTTTTATTGCCACTTTTACAATATCTCCTCCATAAGGCAATACTCTAAAAATATCAATAGGTGTTATATTGCCTCTCAATTGGTCATCAATTCTAATAGAACCTCCATTTACCAGAGCTGCATCTACTTGATCATCAAAGGCAAAAGACATAGCAGACGTTATAAGTTTTCCTAAATTAGTTTGTTGACTTCTTACAGGTGTATCTCTTCCGTCTAAAGGTGTTTTTGCACTAAATATTACTTCATCAGAGTTTGGAATAATTTCTTTAATTTTTGATATTAAGATCGTCTGCCACTTATCAACAATAGCAGCTACTTTTTGATCTTTTTTTACAGATGAATTAATTTCTTTTAATTCAGAAATTACTTTGGTTTTCTTTGTTTTTTTATTGTAAGAAATTTTATGAATATATGCCGTTTTTGCATTGGCATCTGCCTTTGTAATTAACACATTTCCAATAGTATCTAAAGAGTTTGTATGTTCATGACCTCCCATAATTAGTGGCAAATCTGGAATTAATTTCGCAATTCTTTTATCGTTGCCAATTTTAACGTGTGTCAAACCAAAAACAACATCTACAGAATCTTTAATGGCTGCATAAGAAGCTCTTGCTTTTATAAACATATTATCATATGCTACATAATCTTTTGGATTTGAAGGTAAAGTAACACTGATAAAGCCTATTTTTATTTTAGTTCCGTCTTTATCTGAGATTTCTTTTATAAAAGTCTCTTTTATAGCTTCTTTTTGACCATTTTTCTCTTTATAAAAAGGAATTGCTACTTCTTTCGTTTTTAATTTTACATTCGCAGAAATCCAAGGAAAATTACTTTCATTTAATCTTTGTTGCAACTCTTTTTGTGAAACATCAAACTCATGATTACCAAAGGCTACTAAATCAAAATTCATAGCATTCATTACCTCTACCATTTGTTTTCCCTTCACTCTTTTTCCATCAACCTTTATAGTTCCCAATAAAGAAGGATTTAAAAAATCGCCAGCCAAAAATAGCATTGTATTTGGATTTTCTTGTAACAATTCTTGATGTACAGTTTCTACTCTTGACATTCCTCCAAATTCACCGCCTTGAATAGGTGCAATTTCATAAACATCGTTTATTTGTAGAAATGTAAAATCTATTTTGTTATCGTCCTTTGTGCAGGAAGAAAAGAAGATTAGAATTGTTAGTAAAAAAAATGTTTTAAAAGTTTTCATAATTTATTTGCAGTGGTATTTTAAACAAATATTTTTTGATTGTATTACGACATACTAAATAAAAATTTCTAACGCTTTATTGTAAGCACTTTCAAAACTCATAGGTTTTATATTTGTACCTGCTTTTTGTGTTGTAAAATAACTTAGTAGTTTTTCTGTTGGCATGTTACCTGTTAATTCGTCTTTTGCCATTGGGCAACCACCATAACCTTTAATAGCACCATCAAAACGATTACAGCCAGATTTGTAAGCTGCATCAACTTTTTCGTGCCACTTGTCTGGTGTTGTATGTAAATGAGCACCAAATTCAATTTTAGGATAGTTAGGAATTAAATTAGAAAATAAATAGTTTATTATTTTTGGTGTAGAACTACCAATGGTATCTGATAATGATAAAATCTTCACTCCCATTGTATAAAGTTTTTCTGTCCATTCTCCTACTATTTCCACATTCCATGGATCTCCATAAGGATTCCCAAAACCCATAGACAAATACGCAACAACTTGTTTGTTATTTTTTTCTGCTAAATTTAAAATCTTATCTAACGTTACAACAGATTCTGCTATGGTTTTATGCGTATTACGCATTTGAAAATTTTCTGATATAGAAAACGGATAGCCCAAATAATCAATTTCTTCAAATTGAACAGCATCATTGGCCCCTCTTATATTTGCTATTATTGCCAATAATTTACTACTAGTTTTAGAGAGGTCTAATTTTTCTAAAACAGCAGCGGTATCGCGCATTTGTGGAATTGCCTTTGGAGAAACAAAACTGCCAAAATCAATTGTATCAAACCCTACTTTTAAAAGCGAATTGATATACAACGCTTTTTTTTCTGTAGGTATAAAATGACTTTTGATGCCTTGCATGGCATCTCTTGGACATTCTATGATTTTGATTTTTTTCATTATCTCAAAGATATAGAAACTTATGATGTTTTAAAATTAATTAAATACTTATTAGTTTCTAATTCAAAAGCTTAATTTGATAAAATGAAGTTTAAATATTTTAACCAATATTTAAGCTTCGGTTTCAATATCATTTGCATCAAAATCATCATTCTCGTCAAAAAACTCTTCGTCTTCTGCGTATTCTTCCATAGCATTTTCTAGTCGTTCGCTTATTTTTACTAAATAAATTGTATCTTCAGTTTTAACTTCTATAGCTTTAATAGTTTCTCCTTTTGCATTTTTAAAGGAAATAATATCTCCATAATCATAACCATCTGGATACTTATTGATTAACATATCTAAAATATCTTTGGTTAGTTTTGCATATTCTACAATTACTCTTTTCATTTTTTATTTATTTGAATGTTATTTTAAACTATGTATTTTTAAAAATAAATATATTATTTTATTAAAACTCTTAATTAGAAGTACTCGTTTGTGATCAAATTGATAAATTTTTTACATTTGTAGCAGATAAGCAAAAATTAGTGGAGCAACAATAGTTGCATCACTTTCTATGATAAATTTTGGTGTATCAATATCTAATTTTCCCCACGTTATTTTTTCGTTAGGTACTGCACCAGAATAGGAACCATAACTCGTTGTTGAATCTGAAATTTGACAAAAGTAACTCCAAAATGGCGTATCTGTTCTTTCCATATCTTGATACAACATAGGTACCACACAAATTGGAAAATCTCCAGCAATACCACCTCCTATTTGAAAGAATCCAATACCATTTTCTGAATTATTTGTATACCAATCTGCCAGAAAAGTCATGTATTCTATACCCGATTTCATAGTAGAAGCTTGCAATTCTCCCTTTAAAACATAAGATGCAAAAATATTTCCCATTGTAGAATCTTCCCAACCAGGACAAACAATAGGTATTTTTTTTTCTGCAGCTGCATACATCCAAGAGTTTTTAATATCTATCTCATAATATTGCTCTAAAACTCCAGAAAGCAATAATTTATACATGTATTCATGAGGTAAATAACGTTCACCATTTTTTTCTGCATCTTTCCAAATTTTTACAATATGCTTTTGTATTCTTCTAAATGCTTCTTCTTCAGGTATACAGGTGTCTGTAACTCTATTCAATCCTTTTTCTAATAAATCCCATTCATCTTGAGGTGTTAAGTCTCTATAATTAGGTACTCTTTTGTAGTGAGAATGTGCTACCAAATTCATGATATCTTCTTCTAAATTGGCACCAGTACAAGAAATAATTTGCACTTTATCTTTGCGAATCATTTCTGCAAAAATTTGACCTAATTCTGCTGTACTCATTGCTCCTGCTAAAGAAACTAACATTTTATTTCCTTTTTTTAACTGCTCTTCATAGCCTTTTGCTGCATCTACTAAAGCAGCAGCATTAAAGTGTAAAAAGTGTTTTTCTATAAAATCTGTAATCGGTTTTTTCATTTTTTATAATTTATTTTCAGGTATTTTAACTACTCATAATCGTTTAAAGTTAAATAATGTACCTCTAAACTTTCTACCTTCTGAATTATTATTTTAAACTAATAATCATCATCGTTTTTAAATTTAGACAATATATTAAATGGTTTTTTTGTTATGTCAACATCATTACCAACATTATATATATCATCTTTAGAAGAAAATTTGTAGCTTAACATTTTATAATACATTTTAGCCGCTAAAAAGTCTGATGATTTCTCTTTTTCGTTTGGACATAGCTCTACCATATCAAAACCAACCACATTTTTTTGTTCGAAAACTTGTTTTAAAAAATTTAAAGTTTCGTAATAAAATAAACCTCCTGGTTCTGGTGTGCCTGTGCTTGGAAATATTGATGAATCTAAAGCATCTAAATCAAACGTAATAAAAACATTGCTTGTTAGTTGATCAATTACATCTTCCATCCAATCTTCATTTACGGCCATATCATGTGCAAAAAACACTTTTTCTGGATTCATTTCTCTTTTTTCTGAAATATCCATACTTCTAATACCAACTTGTACTAAATTGGTTGTTGAATTTGCTTCGTAAACGGCACAAGCGTGGTTGTATTTAGTACCTTCGTACTCTTTTCTTAAATCTGCATGTGCATCTATATGCAGCACTGTTAAGTTGTTAAAACACTCGTTAAATGCTCTAATTGCACCAATAGAAATGGAATGTTCTCCTCCAAAAAGAGTTACAAATTTGTTTCTGTTAATAAACTTTTTTGTGGTTTCATGCACAGCTTCTACCATTGCTTCTGGAGATGCATTTTCTAAAATTGGGTCTACTAAAAAAATACCTTCTTTATAAACTTCAGAGTCGGTTTCTATATCATATAATTCCATATTTTCAGAAGCATCTAAAAAAGCTTGAGGCCCTTTATCTGCGCCTTTTTGCCAAGTACTAGTTCCGTCATAAGGAACAGGAATAATTACAATTTTTGATGTTGCTAGGTTTCCATATTCTTGTGGAATTCCTGCATAAGTATTCTTAGTTTCCATTTTAATATTGTGTTATTTCAACACATTTTCTTTAATTAATTTTTTTGTTTCTTTATGTGTTAAGTCCGAATTATTTTCATATCCTAAAATAGAGAGTAATTCGCTACTTTTTTGTTGTTCTTTAAAAATTCTATAGGTTAATTCTCCTTTTTCATTTCTATCTATTAGTAAGTGTTTTGGATGCGGAATTAAACAATGTTGTAATCCACCAAAACCACCAATACTTTCTTGATATGCACCTGTATTAAAAAACCCAATATATAAAGGCTTCTCTTTTTCATAAACTGGCAAATAAATACCATTCATATGTTGTTCTGAGTTGTAGTAGTCATCACTATCACAAGTTAAACCACCTAATAAAACACGTTCATATTTATGATTCCATTTATTTATTGGCAACATGATAAAACGTTTATTTATAGCCCAAGAATCTGGTAAAGTGGTTATAAATGATGAATTAATCATATTCCAACGTTCTCGATCGTTTTGTTTTTTCTGATATAAAACTTCGTAAATTGTAGCTCCAGATTCGCCAACAGTAAAACTGCCAAACTCTGTAAAAATATGCGGTACTTCTACTTCTGCTTCATGACAAGATTGTTGAACTTGATTAATAATTTCATCTATCATATAGGCATAATCATAATCAAAAGCCAATGAATTTTTAATAGGAAAACCACCACCAATATTTAAGCTATCTAAAGTTGGGCATACTTTTTTTAGGTTGATATAGACGTTTAAACATTTCATTAGTTCGTTCCAATAATAGGCATTGTCTTTAATACCTGTATTAATAAAAAAATGTAACATTTTTAAATCAACTTGTTTGTTGTTTGCAATTTCACGTTCATAAAAAGAAACGATATTTTTATAGCCAATACCCAATCTAGAAGTATAAAACTCAAACTTTGGCTCTTCTTCAGAAGCTATTCTAATACCCACTTTAAATGTTTTTTTAGTCTCTTTTTGTAAAAGAGGTAACTCCTCAAAATTATCAATAATGGGAATACAGTTTTTATGACCATCATTAATTAAGCCACCGATATTTTTTATGTATTGATCTCTTTTAAAACCATTACAAATTACAAAGGTGTTGTCTTTTATTTTACCTTCCTTTTTAAGGTTTTTTACAATATCAATGTCAAAGGCAGATGAAGTTTCTATATGAATATCATTTTTTAAAGCTTCATTTAAAACATGTTTAAAATGCGAGCTTTTTGTACAATAACTATAAAAATAATTTCCTTTATAATTATGCTTTTCGATACTATTTTGAAACCAATTTTTGGCTTTTTTTATGTTTTCTGAAATTTTTGGCAAATAGGTAAATTTAAGTGGCGCTCCATATTTAGCTGTTAATTCCATTAAATTAATTCCATGCCAGAAAAGTTTATTGTTTCCTGTTGTAAATTCTTCTTGAGGAAAATCGAAAGTTTGCTCAATTATATCTATATATTTTGTTTTCACTTTTGTATTTTAAATATTACAGTTCTGTTTTATTTACTAAAACATAAAAATATTTTAGTAGCATTTTATAATCATTATAAATGATTATTTTTCACTGTAATATTTGTAAGTAAACTACGTGCAACTTAGAAACAAGTTGCAATTCTTGAAGAAAATAAAAAGGAGAAACCTTAATTTTTTCGTCGCATTTCCAAAATGCCTTATAACCAACTTTCTCCCAAAGTGTGTTACTACCGAAACAAGAAAAACTTAACATTTCACTTAAAGTAAGTATTTCAAATGTAGATTTTTTTTAATACAAAAAACAAAAAAAAGTGAAATTTTTTTTTCACTTTTTTATATTTTCTTTAAAATACTATTCTTCTGGAGGATAACCATGTATTTTTTCGAAGTCTTCATCGAAATTAGTTCTTAAGTATGCATTCAATTTCTTCCTATAATCGTCTTTTAACCAGGTAACAAAATTATGTGTACTTTTAGAAATACATTTAGCATATCTATTTATTCTATCGTCAATTTCTTCACCTAACATTTTTGCCAAAATAAGTGCATCAAAAACATCTTCACTATTTTCTATACACATTTTTGCATGGTGTACAATCGATTTTTCTAATACTCTTTTAGAAGACTCACCTGCTTTTATGGTATCTATGTATACCTTTTTCATATCAAAATAGGTATCTGTAGATTTTGCAAACTCTTTTTTAACATCTGCTGGTAGCTCATATCTAAAGTTACTTTCTATTTCTTCATCAGAGAGGATGGCGTCTAAATAATAGTCTGGTGCTCTAAACATTTTTTGCCAGTCTAAATCTGCACCCCAAGGACCAAATCTATGAAAGTTGTTTCCTAAATCTACCACATCAAACGTAGTTTTATTACCAAATATACGAGAACCACGCCCTATCATTTGATAGTATAAGGTTAACGATTTTGTAGCTCTGTTTAATATAATAGCCTCAATACTTGGTTCATCAAATCCGGTAGTTAAAATACTTACAGAGGTAATAATTGCGTTGGGTGTTTTATGAAACCAACGTAAAATTAATTCACGTTCTTTTTTGGTATTGGTGTTATCTAAATGCGCTATTGGGTATCCAGCTTTTTTAAAAGCATGAAAAACTTGTATAGATGTATTGATACCATTGTTAAATATCAAGGTTTTTTTACCTTTAGCGGTTTCTTCATAGGCACTTACCAATTTGGTAAGCATGTCTGTATTCATATACAAATCTTCCGAAGATTTTACTGTATAATCTCCATTAGCACCTACTTCTAAAGAAGTTAAACCCACATTATAAGAGTACATATTTGCTTGCGCTAGATAGCCATTTTCTATTAAATGCTGAATAGATTCTCCCACAAAAAGTTCTTGATAGTTTTCATACATTGGTAATTTAATGTTAGAACTTAAAGGGGTTGCTGTTACACCAAGTATAAAAGATTCATCAAAAAATTTAAAAATTTTTGTAAAAGAATTGTAATGTGCCTCATCTACAATGACTAAGCCAATATCAGAAATATCTAATTTTTCATCATTCAGCCTATTTTTTAAAGTTTCTACCATTGCTACAAAGCAATTGAACTGATCTTGATCGTCTAATTTTGCTGTAGAATTAATGATTTTATTGGTTACACCAAACTCATCTAACATCTTAGAAGTCTGTTTGCTTAACTCAATTCTATGAGTTAACACTAAAACTTTCTTTTTAAAAGTTTCTAAGTAACGCCTAACAATTTCAGAAAAAATTACTGTTTTTCCACCACCTGTTGGCAGTTGATATAATAGATGATAATCTTTAGGTGCAGTTTCAAAACGTTTAAATATTTCTTGAAGTGCGTCTTTCTGGTATCCGTATAATTCTTTTCCTGTTGTTACTTGTGAAGTGTTTGTATCTGCCAAAAATTTAAAATTTTAAGACACAAAAATAAGACTTATAATAGGTTTATCCCAAATTTTAACTAGATAAATCTCGATAAATTAGTTTGAGTAATATCATAATGAGAAGCATTAAAGACCGCAACACTGTTTTTAACCACTATTAATTGGGGTGATTGATGCATTACTTGAAAGGAATACCCAACTTCATCAGAAATATTTCTGTAATTTAATAAATCTAAATAATAAACTTTTAAGTTTTGATGTTCTTCTGTAAAAAGTTTTTCAAATTGTTTAATTACCATACTGCTAATACCACATCTTGTAGAATGTTTAAATAGGAATACACTTTCTGTTTTAGATTGCTCTTTTATGGCCTCTAATTCATCTAAAGATGTTAATGGAGTCCAGTTTAAATATGACTTTTTTTCTGGTTTTGATTCCTTTTTATTTTCATTTCCAAACATCTTGTTAAATATACCCATTTTATAATTTTTATAATTTAGGCAACAAAGATAAGAAACTTTAAACAGTCAAAAAGTCAGTAAAAACAAGAGTTTTCAAGACAAAATGACTGTTCTTTTTGTTAAAAATGAATTGGTACTAAATTTGAAACAAAAAAAGTGAATTAGAAAATGAAAAATCTTCAAAAAATTGAATTGAGATTCCATTTTCTATTCGAATATAAAAAAAGTGGAACTAAGAAATAAAAAAATGGACTTTAATAATTATACAACAAAATCACAAGAGACCATACAAATGGCGCAACAAATTGCGCAAAGTTTTGGTCATAATCAAATAGAAAACGAACATATTTTTAAAGCTTTAACAAAGGTAGACGAAAATGTGCTGCCTTTTTTATTAAAAAAACTGAACGTAAATAGCATTGTAATTCGACAAATTTTAGACAAGCAATTAGAGAGTTTTCCAAAAGTTACAGGTGCAGATTTAATGCTTTCTAGAGAGGCTGGTAAAACTTTAAACGAAGCATCTATTATTGCAAAAAACAGAAAAGATGATTATGTATCTATTGAACATTTAATTTTAGCTATTTATAAATCAAATTCTAATATTGCACAGGTTTTAAAAGACCAAGGTGTAACAGAAAAAGATTTAAATGCTGCTATAGATGAATTAAGAAAAGGAGAAAGAGTAACTTCTCAAAACGCAGAAGAAACTTATAACTCTTTAAATAAATATGCTAAAAACTTAAACAAATTAGCAAAAGACGGCAAGCTAGACCCTGTCATTGGTAGAGATGAAGAAATTAGAAGATTATTACAAATTTTATCACGTAGAACCAAAAACAACCCAATTTTAGTAGGTGAACCTGGTACAGGTAAAACTGCCATTGCAGAAGGTTTAGCACATAGAATTGTAGATGGAGATGTGCCCGAAAATCTAAAAGACAAATTAATTTTTTCTTTAGATATGGGTGCTTTAATTGCTGGTGCAAAATACAAAGGTGAGTTTGAAGAACGTTTAAAAGCGGTCATAAAAGAAGTTACAAATGCAGAGGGAGACATTGTGCTTTTTATTGATGAAATTCATACCTTAGTAGGTGCTGGTGGTGGTCAAGGTGCTATGGATGCTGCGAATATTTTAAAACCCGCTTTGGCTCGTGGAGAATTACGTGCAATTGGAGCCACTACTCTAGATGAATATCAAAAATATTTTGAAAAAGACAAGGCTTTAGAAAGACGTTTCCAAAAAGTTCAAGTAAATGAACCAGATACAGAAAGTGCGATTTCTATTTTAAGAGGAATTAAAGAAAAATATGAAACGCATCATAAAGTACGCATTAAAGACGAAGCTATAATTGGTGCTGTAGAATTATCTCAACGTTACATAACCAATCGTTTTTTACCAGACAAAGCCATTGATTTAATGGATGAGGCTGCTTCTAAATTACGAATGGAAATTAACTCTAAACCAGAAGAATTAGATGTTTTAGATCGTAAAGTAATGCAATTAGAGATTGAAATTGAAGCTATTAAACGAGAAAAAGATGAAGTTAAATTAAAATCTTTACGCTCTGAATTGGCAAATCTAAAAGAAGAACGCAACGAAATTAATGCAAAGTGGAAATCTGAAAAAGAGGTTGTAGATAATATTCAAAACACAAAATCGGATATTGAAAACTTTAAAATTGAAGCAGAAAGAGCCGAACGTGAAGGAGATTATGGTAAAGTTGCAGAAATTAGATATGGTAAAATTAAACAAGCTCAAGAAAAACTTGAAGAATATCAGCAGATTTTAAGTGAAAATCAGAATGAGAAATCTTTAATCAAAGAGGAAGTAAATCTAGAGGATATTGCAGAGATTGTTGCAAAATGGACAGGAATTCCTGTAACAAAAATGATACAATCTGAACGAGATAAACTATTAATTTTAGAAAAACAATTACACAAAAGAGTCGTTGGTCAAGAAGAAGCAATTGTTGCTGTTTCTGATGCTGTTAGGCGTTCTAGAGCTGGTTTACAAAACCCAAATAAACCCATTGGAAGTTTCTTGTTTTTAGGTACAACAGGTGTTGGTAAAACTGAGTTAGCAAAAGCTTTAGCTGAGTATTTATTTGATGATGAAAATGCCATGACACGTATTGATATGAGTGAATATCAAGAGAAACACAGTGTTAGTAGATTGGTTGGTGCGCCTCCAGGTTATGTAGGTTATGATGAAGGCGGTCAATTAACAGAAGCTGTTAAAAGAAGACCTTATTCTGTAGTATTGTTAGATGAAATTGAAAAAGCACATCCAGATACTTTTAATATTTTATTGCAAGTATTAGATGAAGGTAGATTAACAGATAACAAAGGTAGAGTTGCCGATTTTAAAAACACAATAATTATTATGACTTCTAATATGGGAAGCCATATCATTCAAGAGAAATTTAACGACCCAAAAGCAGATATTGAGGTAGTTACAGAAGTTGCAAAAATTGAAGTGTTAGGATTGCTAAAACAATCTGTAAGACCAGAGTTTTTAAACAGAATTGATGATGTAATTATGTTTACACCATTACATAAAAACGATATTTTTGAGATTGTAAAATTACAAATTGAGCAATTAAAGAAAATGATTGCCAAACAAGAAATTACTTTAGATGCCACAGATGAAGCCATAAATTACTTAGCTAAAAAAGGATATCAACCAGAATTTGGAGCAAGACCTGTAAAAAGAGTGATTCAAAAAGAGGTTTTAAATCAATTATCTAAAGAAATTTTAGCAGGTAAAATTACCACAGATAGTATTATTTTATTAGATGCTTTTGATGATAAATTGGTATTTAGAAATCAATCTGATTTGGTTACGAATTCTTAAACATATATCATATATAAATATTTAGACTCCACAGGTTTTAAAAACCTATGGGGTCTTTAACTGTAAAAAATTGTTTTGTACTTTCGTAATTAAATTTATTACAGATGAAAAAAAATTTCTTCCTTTTAGTTATTGCTTTTAACCTACTTTCTTGTACTTCTAATGATAAGACTACCTATTATTTAATTAGACATGCTGAAAAAGATAGAACAGATAAAACCAATAAAAATCCAAATTTGAATGAAAAAGGGTTAGAAAGAGCTAAAAAGTGGGCAACATATTTTAAAGAAATCCAGTTAGATGCCGTTTATTCTACAAATTATAATAGAACACAACAAACTGCAAAACCAACAGCAGACATTAAGCATTTAAAGGTTTTAAGTTATAATCCTAGAAAAATGTACGACTCTATTTTTAGAGCTAACACAACAGGAAAAACAGTTTTAGTAGTTGGCCATAGCAATACCACACCTGTTTTTGCAAATAAAATATTAGGAGAAAAAAAATATAAAAATATGGATGACAATGATAATGCTAGCTTATATATTGTAACTATTTCTGAGGATAAAACAACAAGTGAAGTAAAAAAAGTAAAGTAAATTTACTTTCTAGCAACCAACATCATATGTGGGCTAAAAGCCAATACAGACTCATCTAACTCTGTCGTTTTTAAAATTTCTAATAAAGTTTCTTTTTTTTTAGGGTTTAGCATGTTTGCAAAATACGCGTTGTCTAACCAAATCATACCTTCTACAGCAAATAGATTGATAATTTCTAAATTTTGCGATGTAAATTCCTTTTTTAACTGTTTGGGTTTGTGATAAAAACCATCTGCCAATAACCATGGAAATTCTTTTGGTGGGTTGTGAATTCCTGTTGTTAATTCGGTTTTACACATTTCTAAAAAAGGTTTTTTATGCACCAAACCTTGCATTAAACCAGCTACTGTAGATGCAGAGGAATTAATAGCAAAACCTAAAATATGTCCGTTTTTTTTTAACACCCTTTTTGCTTCGTTTATAGTTTGCAAACGGTCTTCTTTTTTTTGAAGATGATATAATGGTCCGTGCAGAATTACCAAATCTGCCACTTCATTCTCAATTGCTAAATTTTGAGATTCACCTAGAGTTACTGTAAATTTATTTTTGAGTTTGTTTGCTCTTTTTTGAGCTAGTTTTACATGCTTTTCTACAGGCTCTATGACATGTACTTTATGCCCTTTTTCAGCTAACCATTCTGCATATTTTCCTGTACCACCACCAACATCTATAATGGTTACATTTGGTTTTTTTATGTGCCTTTCTATAAGAGATTTTATACGTTCAAACTCAAAAAAACCCATACCAGATTCTAAACGTGTTTCTTCTGATGCTTGATTGTAAAAAGCTTCTAGTTCTTTACTAATAAGTTGTTTTTTTTTCATTTTGAATGTTTATATAAATACAGCATAAAAAAATAATGGAAAGCAGGAATAATAAAAAATTAACTCCCTAATAACCTTACTTCTATATCTTTTAGCACAATTTCTGAAACTTTTATAAGTTGATCCTGTTCAAAAGCTTTGTCTATATCTATTAATTTTATCGGTTTATTTTTAGGTTTGTAGTTGTGATAATCTACAAAACGAATACCGTTTTTAACACATTGTTCTTTTAAAACTCGAAAACGTTTTCCACCACCATTTGTGTGATAAGAATAGGCCAAATAATCAATTAAAAAATCTTTTTTTCCAATCCAATAAATAAAAACATCTTCAAAATCTTCTCCTCCTCCAATTTCAGAAAAAGTAATTTCTACTTTGTAATATTCTTTTCCTTTTATAGTTGCAGTTGGTAATAACTTCTTTTGTACAGCTTTGTCATTTAAGCCATAAGGCAAGACAGAAAAATAGTGTACAGAGTTTACTGAATTTGCATATTTGATAGCCATTGAATCTGCTACTGGAAACTGGTGAGCGTTTATTTCTCTTCGAAAACCGTCGTTAGAAACAATATCAGAAATAACTTCCATAGTTTCTTTTTGTTCATTTCTAATCAATAAAAATTTTCCGTTTTTTTTTCTTGAAGCCACGTATTCTTTATCTCTAAATGTAAAGGTAATTTCTGAATTCGCCACTTTATCTGCACCAGAATATGCAATAGTTTTATCTATAATTTGCTGTGCAGTAAGTTGTTTTTCAGCAGTTTTGCAAGATGCTATTAAAAAAAATATAGATAAATAAAAATATTTCATTGAGTTTAATTTGTGTTGATTAGAAATCAATTTCAAAATTACATTTCTTTCTCGAATGTAAAAATGTATCTTTGTTAAAATAAATAATGAAGTTGTAACCGTGCAGAAAAAGATTAATATACAAAACAAAAAAGCACGTTTCGAATACGAAATTCTAGACAAATATGTGGCTGGAATTCAGTTAACTGGAACAGAAATAAAATCGATAAGACAAAGCAAAGCTAGAATTACAGAGAGTTTTTGCGAGTTTAATGATAGAGGTGAATTGTTTATTGTAAATATGTATATACAAGAATATTTATATGGGCATCACTTTAACCACAACCCCAAAAGCGAGCGTAGATTACTACTAAACAAGCGCGAATTACGTAGCTTAAAAAAAGATGTAGAAGCAAAAGGAAATACAATTGTGCCTCTAAAATTATTTATAAATGATAGAGGTTTTGCAAAATTAGAAATTGCTTTGGCTAAAGGAAAACAAACCCACGACAAGAGAAATGTAATAAAAGATAGAGATAACAAGCGCGATTTAGCAAGAATTAAAAAGAGTTTTAATTCGTAATATATTGTCTATAGTTACTTTTTTTAAAACTGATTCTTTTCAAAAATTTATTATTAGTTTTACTAACAAAGGCTTTAATAAAGTATACTATTGCCACTACTCTACTTACTTTCCAAAGTCGAAAAGAAAAAAGACTTTTTGAAACTGAGTAATTTAATGATGGGTATTATATTATTTGGTTAGTTGTCAATGGTTTTATTTACAGTAAATTAAAAGTTAAAATATCTCTTCGTATGCAGATGAGAAGTTATGAATGTTAAATAGGTTTTACAAGTTTCAACTACCCCTAACCAAACAATAGAAAAAAATATATGTTAAAAGAAAAACTTAAAAATTATAATATAATTCTAGCTTCTAAATCTCCAAGAAGACAACAGTTTTTTAAAGATTTAAATATCGATTTCACCATAAAATTAAAAGAAGTTAAGGAGTTGTATCCCCAACAATTAAAAGGAATAGAAATTACAGATTACTTAGCCAACCTAAAAGCAAAAGCTTATAAAGATTTAAAAGATAACGATTTACTTATTACCTCTGATACTATAGTTTGGCTAGAAAATAAAGCTTTAGGCAAACCCAAAAACTATCATGAAGCTTTTGTCATGTTAAAAAACTTATCCGGTAAAAAGCATGAAGTAATCACTTCTATATCCATAAAAAATAAAAATTTTCAAAAAATTATAAATGATATAACTACCGTTTTTTTTAAAAAACTTTCTGATAAAGAAATAAATTATTATATCAACAATTACAAGCCTTTTGACAAAGCAGGAGCTTATGGCATACAAGAATGGATTGGTTTTATAGCCATTGATAAAATAGAAGGAAGTTATTTTAACGTGGTAGGTTTACCTGTTCATAAACTTTATAAAGAATTGATGAATTTATAAACTAAAACTTCAAATAAAAGTTTATTTTTACCAAAAATAAAACAATAGAAAATTTTTACAATTTTATAATGAAAAAATACACATACACAGAAAAAAAAGATACACGTTCTGGTTTTGGAGATGGTTTAACAGAATTAGGTAGAACAAACCCAAACGTAGTTGCTTTATGTGCAGATTTAATTGGTTCTTTAAAAATGGATCAATTTATAGAAGAAAACCCAGACAGGTTTTTCCAAACTGGTATTGCAGAAGCTAATATGATTGGTATTGCTGCTGGTTTAACTATTGGTGGTAAAATACCGTTTACAGGTACTTTTGCTAATTTTTCTACGGGTCGTGTTTACGATCAAATAAGACAATCTGTTGCATATTCTGGTAAAAATGTAAAAATTTGTGCCTCTCATGCAGGTGTTACGTTAGGTGAAGACGGTGCAACACACCAAATTTTAGAAGATATTGGTTTAATGAAAATGTTACCTGGAATGACTGTTATTAATCCTTGTGATTATAATCAAACTAAAGCAGCAACCATAGCTATAGCCGATTTTGATGGTCCTGTATATTTACGTTTTGGTCGTCCAAAAGTACCTGTATTTATGCCAACAGACACAAAATTTGAAATCGGTAAAGGAATTCAATTAACAGAAGGTACAGATGTAACAATTGTTGCAACTGGACATTTAGTTTGGGAATCTTTACAAGCAGCAGAACAGTTAGAAGCACAAGGTATTACTGCAGAAGTAATTAATATTCACACGATAAAACCTTTAGACGAAGAAATTATTTTAAAATCTATAGCAAAAACAGGTTGTATTGTTACTGCAGAAGAACATAATATAATTGGTGGTTTAGGTGAAAGTGTTGCCAGAACTTTATCTTTAAACGCACCAACAGTGCAAGAGTTTATAGGTACAAACGATACTTTTGGTGAGTCTGGAACACCAGAGCAATTAATGGCAAAATATGGCTTAGATGCAGCTGCAGTTGTAAAAGCCGCTAAAAAAGTAATTTCTAGAAAATAAAAATATTTCTATTTAATACTTCTTAAGTTTAATTAAAAATGAAAATCATGAAAAAGTTTTTTTTATTAATTTGTTTGGCTTTTGCATTTAGTCAAACTACAAACGCACAAGTAAGTTTTGGTTTAAAAGGTGGTATCAACTATAACTCTAACTCTATTGAAAACGTAAGTGAAGATGTTTTTAGTGGCGCTAAAAGTAAAACAGGTTACCACGCAGGTATTTGGTTAAGATTTAAAGTCCCTGTAATTGGCCTTTATATTAGACCTGAATTAATATACAATAATTTAGAAAACAGTGTAACCTATAACAATACTTCTAGTTCTTATAAATTTCAGAAAATTGATGTTCCTGTTTTATTAGGAAAAAAGATTTTTGGAGTTGGAAATATTTTTATTGGCCCATCATTTCAATATGTTTTAGATTCTGATTTTGGGTTTGATGATATTTCTGATATAGATACTTCTGGTTTTGCTGCTGGATTAACTTTTGGGGGAGGAATTGAGTTAGGTAAAATTGGTATTGATGTTCGTTGGGAAAGAAGTTTTTCTGGTATAGAAAGCTCTTTTGCTAGAATAGCTGCAACAAATGTAAATTTTGACACAAGAGTAAATCAAATTATTTTCGGTTTATCTTATAGATTATAATAAAATATAATTTAAATAAAAAAGGTCTCTTGAATTTCAAGAGACCTTTTTTTTACAGTAAATTATGTTATCTAAAAAACTCTTAAAAAAATATTTAGAGTTTAAGTTTTATAAAAAATTTGATTATCAGACGTTTGGGTTTAAATAATCTGGTAAGGTTGGTCTGTCTGTATCACTAAAATCATTGGTTAAATCACCGTCCCCATTTGCATCTTCGTCTGCAGAAGGTGTACCATCGTTATCGTGATCTGTATCTTTAACAAAATCTAACAACTCTACATAGAACATTAAATTAGCATTAACTAAACTGCTACTATAGTTATTAGGATTTATTGATGTATAAGCCAACCCAGAAGGTATAAATAAAACTCCTTTCCCTCCATTTAAATAAGTAATAGGCCCATTAAAAGGATCTCCATTTGCTTCCTTTTTTAAATACCCTCCTTTAAAAAGTTCAAATCCGTAAGACCAGCCTCTAACAGCTAAGTTAGAGTAAGAAAACCAAGCTCCATTGGTATTGCTGTCAAAATTAGTTCCTAAATCGGATCCATTTACAATGGCTTGTCCAGAATATTTTGTAAAAACAGAATCTGCAATACTTGGAAAACCTTTATCAGTATCTGGTGATGGATCTCCAACTCTAGTTCGATATACATAAAGTTTGTAGTCAATTTCATTTCTAACAGCAGAAACCGTTTCTAGTTTATCATCTTCAAATAAAGGTGTTTTTCCATCTATTAAAGTTTTTACAGAATCTACACTAGTATCATAATAATGAGATTTTAGAAATTTTACCAAAGTATCATTATCAGCTAAAGCTAATTCCTCATGATCTATATCTAAAAAAGGATTTTGAAAACCAGTTTGATCATCACAAGCATAAAATAAAACTACTCCTAAAAGTAATAACAAAAAAATATTTTTAAATTTATTCATTTAATCTTAAAATTTATGGGTGCAATTTACCATTTTTATACCTTTGTAAAAAGACAAACATAACATTTTAACTTTTTTTATGAGGATTGACAAATTTTTATGGTGTATTCGAGTTTTTAAAACAAGAAGTATAGCCACAACAGCTTGTAAAAAAGGGCAAGTTAAAATAGATGGCACCAATTTAAAACCCTCTAAAGAAGTTTTTGGTGGCGAATTAATTTTAGTGCGAAAAAATCAAATTAATTATCAATTTAAAGTATTAAATTTACCGGAGAGTAGAGTTGGTGCAAAATTAGTAGATCAATTTAGAAAAGATTTAACTCCTAAAGAAGAGTTTGAAAAAACAGCTCTTTTAAAATATGCTAAAGATTATTACAGAAAAAAAGGAGTTGGTAGACCTACTAAAAAAGACAGAAGAGATATAGATAACTTTCAAGACGATACAAATGAAGACCTATGATTGTAACAGATAATAATATTTTAAATACAGCTCAAATTAATCAAAAAATTAAGAGAATTGCCTATCAAATTTACGAAAGCAATGTAAATGAAAAAGAAGTAGTACTTGCTGGTATTATTGGTAATGGCTATACTTTTGCTAAAAAGATTGCAAGCGTTTTAGAGCAAATATCACCGCTTACAATTACTTTATGTGAGGTAAATATTAACAAAAAAAAACCTTTAGACAAAATATCTACATCTTTAGAAGTTAAAGATTATAAAAACAAATCTTTAGTTTTAGTTGACGACGTTTTAAATTCTGGTACAACTTTAATTTACGGAATCAAACATTTTTTAGATGTACCCTTACAACGTTTTAAAACTGCAGTTTTAGTTAATAGGAATCATAAAAAATACCCAGTAAAGGCAGATTTTAAAGGCATTTCTTTATCTACCTCTATTAAGGAACATGTTTGTGTGGAGTTTACTAATAGTCAGGCAAAAGCTTATTTAGTTTAAAAGGTTAAAAAGCTCTTTAGCTAGTTCCTTTTTTGTTTTATTGTTTATTGAAACTGTTGTTTTAGCTTTTTCATAAAAAGGGCGTCTTTCAAATAGATGTTTTGCAACAAATTCAGGTATTTGATCATCATTTAAAGAAGCCACTAAAGGTCTTTTGCTCTTTTTTCTAATCAACCTTTCAATCATATTTGTAGTACTACCATTTAAGTAAATAGAATGTGCATCTGTTTTATTTATGTAGTCCATATTATTTGCGTAACAAGGTGTGCCACCTCCTAAAGCAAGAATAAAAGAGGTTTTGTTTTCTAATAATTCTAACAAATATTTGTTTTCTATAGTCCTAAAATATACTTCGCCTTTTTCTTTAAAAATTTCTGGAATCGTACTATTTTCTTTCTCTTCAATATAGTCATCTAGGTCTAAAAACTTCATAGATAACTTTTTAGCAAGTTTTTTTCCAATACTTGTTTTACCAGATGCCATATACCCTAAAAGGATGATTTTCATTGTATCTAAATTTTTGACAAATATCGATAAAAAAAAATCAATTTTATGGCAATAATTTCAATATTGATAGTATATTTGCAACCGATTTAAGAAAAAGACCTGGTAGCTCAGTTGGTAGAGCATCTCCCTTTTAAGGAGAGGGTCCTGGGTTCGAGCCCCAGCCCGGTCACTAAAAAGGTTAAGCTTAAAGCTTGGCCTTTTTTTATTAAAAATAAAAGCGCACGTGGCGAAATTGGTAGACGCGCAGCCTTGAGGGGGCTGTAAACGCAAGTTTGTGGAAGTTCGAATCTTCTCGTGCGCACTTTTTATTTTATTTCTTTCACAAAAAATTAACCAAACTATACTTGATTATTACTAATATTGTATCATGCAAAAAATACTTTTATTTTTATGCTTATTTTTAACGGTAAGCATATATTCTCAAACCGATTCTTTACGAATAAAAACCTTAAAAGGTCAAATTATACATGCTACTAATAAAAAACCTCTAAGTGCGGCACACGTACTTAATTTAAACTCTGTTAAAGGTACAATTACAGACGATAAAGGTTTTTTTAAACTACCCACAAGAGTAAATGATACTATTTTAGTATCTTATTTAGGCTATTCTTCTATAAAATTAAAAATTACCAACGATTTACTAAAGGGGAATGAATTAGAAATTGCTTTGTATGAGAAACCTGAAGAAATTAAAGAAGTTGTAATTAGATCTACAAAATTGATTGGTGTTTTAGAAGTTGATGTAAAAATGGTACCTAAGGATCGTTTTACTAGAATACATATAAACGGTTTGCCACAAACCTATGAGGTTGGAAAACCAAGAAGTAAAAACTTTTCTTCGCCAGTGGCTGCATTGTTTCAACCTGTAGATTTTTTATATAATTTATTCGGAAAAAAACCCAAACAACTAAAAAAACTTCAGACTCTAAAAAAAGAGGATGATTTACGTAAAATGCTTGCTGGTAAGTTTGATAGAGAAGTTATGATGGAGTATTTAGACATGGACAGGCAAGAACTTTCTGAACTGTTAACAGATTGTAATTACTCTGATTATTTTATTAAAAAAGCATCTGACTTACAAATGATAGAAGCCGTTTTAGATTGTTATGAAAACTACAAAGCCTTAAAGAAAGGTAAAATTGGAAGAAATAAAATTCCTGAGAAGAATTAAATTATATCTAAAAAAAAGGTCTGAAACTAAGTTTCTAAACTTGATTAACTATTAAAATACGTTGGTAGTGTACTTTTTAAACTGTTTTTGTTTACATAAATAGGATAATGAACCTAGAAATTAGTTACACTATATTTTTTGTTTTACAGAACTTTTGGATAGTGTTTAAAAAAAAGGTATCTCCATAAAAAAAGCCTCATAAGATGAGGCGTTTTTTAAATATATTTAAACAATTAGTATTAAGCACTTAATACTTCAGCTACTTTATCTGCAGCTTCTTGAAATTCTGTTGCAGAAATAATCTTCATACCAGAATTATCTATCAATTCTTTTGCTTCAGTTGCGTTTGTTCCTTCTAATCTACAAATAATTGGCACGGTAATTTTATCACCCATATTTTTATAAGCATCTACAACACCTTGCGCAACTCTATCACAACGTACAATACCTCCAAAAATATTTACCAAAATAGCTTTAACAGCTGGGTCTTTTAAAATAATACCAAAAGCAGTTTCTACTCTTTGTGCGTCTGCTGTACCCCCAACATCTAAAAAGTTAGCTGGTTCTCCACCAGATTCTTTAATTAAATCCATAGTACCCATTGCTAAACCAGCACCGTTTACCATACAACCAACATTACCATCTAAATCTACATAATTTAAACCAGCAGCTTTTGCTTCTACTTCAATTGGGTTTTCTTCTCTTAAATCGCGCATTGCTGCGTAATCTTTATGTCTAAATAAAGCGTTTTCATCTAGAGATACTTTAGCATCAACAGCCATTATTTTAGAATCAGATGTTTTTAAAACAGGGTTGATTTCAAACATTGAAGAATCTGACTTGATATATGCTGTGTATAAAGCTGTAACAAATTTTGTCATTTCTTTAAATGCAATACCAGATAAACCTAAGTTAAACGCCACTTTTCTTGCTTGAAAAGGCATTAAACCTAATAATGGATCTATTTCTTCAGTAAAAATTAAATGTGGAGTTTCTTCAGCAACAGTTTCTATATCCATTCCACCTTCAGTAGAATACATAATCATGTTTTTACCAGTAGCTCTGTTTAAAAGAACTGACATGTAATATTCATCTGGCTCTTCATCACCAGGATAATATACGTCTTCTGCAACTAAAACTTGATTTACCAACTTTCCTTCTGCTGAAGTTTGCGGTGTAATTAACATCATGCCTAAAATATCATCAGAAATACTTTTTACTTCGTCTAGGTTTTTAGCCAACTTAACACCACCACCTTTTCCACGTCCACCAGCATGAACTTGCGCTTTTATAACGTGCCAACCCGTACCAGTTTCTTCAGTTAATTTTTTGGCTGCATCTATTGCTTCTGAAGGTGTGCTTGCTACAATTCCTCTTTGAATTCTAACTCCAAAACTATTTAATATTTCTTTTCCTTGATATTCGTGTAAGTTCATTCTTTTAATGTTTTTAAACGCAAGCAAAAATACAAATTCAGATGTAAAATTTTGCAATCTTTCTTATAAAAAAAGCAAAAATTAAAAACTTTTATTTCTTTAAGAAATCTTTAACACATTAAAACTGTAACACTTTAAAAATAACAGCGTCTTTCATACAGTTAACACAATTTTTTAAAAGTACT
This sequence comes from Polaribacter sp. YIW18, assembly GCF_057219325.1. Taxonomy (NCBI): domain Bacteria; kingdom Pseudomonadati; phylum Bacteroidota; class Flavobacteriia; order Flavobacteriales; family Flavobacteriaceae; genus Polaribacter; species Polaribacter sp. YIW18. The sequence goes on along the minus strand of NZ_JBXVVE010000003.1, from coordinate 141,941 downwards.
TTATTTGGATTAAATACTTTCGCTTTGTGTTAACATACAATCAACCCAGAAAAACATGTTCAAAAAAATTATTATCTTAAAGCTATTGGTTTTAACAATAAGCTCTTTTTACGCTCAAAATAATCAAAACAGAAAAAAAATAACTACAACAAGAGTATCAGAAGCACCAAAGATAGACGGTTTTTTAAATGATGATGTATGGAAAAATGCAGAATTACTAACAAATTTTGTCATTTTTAGACCCGAAAACGGAGTTCCAGTAAAAGATGAATATCAAACAACAGTAAAAGTTATTTATGATGATGATGCTGTTTACATTTCTGCGGAAATGCTAGATCCAGATCCAGAAAATATACCTCAAGAATTTGCTGTAAGAGATAACTTTAGTCAAGCAGATTTCTTTTTAGTAACAATAAACCCAAATGATGATGGCCAAAACCCATTTGAGTTTGTTGTGCAATCAACAGGAAACCAAGCAGATTCTAAAGTTTCTAATGGAAGAGAAGATTTTAATTGGAGTGCAGTTTGGGAAAGTGCTGCAAAAATTACAAACAAAGGCTGGAATGTTGAGATAAAATTACCTTACAGAACCATTCGTTTTGCAAACAGACCTTTACAATCTTGGGGGTTTAACTTCCACAGACGTTTAGAAAGATTAAATGAACAACATACTTGGACACATATAGACAACTCTGTAGGAAGATGGACTCAATATGATGGTTTGGTTGAAGGTTTTACAAACATAAAACCACCAACAAGATTGAATTTATATCCTTATGCTTCTGCTACTTCCATTGTTTTTGACGGAGAAACCACATACGATTATAGTGTGGGTATGGATTTAAAATATGGTATTACAGAAAACTTTACCCTAGATGCTACTTTAATTCCAGATTTTAGTCAAGTAGGTTTTGATAATGTAGAGTTAAACTTAGGCCCATTTGAACAACAATTTACTGAACAACGTCAGTTTTTTACAGAAGGTACAGAGCTATTTAATATTGCAAATTTATTTTATTCAAGGAGAATTGGTGCAGCACCTATCGATCAATTTAATGTTGCTTCTACTCTTTCTAAAGACGAAGAAATTATAGATTACCCCAGTAAAGTTACCATGTTAAATGCTGTAAAAATTTCTGGAAGAACCAAAAAAGGTTTGGGTATTGGTTTTTTTAATGCCATCACAGAAACTACAAAAGCAACTATAAAAAATAATACAACTGAACAAACAAGACAGGAGGTAATAAATCCATTTACAAACTATAATATTTTGGTTTTAGACCAACAATTCAATCAGAATTCTACAGTTTCTTTAATTAATACCAACGTAACTAGAGATGGTCGTTTTAGAGACGCCAATGTAACTGCTTTAGATTGGCATATAGAAACGAAAGACAGTAAATATAATGCAGATGGTTCCTTTAGGATGAGTACTATTTCTGATGATGCAAACAACCCTAATATGGGGTATACTTTTGATAATAGTTTTGGCTACAACTCTGGAAACTGGAATTGGGAATTAGGTTATAATTTTACTAATAAAGATTTTAATCCCAACGATTTAGGTATACAATTTGGAAACAACCAACAAAGCATTTATGGAAGTGCAGGTTGGAGAACTTTACAACCCACCAAAAACTTTAACAGGTATAATTTTAATTTTTACAATCAAGCTAATTTCCAGCATTTTTCTGGAGCTTTTACAGGGTATAACGCTGGTTTAGGAGCAAGTGCTCAAACAAGAAAACGCTTTACTTTTGGCGGTAATTTAAATTATGGCTCAGAAAGAAGAGACTATTTTGAACCAAGACAAGGAACTACAAGTGGTGTGTATTTTTTAAGACCAGAAAGGCTGAATGTAAACACATGGATTTCTACCAATTCTCAAAAAAAATTAGAAATAAATGCAGATATTTATTACAATGCATATACTAATCATCCACAAAAGGGCTATGGATTTAGCTTAAGTCCAAGATATCGATTTACAAATCAATTTTCTTTACAATATAGTTTAAGGTTTAACAAAAGATTTAATGATCAAGGATTTGTAAATCAGGATGACTCTAACGTAATTTTCGGACAAAGAGATCGTAAAGATTATTCTAACAACATTTCTGGAAAATATAATTTTAGCACAAACTCATCTTTATCTTTAAGTTTTAGGCATTATTGGAGTGATGTTGCCTATAATGGTTTTTATAACTTAAATTCAGATGGTACTTTATCGGAAAATAATTATATCGAAAATGATGTAAACTTTAATAGCTGGAATTTAGATTTGAATTATTTCTGGCAGTTTGCTCCAGGAAGTCAATTAATTGTTTTTTATAGAAATTCAATTTTTGATAACAATTCAAACTCAGGCTTAAACTTTTACGAAAACTTAGAAAATTTATTCAAGCAACCCAATCAACACACTTTTTCTGTAAGATTTGTATATTTTATCGACTATAAAAGCATAAAAAACATTTTTTAGAACATTTTTTATAAATTAATTTGAATTTGAAATCAGAAATGCCAACGCGTTTCTGATTTCTTTTTTATATTTTCGTTTGAAATTCAAAAACAATGATTGTTAGTAAAAATATTCATAAATATTATGGTGATGTAGAAGTATTAAAAGGAGTAGATTTACAAATAGAAAAAGGCGAAATTGTTGCTATTGTAGGTCCTTCAGGTGCTGGTAAAACAACGCTTTTACAAATTATTGGCACCTTAGACAAGCCCCTTAAAGAGCAAGATTTTCAGCTTTCTGTAAATAGCATTTCTTTAAAAGATCTATCTGACAAAGAATTATCCTCTTTTAGAAACAACCATATTGGATTTATTTTTCAATTTCATCAACTATTACCAGAATTTACAGCTTTAGAAAATGTTTGTATACCTGCATTTATAGCAAAAAAATCAAAAAAAGAAGTAAAAGAGAAAGCTAAAGAATTGTTGGCTTTTTTAGGATTATCTCATAGAATAAACCATAAACCGAACGAACTTTCTGGTGGAGAACAGCAAAGAGTTGCTGTTGCAAGAGCTTTAATTAACAATCCGTCTGTAATTTTAGCAGATGAACCCAGTGGAAATCTAGACAGTGAATCTGCCAAAAATTTACACGAACTTTTTTTTAAGCTTCGCGATAAATTTGGTCAAACATTTGTTTTGGTTACTCATAATAAAGAGTTGGCTAAAATGGCAGACAGAACACTAACCATGAAAGATGGTAAAATTATTTAAACACTCTAACAACTATCATTTTTATACAAAAAGAGTATAAACATTTGCAATGAAAACAACATTTACAGCACTAATTGCCTACCTAAAAAATCCTATTTTAAATCAAGATCAAAATTCAGATTTAAAATATCGTTTTAAAATATATTTACATATTTTAATGATTAGCATCATAACTAGCATCGTAATTTCCCCTGTTTTTGCACTTTTTGAACAACTAAACTGGATAAACTTAGAAAACCATAAAGTAGAAGAACTTTTTAAAGAAATGAGCAAACTACAAATAATTGCTTTAGCTTCAATGGCAATACCTATTATAGAGGAATTGATTTTTAGAGGCCCGTTAACTTTTTTTAAAAAACCAAAAACTTTTAAGATTGGTTTTTACTTTTTTACCCTAGCCTTTGGTTTAGTACATTTAACAAATTTTGATATAACAACTAATGTGCTACTTTTAGCACCTATTTTAGTATTACCACAAACCCTAGTAGGTGCTTATTTTGGCTATATAAGAGTACGTTTTGGTTTACAATGGTCTATGCTTTTGCATGGGAGTTATAATTTATTTTTTATACTTATAGGCTTTATATCAGATTTTTAAAATGAAAAAAACGGAATTAAAAGACTTTTTAGACAACAAAGTTGTTTTGTATAACAACCCAAAATTTATTGAGTCAGATCCAATTCAAATTCCACATTTATTTTCTAAAAAGGAAGATATTGAAATAGCAGGTTTTTTAACAGCCACCATTTCTTGGGGTAATAGAACCATGATAATTAAAAATGCCTTAAAAATGATGGATTTGTTAGACAATTCGCCTTTTGATTTTATTATCAATCATCAAGAATCAGATTTAAAAATATTTGAGAGTTTTGTGCATAGAACCTTTAATTATATCGATTTTCAGCAGTTTATAACATCTTTAAAACACATTTACAACCAACATAATGGCTTAGAAAATGCACTTGCCATAAAAGATAACTCTAAAACCTATCAAACTGCTATCAATCATTTTAAAAAGGTGTTTTTTGAGGTAAAACATCAACAAAGAACACAAAAACATGTTTCAGATCCTTTAAAAAACTCTGCTGCAAAGCGTATAAACATGTTTTTACGCTGGGTGGTTAGAAATGATGCTGCAGGAGTAGATTTCGGAATCTGGAAAACACATAATCCTGCACATTTATCTTGTCCTTTAGACGTGCATTCTGGTAATGTAGCCAGAAAATTAAAATTACTACTTAGAAAACAAAACGATTGGAAAGCTGTTGCAGAATTAGATAAAAATCTTAGAAAGTTAGACAAAAACGATCCTGTAAAATACGATTTTGCATTATTTGGCTTAGGTGTTTTCGAAAAGTTTTAATTAGAAGTTAACAACCATTTCTAAATCCTTTTTTTTGTAATAAATTCGTAGAAACAATCTTTGAAAAAATTAAATGCAATTTAGAAATCCAGAAATTTTATACTTTTTAGCACTGTTAATTATACCTATTTTGGTACATCTTTTTCAGCTACAAAAGTTTGTTAAAATACCATTTACAAATGTTGAGTTTTTACAAAAATTGCAACAGCAAACTCGTAAAAGTTCTCGTATAAAAAAGTGGTTAATTTTAGCAAGTAGATTGCTATTATTTTTAGCGATAATTTTTGCTTTTTCGCAACCTTATTTCAGCAATAAAAACATCAATAAAAAACAACATAATTTTATATATTTAGACAATTCTTTAAGCACAAATACCAATGGAGAAAAAGGGAATTTATTAAAAATAGCAGCTCAAGAAATTATAGAACATGCAAATGATAAAAGTGAATTTTCTTTACTAACAAATTCAGATTTTTATAAAAATATTAGTAAATCTGATTTAAAAGAAATACTTTTAAACATCCAAAACACACCTAAAAAACTATCTTTAGAAACGGTTTTATTAAAAATTAATCAAGAAAAAAAAAATAAAACAAATACTTCAAATAAAAACATTTTAATATCTGATTTTCAATATAATTACAATTTTAAATTCACAAATGTAACACCTGATTTTAACGCTATAAAACTGCAAGCATCACAAAAAAATAACCTTTCTATAGATAGTGTTTTCATAAGCAATAAAAACAGTACAAATTTTACAGTAAATGTGGTAGTTAAAAATCAAGGTGCTGCAAAAGACAATGTGCCAATTGCTATTTTTAACAAAGACATCTTATTAAGCAAGCAGTCCTTTCCTATCCTAAAAGATACTAAAAAAACCATACAATTCACCATTCAAAATACGAAAGAATTTTTAGGAAAATTAACACTAACTTTTAGCGATACTTTTACTTTTGATAATACCTATTTTTTCACTCTAAACAACAACCAAAAAATACGAGTTTTAACTATTGGAAATGAGGCGAATTTTTTAGCAAAAATTTTTACAGAAAACGAATTTGAATTCACAAAAACTGCATTACAAAATATCAATTATAACACCATACAAGAACAACAATTAATTATTCTAAATGAGTTAGAAAATATCCCAGAAATTTTACTAAAAAGCTTGGTTACATTTTCTAAAAATGGAGGTAGCATTGTAATTATACCCCGTAAAAAAATCGACTTAAATTCTTACAATCTATTTTTAAGAAATTTAAATTTGGGTAAAATTGAACCAAAAAAGATAGACACCTTAAAAATTACAACTATTAACTATAAACACCCTATTTTTAAAAATGTTTTTTTAAATAAGGTTACTAATTTTCAATATCCAAAAGTATATAGTTATTACCCTATTTTAGGCGCAAACTCTAAAATTGTTTCTTTTGAAAATAATACAGATTTTATCGCTCAATTAAGAAATAACAAAACCTATTATGTTGCAAGCGCTTTAAACAAGAGCAATAGTAATTTTTTAAAATCACCATTAATTGTCCCTGTTTTTTACAATTTTGGTATACTGAGTTTTCAATACCCTAAGCTAACGTTCACGATAGACCAAGAAAATACCATAGAAATTGAAACCTCTTTAGGTAAAGATGCCATTTTAAAAATTGCGAATAACAACACATCTTTAATTCCACTTCAACAAAATTATCAAAATAAAGTTATATTAAAAACCAAAGAACAACCAACAACAGCAGGTTTTTACGGCATTTTAAAAGATAATAAAAAGATACAGAATATTGCTTTCAACTATCCTAAAGAAGAAAGTTTATTAAACTTTTTAGACCTCAACACCCTATCAGAAAACAACAAAAACATTACAATTTCTAGCTCTATTAAAGAAGTTTTCAACGAAATTAATAAAAATAACGAAGTTCATTGGCTATGGAAATGGTTTTTAGCTTTGGCAATTGTATCTTTGTTGTTAGAAATTTTGATTTTAAAATTCTATAAACCATGATTACGCTTATAAAGTCGGCAAAAATTATAGATACTTCTAGCCCATTTCATCAACAAACTAAAGACATTTTAATTACTGATGGAACAATCACACAAATTGCAGATAACCTACCCTACAAGAAAGATTATCAACTTGTTGAAAAAGAAAACCTGCATGTTTCATGTGGATGGTTTGATACCAGCGTTTCTTTTGGAGAACCTGGTTTTGAAGAACGAGAAACCATAAAAAATGGTTTAACAGTAGCTGCAAAAAGTGGTTTTACAGCTGTTGCAGTAAATGCGAATTCCAACCCTGTGATTGACAACAAATCTGGTGTAGAATTTTTAATAAATAAAGCCCAAGGTTTTGCTACAAAGTTATATCCTATTGCTGCTTTAACAAAAGAAAGTAAAGGTATAGAAATGGCAGAATTGTATGATATGCAACAATCTGGAGCTATTGCTTTTTCTGACTATAACAAACCGATAAGCAATGATAATTTAATGAAAATTACCTTATTGTATGCTCAGAATTTTGATGGATTGGTCTTGAGTTTCCCAAAAAACAAAGCCATTGCTGGAGAGGGCATTGCACACGAAGGTGAAAACAGCACAAAGTTAGGCTTAAAAGGTACACCTGCTTTAGCAGAACACATACAAATTGCCAGAGACTTATTTTTACTTGAATATACAGGAGGCAAATTACACATCCCAACGATTTCTAGTGCAAAATCTGTAGATTTAATTAAAGAAGCCAAAAAGAAAGGTTTACAAGTTACTTGTAGCGTAGCCGCTCATCATTTAACACTTACAGACCAAGAGCTACATGGCTTTGATAGCAGTTACAAAACAAATCCGCCTTTAAGAACAAATAAAGACTGTAAAGCCTTACAAAAAGGGATAAAATCTGGTATTATCGATGTAATTACATCGGATCACAATCCTATAGACATCGAACATAAAAAAGTAGAATTTAGCGAAGCTAAAAACGGAACCATTGGTTTAGAAAGTGCATTTGGAGCTATCAATTCTGTTTTAGCTTTAGATGATTTTATAGACAACATTACCCACAAGCCAAGAAGTATTTTTGGTTTAAAAGCAATCTCAATTGCTGAAGGTCAAAAAGCAGAAATATCACTTTTTACTCCAGAAGAATCGTACACTTTTACAAAGAAACATATGCTATCAACATCAAAAAACAGTGCTTTTTTAGACAAAAAATTAACAGGAAAAGCCTATGGTATTTTTGCAAACAACCAATTGGTTTTAAATGCATAAGCTTTGGAAAACCAAACAAATAAACAAGCTAAAAACATTGGTGTTTTTAGCTATTTAACAATTATTGGACTTGTAATAACTTATATTTCTAACAGGCACAAAAACAATTATTTTGCAAGTTTTCATATCAGGCAAAGCCTAGGTTTACATATTTTATATTTTGCAAATAAATTTATTGTGTATGGTTATTTTGGCACTGTTGCAGGCAATATTGGTAGATTTGGAGTTTTAGTACTTTTTGCACTAGGTTTTATTAGCGCTTTACAAAAAGAAGTAAAATTTGTTCCTTTATTTGGAGAGAAATTTCAAGAATGGTTTCGAAATATTTAAATACACTTTTATGAGTATGAGTAATTTACACTACATTGTTAGAGAACCCAGAATAAAAACCGAACAAACACCATTATTAATTTTACTACATGGTTATGGTAGTAATGAGCAAGATTTATTTTCGTTTGCAGAAGAGTTACCAGAAGAATTTTTAATTGTAAGTGCCCAAGCACCACTCTCTATGGGTTTTGGTGGTTTTGCTTGGTATTCTATCAATTTTGATGACATTAATGGGAAATTTTCTGATATAAAAGAAGCAAAAGAATCTATTCATAAAATTGCTATTTTTATTGATGAAATTCAAGCCAAATACCAAACAAATCCAGATAAAACCTTTTTATTAGGTTTTAGCCAAGGTGCAATTTTAAGTTATTCTTTAAGCTTTTTTTACCCAAATAAAGTACAATATGTAATTGCATTGAGTGGTTACATTAATAAAGAACTATTACCTACAGAAATGCCCTCTAACATAAAAACCGAATATTATTGCTCTCATGGAACTGTAGACCAAGTTTTACCTGTTACTTGGGCAAGAGAATCTAAACCTTTTTTAGATAACTTGGGGCTTAAAAACGAATATTCTGAATACAATGTTGGTCATGGAGTTGCACCACAAAATTTTTTCAGCGTTAAAAACTGGCTTGTAAAGAATTTGTAGTTTTTAGAAAAAAATCTACCACAGCATATTTTTAAACTACCTTTGTTTAAAAATATTACACATGCAGTTTTCTGAAATCCCTTTAGACCCATCTATTTTAAAAGCAGTTGCAGAACAGCGCTTTCACACACCTACACTGGTTCAACAAAAGGCAATTCCTTTGGTTTTACAAAAGAAAAATGTGATAGTTACTGCCAATACAGGTACAGGAAAAACAGCTGCCTTTGCATTGCCTATTTTACATTTGCTATCAACCCAAAATAGTGATACAAAGGTAAAAAAAATAAAATCGCTAATTCTTACGCCAACTCGTGAATTGGCCATACAAATTCTAGAAAACTGCAACAGTTTTGGCAAATATACAGCTATAAAAGCAACGGCTGTTTTTGGTGGTGTTTCTTTAGAACCACAAAAAGAAGTTTTAGCAAAAGGCGTAGATATTTTAATTGCAACTCCTGGTAGATTGATAGACCTACAAATGCAAGGAAATATTGATTTGAGTGCTGTAGAAATTTTTGTTTTAGACGAAGCAGATTTAATGCTAGACATGGGTTTTATTAAAGACATTAAAAAAATTGAAAGTTTATGCCCCAAAAAGAAACAAACGCTTCTTTTTTCTGCAACCATGCCCAATAAAATTGTAGAATTATCGGATATTATTCTAAAAAATCCAATAAAAATAGAGATCCACCCAGAACAAGCTACTGTTAAAAATATCGGGCAATTACTATATTATTTACCCAAAAAGAATAAAACAGACTTGTGTTTACATTTACTTAGAAACACCATTAATGGACGCATTATCATTTTTAGACGTACCAAGTTTGGTGTAGATAAATTAGAACAAACCTTGCTTAAAAATGGTTACAATGCTATTAGTATTCATGGTGATAAAACACAGGCCATTAGAAGCAAAGCTATTGAAGATTTTAAAAGCAAAAAAGCGCATATTTTAATCGCTACAGATGTGGCTGCACGTGGTATAGATGTTAGCAATGTAGATGCTATTATTAATTTTGATATCCCTAATGTTGCTGAAACCTATGTACACAGAATTGGTAGAACTGGTAGAGCAGGAAAATCGGGTATTGCGTTTTCTTTTTGTTCTCCAGATGAAAATTCTTACATCAAAAACATAGAGGCTTTATTAGAAAAAACGATTAAAGTAATTACAGATCATCCTTATCCAGTAGCAAAACCAAAACACAACAAAAAACAACCCAATACTATTTCTAAACATAAAAAAGGTAGAAAATCTACAGCTTCTAAAAAGAAGAAAAAACGCTGGTATTAAGCTACTTAATTTATTTTGTTTCTAAATTTAAAAACCTGTAACTTCGTTAACACCGAATGTAAGTCACTTGTGCTGAACTTGTTTCAGTATTAAAACGACGTCATATTCGTCTTAAGTTGTGAGCATAATTATGAAAATCAAAGACCCAAAACAATTTTTCAAACAAACTCTTCTGCTGTGTAAGTCTTTGGAATTACATTTTTAAAAGAAATTAACAGAGATATTATATTATACCTATGCTTGTATCTTTAAACCATCGTAAGCTAAAAATACATTTTTGGGTAGTTTTTTAGAAACCTCTTTATGAAAACCTAACTTATGACTAATGTGCGTAAAATAAGTTTTTTTAGGCTGCAGATCTTCAATAAAACCTAAAGCTTCCTCTAAATTAAAATGTGTGGGGTGTTTATTAATTCTTAACGCATTTACTATCAAGATATCTAAATCTTTTAACTTTGATTTTTCTTCTGCCGTAATACTTTTCACATCTGTTAAATAAGCAGTGTCGTTAATTCTATAGCCCAAAATGGGTAAGTTACCATGCAATACTTGTATGGGCGTAATTTTTAAATCATCTATAAAAAAGGAATCATTTTTTACAATATTTGGAGTTACACTTGGAGCTCCTGGATATCTATTTTCTACAGAAAAAATGTACTGAAACCGTTGTTCTAAACTCGCCAAAGTTCTCTGACATAAGTAGATTGGCATTTCACCAATTTTGTAACAATAGGGGCGTAAATCATCTAAACCAGCTGTGTGATCTGCATGTTCATGGGTAAATAAGACCCCATTTACCAACTGTATATTTTCTCTTAACATTTGTTGCCTAAAATCAGGACCACAATCTATAACGTAATTTTTATCTCCGTAAGAAATTAAAACAGAAGAACGCAAACGTTTGTCTTTGGTATCTGTAGATAAACACACAGGATCATTACTTGCAATCATAGGAATGCCTTGCGAAGTTCCTGTACCTAAAAAAGTGAGTTTTAACAGTTTTTTATCAGTTTTCATACAAACAAAAATAAGATAAAAATTGACTGATTGCACACTTATTCCTTACATTTGTTAGGATTATTAAAAAGACATTTATGGCTATTTCTTTAAAGGGAGATCAAAAAATAAGTAGTGTACCAACTACTAAAAGCAAAGCACTTAGAATAAACTTAAACTCAGATATTTACGGAACTTTTTCTGAAATTGGTGCAGGACAAGAAACTGCACGTAATTTTTTTAGATCTGGTGCCGCTTCTGGTACAATTGCAAAAGCGATGAGTGCTTACGATAAAGATTTTTCTGACGCTATTTACGGTGTTGAAGACGACAAACGTTATGTTACGCAACCTCGTTTAAAAAAAATGCTAGGGCACGAAATTGATTTAATTGAAGACAGACTTAGTAGACAAAAACACCCTGATAAATTATTTTTTAGTTACGCAAATACAGTAACTACTATAGATTTTGCAAAAAAATTTAAAGGACATGGTTGGGTTGGTATTCGCTTTCAACTAGATCCATTAGAAGGTTACAACGAAATTATTTTACACCTTCGTTTTAAAGAAACTGATGCGCGTTTGCAACAGGAAACCTTAGGCGTTTTAGGGGTGAATTTAATTTATGGGGCTTTTTACTTAAATGATAACCCTAAAGAATTGGTAAAATCTTTTTATCATAATTTAAGTAACGATCAGTTAGAAATTGATATGATTAATTTTTCTGGTCCACGTTTTATGTATGTCGATAATCGTTTAATGAGTTTACAACTGCTTAAAAACGGAATGACAAATGCTGTTATGTTTGGTCCTGATGGAAACAATCTATTACCCGCACAAGTTTTATACAAAAAAAACATATTGGCTTTAAGAGGTAGCTTTAGACCTGTTACAAAAGTTAATATGGATATGTTTGAAAAATCTAAAAAACTCTTTTTAGACGAAAACAAAGTTGATGAAAGTAAAACACAAATTATTTTTGAAATTACCTTAAGTAACTTAACAGCAGAAGGTAAGATTAACGAAAGAGACTTTTTAGATAGAGCAGAATTACTTTGTTCTTTGGGGCAAAACGTGATGATTACTAGCTTTCAACAATACTTTAAATTAGTAGAATACTTTAGTGAGTTTACCAAAGAAAGAATGGGACTTGCAATGGGGGTGAATAACCTAATTCAGATTTTTGATGAAAAATATTACCGAAACTTAAGTGGTGGTATTTTAGAGGCTTTTGGTAAATTATTTTATAGAGATTTAAAAGTATATATGTACCCTTATCATGATCAAAAATCTGGAGAGTATATTAATAGCGAAAACCTTAAAGTACACCCACGAATGAAAGAATTGTACAAGTTCTTTAAAAATAATGGGCGTTTAATTAATATTGATAACATTGATAAAGACATTTTAGATATTTTTTCTAGAACTGTTTTAAAAATGATTATTAATAGCGAAAAAGGTTGGGAAGAAATGTTACCAGAAGGGATACCCGAAATAATAAAACAAAAAAGATTATTTGGCTACTCTAGAACTAAAGTAAAAAAATAGTTATCAAACTTAAACCTTTCTAAAAACATTTTGTCTAAACTAAAAAAAGAGTAGTTGACAGATGAAACTGTTTTAATTGAGCAACTAAAAAGTGTTGTTACCAAAGAAAAAGCGTACAGAGTATTAATAAAACTCTATAAAGAACGCTTGTATTGGCATATACGTAAAATTGTAATTTCTCATGAAGATGCAGATGATGTTTTACAAAATACATTTATTAAAGTATATAGAAATTTAGACAAGTTTAATCAAAAAAGTAAATTATTTTCTTGGATGTATAGAATTGCTACAAATGAGTCTATTACTTTTTTAAATAAACGTGCCAAAGAAAGAAATATAGACATTTCTGAAATGCAAGAACAATTGGCATCTACATTAGAAAGCGATGTATATTTTTCTGGTGATGAGATTCAGCTAATTTTACAAAAAGCTATAGCAACATTACCACAAAAACAACAATTAGTTTTTAATATGAAATATTTTGAAGAACTGAAATATAATGAAATTTCAGAAATATTAGAAACTAGTGTTGGAGCGCTAAAAGCCTCTTATTTTCACGCAGTTAAAAAAATAGAAAATTACATAAAAAACAAAACCAATTAAACTTTTATTATAAGAAAAGGTCTAAATAATACCATGAAAAATAATTATAAAAATAGCGAAGAGTTTTTAAAATCTGTAGTAAATAAAACTACAGGATTTACTGCACCTAAAGATTATTTTAACGATGTAGATGATAACCTTACATTATTTTTAAAAGAAGACAAGCTACCTAAAAAAACTAGTTTTAAAGCACCTGATAATTATTTAGATAACATTGATGATATTATTTTAAAACAAACCGTTGATAAAAAAGAAACCAAAGTAATTTTATTTAAAAAAAGGTTTTTAAATGCAATACCTTATGCAGCTGCAGCATGCGTTCTTTTGTTTTTTAGCATCAACTTTTTTAACTTTTCTAATGCAGATAAATTAAGTTTTGACAATTTAGTAAACACAGATATAGAAAATTGGGTTTTAGAAAACAATGTAGAACTTTTTAATGAAGATTTTGTAAATACATTAAATACAAATATTTTAGACGAAAACGAATTTGTTTTTACATATTTAAAAAATGATGAAATAGAAGAATACATTATAAACACAGACAATACCTCTATAATAAACGAATTATATTAAAATGAAAAAATATTTATTAATTATAGCAATGTTTCTATCGGTTTTTTACTCTTTTGGGCAAGATCGAAAAAAAAGTAGACAAAAAATTAAAGCACTTAAAATTGCTTTTTTAACTCAAGAATTACAACTTACCTCTTTAGAAGCAGAAAAGTTTTGGCCACTTTACAATATACATCAAGAAAAATTAGAGTTATATAGAGATAAAGGAAGGTCTGAAATCAATAGAAGAATAAAACAAGTTGGTAGTTTTAATAATTTAAATGAAGAAGAAGCAAAAGACTTTTTAAGTTTAAAATTAGATTTAGAACGAAAAACAGTTTTAGAAAAAGAACGTTTTTTAAAAGATGCCTCTAAATTTTTAAGTTATAAAAAATTAATGATGCTTCAGGTTTCTGAAAGAGAGTTTACTCGAAAACTAATGCGTAAATATGGTAGAGGAAGAAGACCTAAAGAATAAAAAAATTATTATATGATTATATCAACTAAAAAAGAGGCTTCTAAAAAGCCTCTTTTTTTATTAATGTCATACAAACATTTAATTCTGGTTTGTTTGCTGTAAATTGCTTTACCCAAATGGTTAGTTCTTCAATTTCATAAGGTAACAACCTTTTTAGTGATTTTTCTAATTCTTTACAGAACAAATCTGAGTTAAAGCTTACTTTTTTTAATACAGTCTTAGTGTATTCAAACATTGCTCTAGCCATAGTAATTATTGATTTAAATTATAACGTAAATGGTGTTCTATTTAGTATAATATTTAATCAAATTTAATAAAAAAACCATCAATTAAAAATTGATGGTCGTTAAAAAATATTTAAAAAGTGTTAATTTATATCTTGTTCACTTTTTCTAACAGAGCATTTGCTTTTTTTTCTAACGCTGCACTAACTGCTTTATAATGAGCTTTTTTATTTTCTACCCCTTTTTGGTTAATTTTTGTAATTAACTCATCAAACGTAGTAATAGTTTCATCTACAATTGCTTCTACTTTTTTATTATCTCCTTTTAGGTCTACTTTTTCGGTTGCATAACCAATAATATCACCTAAGGTATAATTAATATCTTTTTTTAAATTTTTTATACTTGCCATAATCTCGATTGTTTTAAAGCTACAAATTTAGGATATTTATTTAAATAAGCGTTAAAAGTTCTTTGATATTTCTTAAAGTAACATAGTCTGCATTTTGTTGCTCATTTGCACTTACCTGCTCATGCACCCAAGTTGTATGAAAAGGAATATGAATGGCAGAAGCCCCTATTTTTAATAAAGGCAAAACATCTGACTTTAAAGAGTTACCAACCATTAACAACTCTTTGGGCGCTATTTCTAAGTGCTTAATAATTTTTTTATAATCTTTTGTTTTTTTATCACTCATTACCTCTATATGATGAAAATATTTTAAAAGATTCGATTTTTCTAACTTTCTTTCTTGGTCTAATAAATCTCCTTTTGTAGCAACAATTAATTTGTATTTTCCTTGTAATTTTTTAAGTACCTCTTCTACTCCATCTAATAATTCTATGGGTTTTTCTAGCATTTCTTTACCAATATCAACTATTTTTTCTAGTGTCGTTTGCTTTATTTTGTAGTTAGAAAGCTCTAAAGCGCACTCTATCATAGAAAGTACAAACCCCTTTATACCATAACCATAAATTGGTAAGTTTTTAATTTCTTTTTTAAATAATTCTTGATCTATTTTATTTTTGGTTTCATATTTAGACAACAATTTGGCAAACTCTTCTTCTGCCTCTCTAAAATACGTTTCGTTTACCCATAAAGTATCATCTGCATCAAAAGCTATTACTTTAATATGCTTATTCATAAATCAAAGGTTTAAATATTGTTTGGCTTTCTCTAAATCTTCAGGAGTATCTATACCTACAGCTTCAACAGTAGTTTCTACCATTTTAATTTTTTTACCAATTTCTTGGTATCTAATTGCTTCTATTTTTTCCGCAGCTTCTAAAGGGGTAATTGGTCTGTTATAAAAATCTAACAACGCTTGTTTTCTAAACGCATAAACACCTTTGTGTTTGTAATATTTTACATTGATAGTTGCATCTCTATGATAAGGTATTACGCTTCTAGAAAAATAGATTGCTAAGTTATTAACATCTGTAATGACCTTTACATTATTAGGATTTTCTATGTCTTTTTTATTGGTAATTTGAACTTTTAGAGAAGCTAGGTCTATTTCTTTTTTAGTATCGGCTTTAAAAACTTCTATCAATTTAGATAAAGATGTTTTGTCTATAAAAGGCTCATCTCCTTGCACATTTATTACTATATCTGTATTAATATCTGTTACAGCTTCTGCAATTCTATCAGAACCACATTCGTGCTCTTTTTTACTAACAATTACATTACCACCCGCATTTGTAATGTTTTCTTTAATAATTTCTGAATCTGTAACGACATAAACCTCATCAAAAAGTTCTGTATTTAAAGCAGCTTCATAGGTTCTTAAAATCACAGATTTACCTCCTAAGTCTTTCATTAATTTACCTGGAAAACGGGTTGCACTGTAACGTGCAGGAATCATTGCAATAATTTTCATATACAGCTTGTTATAAGCAGCAAAGATAATATTTAAATGAATAGCGCTAAAAATAGGCTTGTTTATTTTCTAATTTTGATTTGATTAGAAAAACAAATAATCAACTTTTATAATTATGTATTTTAAAAAACGAAGAAAAAAAATTATCAAATAAAAAAAGACTCACAATTGTGAGCCTTTTTTTTACACTTACTTTAAACCATTTAAACTATTGATAATAGTTTCTATTTTCGCCAAAGTATCAGCTTCTTTTTTACGTTCTAAAGCAATTACTTTTTCTGGTGCGTTAGAAACAAAACGCTCGTTAGATAATTTCTTTTGAACACCTACTAAAAAACCTTGTGCTCTTTTTAATTCTGCAGATAGTTTTTCAATCTCTGCTTCTACATCTATATTTTCTATAGAAATTGGCACAAAATATTCGTTAGATTTTACTCTAAAAGAAGCACCTTCTACTTTTTCTGAAATGTAATTTATTGTACTTGTATTTGTTAATTTCTGAACTACAATATCAAATTGTTTGGTTAGCTTATCATTATCTATTACAAACAATTCTACAGCATCTTTAAAAGAAATATTTTTTTCTTTTCTAATGGTTCTAATTCCAGAAACCACATCTGTTGCAACTTCAAAACTTGAAATTATTTGTGCATCAAACTCTTTTTGTATTGGATATTTTGCAACAATTAAAGCTTCTTCTGGAGTTCTATCAGTTATATATTGCCAAATTTCTTCTGTTAAGAATGGCATAAATGGATGCAATACTTTTAAATTATTTTCTAAAACCTCTATAATTGCATGATAGGTTTTTGCATCTATAGGTTGCTGATATGCTGGTTTTACTATCTCTAATAACCAAGACGAAAAATCGTCCATAATTAATTTATAAATAGTCATTAAAGCATCAGACAACCTGTATTTAGAAAAATGATCTTCTATTTCTGTCAAAGCCTTATTAAACTTGGCATCGTACCAAGCCAAACCAATTTTTGCGGTTTCTGGTTGTGCTAAATTTTCATCTATCTCCCAACCTTTTATCAACCTAAAAGCATTCCAAATTTTATTAGCAAATCCTTTTCCTTGCTGACATAAATCTTGGTCAAATAAAATATCATTTCCTGCAGGAGCACTTAATAAAAGCCCAACTCTTACACCATCTGCACCAAACTCTTTTATTAAATTTAAAGCGTCTGGAGAATTTCCTAAAGATTTAGACATCTTACGACGTTGTTTGTCGCGAACCAGACCTGTTAAATAAACGTTTTTAAAAGGTTTTTCATCTTTATATTCATATCCAGCAATAATCATTCTAGCTACCCAGAAAAATAAAATATCGGGTCCTGTAACTAAATCGTTTGTTGGGTAATAGTATTTAATTTCTTCGTTTTCTGGGTTTCTAATTCCATCAAAAACACTCATTGGCCAAAGCCAAGAAGAAAACCAAGTATCTAAAGCATCTTCATCTTGCTTTAAATCTTTGGTTGTTAATTTATCGTTTTTAGTTTTTTCTTGAGCTAAAACTAATGCTTGTTCAATGTTTTCTGCAACTACAAAATCCTCTTTACCATCACCAAAATAATAGGCTGGTATTTGTTGTCCCCACCAAAGTTGACGAGAAATATTCCAATCTCGAATATTTTCCATCCAGTGTCTATAGGTGTTTTCGAACTTTTTAGGCACTAAGTTAATGTTATTGTCATCACCTAAAACAGCGTCTATAGCGGGTTTTGCTAAATCTGTCATTTTTAAAAACCACTGGTCAGATAATCTAGGTTCTATTACTGCTTTGGTTCTTTCTGAAGTACCAACTTTATTGGTATGTATTTCTGTTTTAGTCAAAATACCTTTTGCTTCAAGCTCTTTAGCGATTTCTTTTCTTACAACAAATCTATCTTTACCCGCATAATGCAATCCAAAAGAATTTAAAGAAGCATCATCATTAAAAATATCGATTACTTCTAAATGGTGTTTGTCTCCTAAGTTTTTATCATTTTCATCATGAGCTGGCGTAACTTTTAAACAACCTGTACCAAATTCTAAGTCAACATACTCATCTTCAATGATAGGTATAATTCTTCCACAAAGTGGTACAATTGCTTTTTTACCTTTTAAATGTGTAAAACGCTCATCATTAGGGTTGATACAAATTGCTGTATCTCCAAAAATGGTTTCTGGCCTTGTAGTTGCAATGGTTAAAGTATCTGTTGAACCTTCAATTTTATATTCTAAATAATATAAATTTCCTTGTCTTTCTTCATGAATTACTTCTTCGTCAGATAAAGTGGTTTTTGCTTCTGGATCCCAATTTACCATTCTATAACCTCTGTAAATTAATCCTTTATTGTACAAATCAACAAAAACTTTAATTACAGATTCAGACATTTCTGGATCCATGGTAAAAGCTGTTCTTTCCCAATCACAAGAAGCCCCTAGCTTTTTTAATTGCTCTAATATTTTACCTCCATATTCGTTTTTCCAATCAAAAGCATGTTGTAAAAATTCTTCACGAGTTAAGTCGTTTTTAGAAATACCTTGTTCTTTTAATTTGGCCACTACTTTTGCTTCTGTTGCAATAGATGCATGATCTGTACCAGGAACCCAACATGCATTTTTACCTAATAAACGTGCACGTCTAATTAATACATCTTGTATTGTATTGTTTAACATATGTCCCATATGCAAGACACCTGTTACATTTGGAGGTGGAATTACAATGGTATAAGGTTCTCTTTCATCTGGTGTTGAATGAAAATAATTGTTTTTCATCCAGTAATCATACCATTTATCTTCTACTTTACTTGCATCATATTTAGATGGAATTGTCATACTTTGGTATTCTTTTTGATATTTAATGGACAAAAATACAATTATCTAATTTTGTAGAGAAAATTAGAGCTTGATTTTTTAGAACAAAAAATTAATATTAATTTTACAACATAAATTAAAAAAACATGAAAGCATTTGGAATTTTTTTAGTGGCATTATTTATTACTGTTTCGATACATTCTCAAGAATTTAAATTTGAAAAGGAAACTATTGATTATGGAAAAATAGCAAAAGGTTCTAATGGAGAGAAAACATTTGTTTTTACAAATATTGGTAATGAACCTTTAGTAATAACAAAAATACAATCTTCTTGTGGTTGTACAGTCCCTAAAAAACCAGAAAAACCAATTATGCCTGGTGAAAAAGGTGAAATTAAAGTATCTTACAACACCAAAATTTTAGGTGGTTTTTATAAAAAAATAACCATATTTTCTAATGCTAAAATTACAAGAAAAGCAGTAACAATTAAAGGGAATGTTACAGAGAGTGTTCCTTTAGAAAAAGAAAAGAGCCTACTGTCTAAAGAAAATTAAATTCTTTTTCTTAAACGAAATTTATATGTTTTTACAAGTTTGTTTCTTTCTATTGTAATACTTATTTTTTTATTGTTTTTTTCTTGAAACTTGTAAAATATTTCACTCAAAGTGAAAGAATAAGCTGGTTTTCTATTAATTTTTAAAATAATATCGCCTGCTTTTAAACCAGCTTTACCTGCAGGAGAATTAAGGATAACTGTTTTAATTTTATAAGAAGATTTAAATTTATAAAAGAAATTAGTTACAAAAGAAATAGTATTATTTTTGTTTATATCTCGATTGCCAGAATCTAAAATTTTATTTGTTGTTTTTTCTCTTACCAATTGCTTACCGTTGTAAACGACATCTAAACCAGACATATTATAGTTAAAACCGTCTTTAAAAGAAACGTTTTTCTTTAACATAATTTTGCGGTTTCTATAATCTAACCAAACCTTAAATCTTTTTAAAACGCTACCTCCAATACTACCATTTCTTTGCTTAAAAGTTCTTGCATTTCTGGTAGATGCAGAATCTAAAAAAGATACAGTGGGTTCTTCTATTTTAAACTTTCCAATTTTTAATTTAGGTATTCTACTTCTTTTACCATAAATAGTGCCGCTTAAACCTTCCCCCAAAATATCATTAAAAAATAATTTTGGAGTTTTTATATTTTTTTTAGAGTTTTCAAATAACCAAATAGCATCACTACCACCAGAATCTACTAACATTTTAACTTTGGTTAATTTATAACCTACAGTATCTAATTGAATATTCACATCTATGTAAGGCTTTTTTAAATGAAATTGAATGGGCAAAATTTCGCATCTTCTACATTTTTTAATCTGATATTTTTTTGGATTGTAAAAGTGTATTCTTTTTGTTCTATAGTTAATTTTTACCACAAAATTTCGTAACAAATTATAGCCAATAATACCATGTATTGTAGTACCCATTTTACTAGATAAATCAAAAAAATCTTTCAGTATAACGTAAACAGATTCATTGTAGCCTATTAGATTTTTAATTTTTAAATTGTTATTTTTTGAGAGTATTGCCTCAACAGCATCTCCACCACCTAAACCTCTTAATAAAATTTTTTCTGTATTTAATAGACCTATACTATCATTTTCAGATAAATTAAAAATAATTGTTTTATTTACACCAGTGTCTAGAATAAAAGAGAGTTCTTTGCCATTAATTTCTAAAGGAACAATAATTAGGTTATTTACTAGTTTAAATTTAACAGATTCTTTTAGATCAGACTTGTTTAATAAACGAAAACCATCTTGAGCGTTTACATTAAAGCCTAAAAGGAGAATACCAAAAAAAAATAGCAGATACTTTTTAAACAAATTGAATAGCATATTTGGTTCTACTCAAATTTACGATTTAACTTTTGCATTTATCTAAATTTTATAAAACTTTAACCTTTAAAGATTGTTACATTTCCTAAAAAAAGTGGAATTATTTTTGCAAATTTGCAGAAACCAAAATATTATACTTTTATGCCATCAATATCTAAAAAAGGTACTCAAATGCCAGAATCTCCAATAAGAAAACTGGTACCTTATGCAGAAGATGCTAAAAAAAGAGGAGTTCATGTTTTTCATTTGAACATTGGGCAACCTGATATAAAAACGCCACAAATTGCCTTAGATGCAGTTAAAAACAACAAAATTGAAACACTCTCTTATGCACGTTCCGAAGGTTCTGAAGAATATAGAACCAAATTGGCAAAGTATTATGTTAAAAACAACATAAATGTAACTGCAGACAATATTATCACAACCACAGGTGGCTCAGAGGCACTGCTATTTACTATGGGTAGTATTACAGATCCTGGAGACGAAATTATCATACCAGAACCATTTTATGCAAACTACAATGGTTTTTCTACAGCTTCTGGAGTAAAAGTAGTGCCTGTTATTTCTAAAATTGAAAATAATTTTGCACTCCCAAAAATTGAAGATTTCGAGAAATTAATTACACCAAAAACTAAAGCTATTTTAATTTGTAACCCAGGTAATCCTACAGGTTATTTATATTCTGAAGAAGAAATACAAAAATTAAAAAAAATGGTTTTAAAACACGATTTATTTTTAATTGCTGATGAAGTATATAGAGAATTTACCTACGATGGCTTAAAACATACTTCTGTGCTTTCTATAGAAGGCTTAGAAGAAAACGCAATAGTGATAGATTCTGTGTCTAAAAGGTACAGTATGTGTGGTGCACGAATTGGGTGTGTTGTTTCTAAAAATAAAACATTTATAAAAACAGCAATAAAATTTGCGCAGGCACGTTTAAGTCCACCAACATATGCATTAATAGCTAGTGAAGCTGCTTTGGACACACCACAAAGTTATTTTGATAATGTAACTAAAGAATATGTAGACAGAAGAAACACTTTAATTAAGGCTTTAGAAAACATTGATGGCATTAAAGTAGCCAAACCTAAAGGTGCTTTTTATTGTGTTGCAGAACTACCTGTTAAAGATACAGACCATTTTGCACAATGGATTTTAGAAAGTTTTAACGACAATAACCAAACAGTTATGGTGGCTCCTGCAAGTGGATTTTACTCAACTAAAGGAGAAGGTAAAAATCAAATAAGAATGGCGTATGTTTTAAATAAAGAAAACTTAATTCGTTCTGTAGATATTTTAGCAAAAGCCTTAAAACAATACAGCTCATAAAAATATTTACTCAAGTACAATTGAGAACTTAAAACCCTTATGACTGCCTTTAAACAGACAAACCAATAATTAATTGAATACACAACAAAACATCTCTCTTAAAAATTACAACACGTTTGGTATTTCTGTAAATGCCAAACGTTTTGTTTCTATAAATTCTTATTACGATTTACAACAGCTTTTAAAAGTTGAAAAAGACTTATTTTTAATATCTGGAGGAAGTAATATGTTACTTACAAAAGATATCGAAAAGTTAGTAGTTCATATAGATATAAAAGGGATTTCTATTGATAGAGAAGATGATAATTTTGTTTATATAACTGTAAATGCTGGAGAAAACTGGCACGATTTTGTACTTTTTTGCATTGCCGAAAATTATGGTGGAATTGAAAATCTATCTTTAATTCCTGGAAATGTAGGTACTTGTCCTATCCAAAATATTGGTGCTTATGGTGTTGAAGTAAAAGACACCATTACCAAAGTAGAAGCTATTGAAATTGAAACAAGTAAAAGACTTACTTTTTCTAATGAAGACTGCCAATTTGGATACAGAAATTCGATTTTTAAAAATGATTTAAAAGGCAAAGTTATCTTAACTGCGGTTAGTTTTAAGTTGACGAAGAAAAACCATCAATTAAATACTTCATATGGAGCTATTGAAACTGAATTAGCCTCTAAAAACATTTCTAAGCCATCTTTAAAAAATATTTCCGATGCTGTTATTGCTATCAGAAAATCGAAACTACCAGATCCAAAAGAAATTGGTAATAGTGGTAGTTTTTTTAAAAACCCTGTAATTTCTAAAACACAATTTTTAGAACTTCAAAAAGAACACCCAAGTGTGCCAAGTTATGCAGTTTCTGAAACGGAAATAAAAGTACCTGCTGGTTGGTTAGTAGAACAAAGTGGCTTTAAAGGCAAACGTTTTGGTGATGCAGGCGTTCACAAAAAACAAGCTTTAGTATTGGTTAATTACGGAACCGCTTCTGGCTCAGAAATTTATCAGCTTGCTAAAAAAATACAACAGACAGTTTTAGAAAAGTTTAAAATTTCTTTAGAAATTGAAGTGAATGTAATTGTATAAAATCTTAGAAACTTTACTTGTAATAAATCACATTTTTTTCATCATCCACCTAAGAATATGTATCTTTGTATTAGAATTAAATTTTATGAAACTATTACTTATTACATTAGGTTTATTAGCAATTGGTGTTGCTGGAATTGCCATAAAAATTTGGGCAAAAAAAGACGGTAAATTTGCAGGAACTTGTGCAAGCCAAAACCCAATGTTAAATAAAGATGGAGAAGCTTGTGGTTTTTGTGGTAAAACACCAGATCAATTTGAAAATTGTTCAGAACCACAACATAACTAATATCTACTTCTCTTTATGTTTTTACCTGTAATTTTTAGATATTTATAGTTTTTGTGGCAACACAAATTACCAACTCTCTTTTTTACAAGATTTTTAGTGTAATAAGATATATTAAAGAAATAGAAAAGACTGATTCTTTTTATAACCTATTGAAATAATTCGTGCTGTTTACTGCTTATTTTACATAAAAGTATTTTTAGTTATGAGTCTTCTTACTAAAAAATAAAAAAAATCAAATTGTCTTTTTTTTTCCAATTTCAAAAATTGGTTTACTATTCTTTCATTTTAGTATATTTACCCCTAATTTTATTTCAAAACCCAATCATTGGAAATAAGCAAAAAAAACATCGAAACAAATATTAATAAAGCAAAAGAAGGCAATCAAGCAGCATTTCGTTTTTTGTTAAATACTTTTTGGGTAGATGTTTATAATTATCAATTAAAACGGACCAAAAGCGAAAACGAATCTGAAGATATTACCATACAAACCTTTTCTAAAGCCTTTGATAAAATTGATACTTTTGATGATAAATACGTATTTAAAACATGGTTAATTGCCATTTCTAAAAATGTTCATATCGATTTATTACGAAAAAAAAATAGTTCTATTTTTATAGAAACTACTAAAGAACAAGAGGAAAAAGTGTATTTGGTAATCGATGAAAACCCAACTCCTGAAGATAAAATTATTAGAGATCAGAATTTAGCAAAATTGTTAAAAGACATTAAGCAATTAAAACCTAAATACCAAGAAGTAATTCAGTTACGCTATTTTCAAGAGTTAAGTTATAAAGAAATTTCTAAACAAATTAACGAACCCATGAGCAACGTAAAAGTAAAATTATTACGTGCTAAAAAGTTGTTAGCAGAAGTTATCAAAAGAAATTAGTAGTAAAATTAAAAAAACAAAAGAGTCAGAATAAATCAATTATTAAATTGTGGCAAAAAAATCATTTTTACAATCTTTAGGTCCTGGGTTATTATTTGCAGGCGCTGCCATTGGTGTTTCGCATTTAGTGCAATCTACCAAAGCTGGTGCCGAATTTGGTTTTGGCTTAATTTGGGCGTTGTTGTTTGTACATTTATTTAAATATCCTTTTTTTCAATTTGGCCCAAGATATGCAGCTGCCACTGGTGAAACTTTGTTAGATGGGTATAAAAAATTAGGTAAAGGCGTATTAATTGCCTATTATATTTTAAACTTTGCCACCATGTTTACCATACAAGCAGCAGTTACTATTGTAACAGCAGGTTTGGCATCTCAATTATTTGGTGCTTTTAGTGTAGAAAATAATTTAGTTTTATGGGCTACCTTATTAATGTTTATCAGTTTAATTATTCTGCTGATTGGTAAATATAGATTGTTAGACAACTTAATGAAATACATTATTATGATACTTACAGTAAGTACTATAATAGCAGTAACAGTAGCACTATTTAGCTCTAAAGAAGCTTTCGATGTTACTCAAATTATACCTTCTGGAGCCACCGAAATAACATTTTTAATTGCTTTTTTAGGTTGGATGCCTGCACCTTTAGACATTTCTATTTGGCACTCTATTTGGTCTGTAGAAAAAGATAAAACCACAATTTTAAGTACCAAAAGAAAAGATGCTGTCTCGGATTTTAATATCGGATATATGAGCACATTATTTCTAGGAATCTGTTTTGTGCTTTTAGGTGCTTTGGTAATGTATAAATCTGGGGTAACTTTTTCTAATAAAGGAGTGGTATTTGCTTCACAATTAATAGAGCTATACACCAAAAATTTAGGCGATTTTTCTTACATTTTTATTGCAATTGCTGCGTTTACAACCATGTTTAGCACAACGATTACAACTTTAGATGCATCACCAAGAGCTATGAATAGAACAACCAAACTCTTATTTAAAAAACAGTTTAAATACGGCTATTGGTTTTGGATTCTCTTTTTATTTCTAGGTACTTTTTTAATATTAAGGTACTTTATGGAAAATATGGGCCTATTGGTAAAAGTAGCTACTATCCTATCTTTTTTAACGGCACCTTTTTATGCTATTTTAAATTACAAACTAATTACAGGCAAACACACTCCTAAAGAGCATCAACCAGGAATTTATTTAAAAATATTAAGTATTGTGGGTATTGTTTTTTTAGTTGGATTTAGTATTTGGTTTTTAACAAGTATTTAAAACTTTCCTTTGTATCTTTGCAAAGATAAAAATGAAAAGACAATGGCTGTAGCATCAGTAATACTTCCAGAAAAACCAAAAAAACCAAAATGGTTACGCGTAAAATTACCTGTTGGTAAAAAATACACAGAACTTAGAGGCTTGGTAGATAAATATAAATTAAACACTATTTGTACAAGTGGTAGTTGCCCGAACATGGGCGAATGCTGGGGAGAAGGAACTGCAACTTTTATGATTCTTGGAAATATTTGTACACGTTCTTGTGGTTTTTGTGGTGTAAAAACTGGAAGGCCAGAGACTGTAGAATGGGATGAACCAGAAAAAGTAGCACGTTCTATAAAAATTATGAGCATTAAACATGCTGTAATTACCTCTGTTGATAGAGACGATTTAAAAGATGGTGGTTCTATTATTTGGGCAGAAACTGTGGATGCAATTCGTAGAGCAAATCCAAACACTACTTTAGAAACTTTAATTCCAGATTTTCAAGGAAACACTAAACAAATAGACCGAATTATAGAAGTGCATCCAGAAGTAGTTTCTCACAATATGGAAACCGTTAGAAGGTTAACCAGAGAAGTTAGAATACAAGCAAAATACGATCGAAGTTTAGAGGTTTTAAAATACCTAAAAGAAAACGGAATGCGAACTAAAACAGGCTTAATGTTAGGTTTAGGCGAAACTGAAGAAGAAGTAATACAAACCATGAAAGATTTGCGTGCTGTAAATTGCGATATTATTACCATTGGTCAGTATTTACAACCTACAAAAATGCATTTGCCTGTAAAAGAATTTATCACTCCAGAACAATTTAAAAAATACGAAACTTTAGGTTTAGAAATGGGCTTTATGTATGTAGAAAGTGGTGCTTTGGTACGTTCTTCTTACAAAGCACACAAACATGCTGTTTAGAAAAAAATCTTTATAAATTATACATAAAAATGATTCCTAATTTGGGAATCATTTTTTTTATAAAAAATCTAAAAATTTCATGTAAAATAATTTTTGGCACGCAGTTTGATATTTATAAAATGAAAGCAACCTAGTAAACTGTTTTCATTGTGTAAATTATTTGAATTAGTTAGTCAAAAAAAACCATCTTTATTAGATGGTTTTTTTATAATGTATTATCAAATTAAATTTAATTACATAGCACTAATGGTATCAAACCTTGTAATAACTTGATAATTACCACTTTCTAAATCTACCAAAACAAGCTAATTTTCTTTAGCTATCAATCTAAAAATAGGTCTAATTTTGCTGTTTTTTTTTTACAAAACCTTAGCTAAAAGAGTTTCAGTATAATATATATAATAAAAAGCGCGACTTTACCCTAAAAGCTTTCAGGACAAAGTAACGCCCAAATTATATTTAACAAACACCAATAATGTATAAATATAATGGCATGCCTAAAGTAATGTTAAAAGGAAAGGTAATTGCCAAAGCCATTGGTATGTATAAACCTGGGTTTGCTTTGGGTGCTGCTAATTTCATGGCTGCTGGTACTGCAATGTAAGAGGCACTTGCTGCTAAAATAGACATTAAGAGTCTGTTGCCAACTTCTTCCATAAAGTAACTACTAATTACAGCTACTAAACAACCATTTATAATTGGAATAATAATTGCAAACAAAAGTGTAAACCAACCTTTTTTTATAAGTGCTTTTAATTTTTGACCACTTGTAATCCCCATATCTAATAAAAAAACAGCTAAAAAACCTTTAAAAATATCGGTTGTAAATGGTTTTATACCTGCTGCTTGTGCGTCGTTTGTAAAATAGCCTACAAACAAACTCCCAATAATTAGTACTACGCTTCCATTGGTTAATGAGTGGTGTATAACACTTTTAAAAGAGGTTTTTTTCTTTTTTTCTTTATTATAAATAGAAATTAAAAGCACACCAATTATAATAGAAGGTGCCTCCATTAATGCCATAACTGCTACCATATGCCCCCCAAATGGAATGTTAGACATTTCTAAGAAAGAAATGGTAGTTACAAAAGTTACTGCACTTACAGAGCCATAGGCTGCTGCAATGGCTCCTGCATTTTCTACACTTAGTTTGAGCCTTAAAATAAAGTAGGTATAAATGGGAACTAAAAATGCAAGAAACACTCCAAAAAGTAAAGACCAAATAATTTCTGATGTAATAATGCTGTGTGCTAATTCTTGCCCACCTTTAAAACCAATGGCAAGTAATAAGTAAAGTGATATAAATTTTGAGGAGTTTTCTGGTATTTTTAAATCGCTTTTTAGGTTGACAGCAATAAGCCCTAAAAAGAAAAACAAAAGTGCAGGGTTTGTTAAGTTATCTACTAAATAATGTAAGTCCATTTTTAAAAATTTGGCGTAAAAAAAGTAGGAAAGCCTTTAAAAGAGATTCTTTCCTACCAAAATTCAACATTTAACAATGAAATTATTCTTCTATAGTAACATGTATTGTACTAGATATCTTTATGTTACAATCGTTTGTTTTTAAAGCTTTTAAAAAGGATTTTAAATCTGCTCTTTCATCGATTAATTCTGCAATTCTAGAGTTATCATACTCGCAAGCATCATTAATATTACCTTCTGTTTTAGAGAGCCTTTGTAATTTGTGAAAGTTTAATTTTACATCAACAACATTATTAATAATGTTTATAGCCTCTCTTTTTGTGAATGTGCCATCAATTAATTTTAATTGTTGATTTGTATTTTTAGATGTTTTTTTTGTTTTTTCTACAGTGAAGGTGTTCATAATTTAATTTTATAATAATGGTAAACTTAGATATTTTACAGAAAAACAAGCAGAATAACTACCTGATAAATAATTAATTGTATTCATAAAAGACGATCAAATTATATGACAGTTTATTGATTTAAAAAATTGCTTCTTTCTTTTATTTTAAATAATCTTTTGTGGCGTGTTTTATTTTTTACAAAGAAATGGTGTTTTTTTTATATATTTTTATTTATATTTATTATATAAAACATAAATATTTTTTATGAAATATACTTTACATCAATTAGAAATATTTAGCAAAATAGCAGAAGTTAAAAGTGTTACTAAGGCATCTGAAAAGCTTTTTTTAACACAACCCGCTGTTTCTATACAACTTAAAAATTTTCAAGATCAGTTTAAATTGCCACTTTTTGAAGTGGTTGGAAGAAAATTATATATCACAGAATTTGGCGAAGAAATAGCAGCTACTGCTGGTAAAATTTTAGAAGAAGTAGCCTCTATAAACTATAAATCTGCTTTATTTGAAGGTAAATTAGCTGGCAAAATAAAAATCTCTATTGTTTCTACAGCTAAATATACTATGCCCTTTTTTTTAACAAATTTTATAAAACAGCATGAACAAGTAGATTTAACGATGGATGTAACCAATAAAATGTCTGTAATTAGAAGCTTAGAAAATAACGAATGTGATTTTGCAATGGTTTCTACCATCCCCAGAAAATTAAACATAGAACGTATAGAATTAATGAAAAACAAACTCTATTTTGTTGCTAATAAAAACTTTACAATTCCTAAAAAAGAGCTTCAAACAAAAGATCTTAACAAATCTCTTTTTATTTTTAGAGAACCTGGTTCTGCAACACGTTTGGCAATGGAACGCTTTTTAGTAAAACACAAAATAGAAGTTCAAAAGAAAATGGAACTTACCTCTAATGAAGCTGTAAAACAAGCTGTTATTGCAGGTCTGGGAATTTCTATTATGCCCATAATTGGTTTAAAAAACGAGTTAAAAAATGGCGATTTACAAATTTTAAATATTAAAAACCTACCTATAGAAACTAATTGGAATTTAATTTGGTTAAAATCTAAAAATTTGTCTTTAGTTGCCAAAGCTTTTAAAAAGCATATAGAAGAAAATAAAGATAAAATTATATTAGAAAATTTTGCTTGGTTTACAGGAGATTTATAGCTTTTTAAGCAAATTTAATAGACTTAGATGGGTTTATTTTTGTAATAATATAAGATGGAATAATCAGCATTAAAACACACAAAACCAAGGTACCAATATTTAATAAAAAAACTGCCCATAAAGAAATCTGTACTGGCATTGTTGTTACATAATATGTTTCTGGATTTAAGGTAATTAACTTAAAGTAATGTTGTATACCAATCATAAACAGTCCAATTAAATTACCCCAAAAAAGTCCTTTTAAAATTAAGTAGGTAGCATTGTATAAAAATACTTTTCTAATACTACCATTGTTACTTCCTAAAGCTTTTAAAATACCTATCATTTGTACACGTTCTAAAATAAGTACTAACAAAGCAGTTATCATATTTATACCAGCAATTAAAATCATAATTCCAATTATAAACCACACATTATTATCAAAAAGTTTAATCCAATCAAATACTGCAGGGTAGGTATCTACAATACTTTTAGCATTTAATGTTAGACTTACTTCTTTGTAAATTTCTTCGGTTTTTTGTTGAATATCATCAAAACTGTCTAATAAAACCTCAAAACCACCCACTTGATTGTCTGTCCATTTATTCAGTTGCTGCACTTCTCTAATATCACCAATCATGATATTTTTATCAAACTGAGCAAAACCAGAATTATAAATACCTGTAATTATATATTTTCTGTTTGAAGGTAATTTACTTTTTGATAATTTTAAAAAAGTGGCGGTAATGGTATCATTCAACTTTAATTGTAAACGATCGATAATGGTTTGAGATAATAACACATCTCTTGTTCTTTTTTGATTAAAATCTGGTAATTTACCTGCAATTAAATACTCTTTAAAAAAGGTCCAATCATAATCAGAAGAAACACCTTTAAAAACAATTCCTTCAAAACTAGTATCTGTTCTTATAAGACCTCCTTTACTAGCAAATACTTGGATGTTTTTAATCCCTTCTATAGTTGGAATTTCTGGATAAAAATCTTGTTCTTTACTTATGGGAGATATGGAAACATCAGAATTGTTATTATCATAATTCACAATTTGAACATGGCCTTTAAAACCTGCCATTTTATCGCGAATTTTACTTTGCAAACCAGAGGCAGTGGCAACAGCAATTAGCATGATAATAATACCCAATGCAATGGCTGTAATCGCAATTTTTATTATTGGAGAGGATATACTATTTTTATACTTTTTACCAGCAATAATGCGTTTTGCAAGAAATAACTCGTAATTCAAATTGATAATGATTTTTAAACCTTTCAAAAGTACATATTTATTCTTATTTCTATTATTGAATTTTCAGTTGATTTCTTGTGGGCAAAAAGTTCAAAATTCTAAGTTTAAAGTACAAGGTTTTGTAAAAGATTCGGTTTTAAAAACAGGAGCAGAACAAACTAGCTTGTATTTAGATGTTTTGAAAGGAAAAAATGTTGCTGTAGTAGCCAATCAAACTTCGGTAATTGGGAAACGTGGGAAATCTAATGTTGAAAGTTGGGAGTATACACATATAGTAGACAGTTTACTTTCTTTGAATATCAAAGTAAAAAAAGTATTTTCTCCAGAACATGGTTTTAGAGGAAAAGCCGATGCTGCAGAACTTGTAAAAGATGGTTTTGATGCAAAAACGGGCTTACCCATTTTATCTCTTCATGGGAAAAGTAAAAAACCTTCTGCTTCACAATTAAAAGGAATAGATGTTGTGGTTTTTGATATTCAAGATGTGGGTGTGCGTTTTTACACCTATATTTCTACTTTACACTATGTGATGGAAGCTTGTGCAGAAAACGGTATTCCTGTACTAATTTTAGACAGACCTAACCCAAATGCACATTATATTGATGGCTCAGTTTTAGAAATAAAACATTCTAGTTTTGTTGGTAAACATGCTGTACCTGTTGTGTATGGAATGACCATTGGCGAATTTGGGCAAATGATAAATGGACAAAAATGGTTAAAAAATAATATTCAGTGTGATTTAAAAGTGATTCCTTTAGAAAATTACACACATAATTCCACTTATAATTTATCTATAAAACCTTCACCCAATTTACCAAATGACAAAAGTATAAACCTCTACCCTAGTTTAGGTTTTTTTGAAGGAACCACCATAAACGCAGGACGTGGAACCGAATTTCAGTTTCAAAGATATGGAGCACCGTTTTTTAAGAAAAATGATTTTAGTTACACACCACTAGCTAATGAAGGTGCCAAATACCCAAAACATAAAAATAATTTGTGTTATGGTGTTGATTTAAGAAATTACAAACATTTATCTAAAATAGATTTGTCTTTTTTAATGAATGCATATAAACAAACTCCTAAAACAGAAAAATTCTTTGGAAGCACATTTACCATTCATGCTGGAAACACAAAACTACAAGAACAAATTGAGCAAGGTTTGTCTGAAAAAGAAATAAGAAAAACTTGGGAAAAAGGTTTGGAGGAGTTTAAAAAAATCAGGAAACAGTATTTGATTTATGAATAAATATATCATTCCTACTATAGTAAGAACAACAAAATTTTAACTCTTATTCAACTCCTGTGGGTTTTCTATATCCTTGAAAAGGTTGTTTTAATAATTCTTTTAATGAAGAGTTTTTAGCTTCATCAGGAAATGTATCTACACCATAGATAATTTTTTCTCTATCTAATTCTAGATAGGTACCAAAAATTCGATCCCAAATAGAAAAAATATTCCCATAATTTGAATCTGTATAAGGTAGCATATTATGATGATGTATTTTATGCATATCTGGAGAAACTATAAAATAGCTTAAAAACTTATCTACTTTAGGAGACATTTTAATATTTGCATGTGTAAACTGCGTAAAAACTAAAGACATAGATTGATAAATAAATACAATAGCAATAGGTGTACCTACTACAAAAACACCTAATAAAGTAAACGCAAAACGAATAATACTTTCTATAGGATGATGTCTGTTAGCAGTAGTTGTATCTACCTTATGATCTGAATGATGTACCAAATGAACCATCCATAATGTTGGTATTTTATGCTCTACATAATGCGCTAAATACGCACCAAAAAAATCTAAAAACAACACACCTAAAACTACATACAACCAAAGTGGCATTTCTGGTAACCAATTAATAATTCCAAAATTAGTTACAGAAACCCAATCAGCAGTTTTTAAAAGCAGAAAAGCCAATGCAAAATTTATAATAACCGTGGTTAACGTAAAAAATAAGTTAGGTATGGCATGTTGCCATTTTTTATAATCGAATTTAAATAAAGGAATAGCGCCTTCTAACAACCAAAAAAAAGTTAAGCCTCCTACTAATATTACACTTCTATGAGAGGAAGGTATGGTTTCAAAATAATTAAAAATAATTTCCAAAATTCGTTTAATTTTTTACTAAAATACTATTTTCTTCTTATCTTTTTATTAGAAGTCATTGGAATTCTTTCTTTTAGAGCTTCTACTATACTAAAAGTTGCAGGACAAACAAAGGTATTTGCAACCGTTAAATCTGTAATTTGGATAAATTTTCTTCTGTCTGTATGCGGATATTCAGCACAAGCTTTAGGTCTTACATCATAAATTAAACAAGAGTTATCTTTTTCATCTAAAAAAGAACAAGGTGCTGTTTTTAAGACCATAAAATCGTCTTTATCTCTTTCTAAATAGGTGTCTACAAAATCTGCTACCTTCATTTTTAAATGTTTAGAAATTCGTTTTATGTCTTTATCAATAAAAATAGGGCTTGTAGTTTTACAACAATTACCACAATCTAAACAATCTGTTTTTTCAAATTCTGCATCATGCAATTCTTGCATTACATAATCTAAATTTTTAGGAGTTCTTTTTTTTAAACTAGCAAAATACTTTTTGTTTTCTTTCTGGGCATCTTGTGCTAATTTGGGTAATTGCTCTAAACGTTTTTCCATATTACAAAAATACAATTTATTAGCTATAAAGCTGTTGATTATTAACTACTAAAAAAGCTTTAATTTTAATAAATTCTACTCTAAAAAAACAAATAAAATTCTTAATTTTGCATTTCAATTTTTCCACGTAAATGAATATTCAAAATACCATAGAAACCAAAGTAAAAGAAGGTTTTTTAGCATTATATAATGTAGAAATTCCTACAGTAGAATTTCAAGCAACTAGAAAAGAATTTGAAGGTGATATCACAGTTGTTATTTTTCCTTTGTTGCGTTACAAAAAAGGAAATCCTGTTGCTATTGGTGAAGATTTAGGAAAATATTTGGTGGAAAACATAACAGAAATCACCAATTATAATGTGGTAAAAGGTTTTTTAAATCTCGTTGTTAACGATAATTTTTACACCAATTTATTTCAAAAAATTTATACAGATACCAATTATGGTTTTGTTTCGCCAAAGGCGGATGACAAAGCTGTTATGGTAGAATATTCATCGCCAAATACCAATAAACCTTTACATTTAGGGCATGTTCGTAATAACTTATTAGGGTATTCTGTTACAGAAATTATTAAAGCTGCAGGAAAAAAAGTATACAAAACACAAATCATTAACGATAGAGGAATACACATTTGCAAATCGATGTTGGCTTGGGAAAAGTTTGGAAATGGAGAAACACCATCCTCTACAGGTTTAAAAGGCGATAAATTGGTTGGTAATTATTATGTAAAATTCGACCAAGAATACAAAAAAGAAATTAGCAGCTTAGTTGCAACTGGTATTTCTGAAGAAGATGCAAAAAAACAAGCACCAATTATTTTAGAAGCACAAGAAATGCTTTTAAAATGGGAAGCTGGAGATAAAGAAGTAGTTGCGCTTTGGAAAAAAATGAATGCTTGGGTATATGATGGTTTTGATACAACCTACAAAAATATGGGCGTTAATTTTGACACCTTATATTACGAAAGCGATACCTATCTATTAGGAAAGGATGTAGTTGCACAAGGTTTAGAAAAAGGTGTTTTTTACAAAAAAGAAGATGGTTCTGTTTGGTGCGATTTGACTGAGGATGGTTTAGACGAAAAAATTGTATTACGTTCTGATGGTACTGCAGTTTACATGACTCAAGATATTGGAACTGCCATACAACGTGTAAAAGATTATGTAGATGTTGGTGGAATGGTGTATACTGTTGGCAATGAGCAAGATTACCATTTTCAAGTGCTCTTTTTAATTTTGAAGAAATTAGGTTTTGATTGGGCAAAAAACTTGTATCATTTAAGTTATGGTATGGTAGATTTACCTTCTGGAAAAATGAAATCTAGAGAAGGAACTGTGGTAGATGCTGATGATTTAATGGTAGAAATGACAGCAACTGCCAAAGAAATTTCTGAAGAATTAGGCAAACTGGATGGTTATTCTGATGAAGAAAAAGACGAATTATACAAAACCATTGGTTTAGGTGCTTTAAAATACTTTATTTTAAAAGTAGACCCAAAAAAGAGGATTTTGTTCGATCCAAAAAGTTCTGTAGATTTTCAAGGAAACACGGGACCTTTTATTCAGTATACGTATGCTAGAATTCAATCTATTATTAGAAAAGCAGATTTTAACTTTTCCAAGACTGTTAGCATAGCATTGCACGAAAAAGAGAAAGAATTATTAAAACAGTTAGAATTATTTCCAGATACAGTGCAACAAGCTGCTGCTAATTATTCACCAGCAGTGATAGCAAATTATACGTATGATTTGGTAAAAGAGTTCAATTCATTTTATCAGAATGTACATATTTTAGGAGAAGAAAATCAAGATAAAAAAGTATTTAGAGTGCAGTTGTCTAAAAAAGTAGCAGACACCATAAAAGCTGCATTCGGTTTATTAGGAATAGATGTTCCTGAAAGAATGTAAAATAGTTTACAGCTACAAAAAGCAGTTGGCTGTAACACTAAAAGTTAGTAAATTTGCACACGTTAAAGATTGAAGTGGCATCCTTTTTTGAAGTATGAAAAAAAGATAGAACGTAAAGCCTGTTAAAACGTCCAACTTCTAGATAGGACTTTAAAAAAAATGACTAGAAGTGACAAAAAAATAAAATAAAAAAAATGAAATACGACATTATTATTATAGGAAGTGGACCTGGAGGATATGTGACTGGTATTAGAGCATCTCAATTAGGTTTTAAAGTAGCTATTGTAGAAAAAGAATCTTTAGGAGGTATTTGTTTAAATTGGGGGTGTATCCCAACAAAAGCTTTATTAAAATCTGCACAGGTGTACGATTATTTAAAACATGTAGATGAGTATGGTTTAAAAGCAGAAGCTATTGATAAAGATTTTGATGCCGTAATTAAAAGAAGTCGTGGTGTAGCTGATGGAATGAGCAAAGGAGTCGCTTTTTTAATGAAGAAAAACAAAATTGACATTATTGACGGCTTTGGAAAAATAAAAACTGGTAAAAAAGTAAATGTTACAGATGCAGACGGTAAAGTAACAGAATATAGTGCAGACAATATTATTATTGCTACTGGTGCTCGTTCTAGAGAATTACCAAACTTACCTCAAGATGGTGAAAAAGTTATTGGTTATAGAAAAGCAATGACATTGCCTAAACAACCAAAATCTATGATTGTAGTGGGTTCTGGTGCTATTGGTGTTGAATTTGCTCACTTTTATAATGCAATGGGTACAGAGGTTACTATTGTAGAATATATGCCAAATATTGTGCCTGTAGAAGATATTGATATTTCTAAACAATTTGAACGTTCAATTAAAAAAGCAGGGATAAAAGTAATGACAAATTCTTCTGTAGAGGCTGTAGATACTTCTGGTGAAGGTGTTGTTGCAACTGTAAAAACCAAAAAAGGTGAAGAAACTTTAGAGGCAGATATTGTTTTATCTGCAGTTGGTATTAAATCGAATATAGAAAATATTGGTTTAGAAGATGTTGGAATTATTGTAGATAGAGATAAAATTTTAGTAAACGATTATTACCAAACAAACATTCCAGGTTATTATGCAATTGGAGATGTAGTTCCGGGACAAGCTTTAGCACACGTTGCTTCTGCAGAAGGAATTACATGTGTTGAAAAATTAGCAGGTTTACATACAGAACCAATAGATTATGGCAATGTTCCTGGTTGTACATATGCTACTCCAGAAATTGCTTCTGTAGGTTTAACAGAGGCTAAAGCTAAAGAAGCTGGTTACGATTTAAAAGTTGGTAAATTTCCGTTTTCTGCTTCTGGAAAAGCAAAAGCCGCAGGTACACCAGATGGTTTTGTAAAAGTAATTTTTGATGCCAAATATGGTGAATGGTTAGGTTGCCACATGATTGGTGCTGGTGTAACAGATATGATTGCTGAAGCTGTTTTAGGTAGAAAATTAGAAACTACAGGACATGAAGTGTTAAAAACAATTCACCCACACCCAACAATGAGTGAAGCTGTAATGGAAGCTGTTGCAGATGCTTATGACGAAGTAATACATTTATAAAATAAATATTGTTATTGTAAAACTTACTTGTTTTACAACGATAACTATATATTAATTAAAAACCGAAACAGTTTGTTTCGGTTTTTTATATTTGGAAAATCAATATGATAAACTTGATTACTAACAAAAAGAAATTTTTAGTAGAACTTTTAAAAGCAATTTTAAAGCTTGTAATTGCTGGTGTTTTTATTGGCTATTTAAAAGAATACGATTTGCTAGTTGCAGGTATTTTATTGTTAAAAATTATACACAATGTTTATAAAGACATTTATAAACCTAAAAACAAGAATTGGCTACTGTTAGTGGGCATGTTACTAACTTGTTTTGGCGGAATAGTTGGTGAGACATGGGGGGTTACAAACGGTTATTGGGAATACCATAAAGTTTTCAGAAAATTACCTCTTTGGTTGCCTTTTGCATGGATGCTCGCGTTTCATTATTTATACAAATTAGAACAAAATTTAATTCCGATTCTAAAAAAACAATCTCAAAAAAATAAAATTATTTTAGCTATAATATTGGCTTTAACCTTACCTGCTTTTGGTGAAGTAATTACCATTTATTTAGGTGTTTGGACGTATTATTGGCCATACCAATTGTTAGGTATTCCTTTATACGCCTTTATTTGCTTGGTTTTTGTGCATATGTTGGTTTATACCATTTTACATTTTGTATGTAAAAAATATCAAATTAAAGATATCGTTTTTAACTAAAATCGCCAGTAAACAATTCGAGTTACTTTATTGCCTTGATTTAAAGGAATAACTTTAAATTCTTTTACGCCTAATTTAGTAGAAGATTTTTTTAAACTCTCCACATTTTCTTTCTTAGAAACCAAACTTGTAAACCATTTCGATTTTTTTGAAAACAAAGAACTTTCATATAAATAGTTATGTAAAAAAGCTTTTTCTCCTCCAAAATACCACAGTTCGTTATTATTTCCAGAAAAATTACGAACTGCATTGTTGCCTAAATTTCTTGTTTTGCGTCGGTTTGCACCTTGTGCTTCTTCAGCAGATTTATAAAAAGGAGGATTACACATGGTAGCTGTAAAAAAATCATCTTCTTCTATAACTCCTTTTAAAATATGCTGTTCATTAAACTGTTGACGTAATTCTATTTGATTCTCTAAGTGGTTGTCATCTATATTGTCTTGGGCAGTATCTAGTGAATCTAAATCGATGTCTGTTGCCACAAAATTCCAATGATATTCAGCAACACCTAAAAGCGGATAAATACAAGTGGCTCCAGTGCCAATATCTAAAATTTTAATATTTTCTTCCTCAGAAAGTAAATCTGCTAAATGATGTATATAATCCAAACGCCCTGGAATTGGAGGACATAAATTTTCATCAGGAAAATCCCAAATAGATAGTTGATCAAAAGAAAATAACAAGGCTTTATTGAGTTCTTTTACAGCTTTTGGGTTTGAAAAATCTATGGTTGTTGTGCCATATTTATTTTGAGATACAAATTCTTTTAAATGTGGATTTGATTTGACAAGTTCATCAAAATTATATCCTTTATTGAATTTGTTATTTGGATGTAAACCTTTTTCTTTCATGATTGTTTTCTGTCGTTTCTTAAGCAGTAAAGAAAATATAAACTATTTTATAGTTCTAAAACCGTAAATTGTAATTCTAAAGGTTTTAACACTTCTTTTAAAGCCTCTAAAAAAGAAACTCCATATTCTAAATAGTATTCAGAAAAATTGCGTTGCCTTTCTTCTAAAGACTGATTGGGTAACAATTCGTTTTGCAACAATGTAATTCTGTCTACCAAATCTTTCTGTCTTCTTTTTTCTGCTTTTAAAAGTCTTTTTTCTAGATTTTTTAATCCTTTTATTTGTTTTACTTCTTGTGCTTTTACTGCACCTGTAAAAGTAATATCTGTTTTTTTAGCTATCTTTTTTAAATCTTCAAATTGTGCTTGTAGGTAAGCTATTTTCTTATCAAAATCTATCTGAATATCAGAGTTTTCTACTACTTTTTTAGACAACAATTGATGTTGCTTTAAAAATAATTCTTCTAAAGAAATATCTAGTTTGTCTAATTTTATTTGTTGTTTTTTAGATATAACTTGCACAGAATTACGCAACAGTAAAATAGGAAAAGTAACTTTAACTTTACGAAAGTAGTTTTTTAGTTGCATCCAATATGCCATTTCTCCTCCGCCACCTATGTAACATAAATTTGGCAAAATTACTTCTTGATACAAAGGTCTCATAATTACATTTGGCGAAAATGCTAAAGGGTTTTCTTGAGCCTCTTTTAAAATTTCTGCTTTGGAAAAAGAAATTTGTGTATTATTTACTTTGTAAACTCCATCTTCAAAAATAATGCGTTCTCTAAAATTATCACCTAAATAAAACAAATTAATTTCTCTAGGACTTACTTGTATTTTGTAATTTTCTTTAAGCTTAGTAATGGTTTTTGTAACTTCTTTAAAGGAAATTTCGTTCTCTAATTCGTCTTTTACAAAAGGTGTAAATAGCTCTTTTAAGCTTTTATCATCACCATCTAAAATAACCAAACCATGAGCTTTAAACAATTCGTTAGCAATATAACGTGTAGCTTCTGCCAAGTTGTGATGCTTTAAATAACCATGTTTAAAAATTTCTTTTAATTCTTCTGCGTTTTTAGACGTTCCTAATTGGGTTTTAAAAACATCAAACACCGATTGTAAACTTTCTGTAGAAAATCTACCTACTGCACCACCGTCTTCTCTATTCCAAATTACTTTTTTACCTTCAAAATTAAAATAGTTAATTTCTTCAAAATCATGATCTTCTGTTGCCATCCAATAAATAGGTACAAAATTTTGTTTTGGAAATTTTGCAGACAATTCTTCACATAAATTAATTGTAGATATAATTTTATACAAAAAATATAAAGGACCTGTAAAGAGATTTAATTGATGGCCTGTAGTGATAGTAAAGGTGTTTTGCAGTTTTAATAAATTGATATTTTCAGTTGTTTTTTTTGAAATATCAAAATTTGCAAATTGCTTTTTT
Source organism: Polaribacter sp. YIW18 (assembly GCF_057219325.1). Lineage (NCBI taxonomy): Bacteria > Pseudomonadati > Bacteroidota > Flavobacteriia > Flavobacteriales > Flavobacteriaceae > Polaribacter > Polaribacter sp. YIW18. The sequence continues at coordinate 101,605 of NZ_JBXVVE010000003.1, read as the reverse complement.
AAAGCGTCTACCAAAACCAAACGAGTTTGCAATCGATACGATTTTTGTTTTGCTGCTATTTGATTATGAAAGCCAGCAATATTTGGAAAATTATTATAAAATGGCTGAATGGTTTCTTTTTGCTCTAAATAATCTAACATTATTGTAGGAAAAAAACCTGTTTTTTTAAAAGGAATTTGTGTTATTTTCATTGATTTATAACACTTTGTAAGCAACAATCAGTCTCTAAGTTAGCTGTCATTTGGCTTGTTTAATTTTTTATAAAAATACAAATATTTTAGGCTTTTTAGAAAACTTCATTTCAATCTAACAAAGTTTTAACAAGTTCTAAAAAGAGATTCAAAATAGTAAGAAAAATAATCCTTATTTTTGGTACTCTAATCAATTAAATACATGAAAATTAAAGCATTTTTATTAGTTATATTACTTTTTACAGCAAGTATTTTTTCTCAGCAAATACAATCACCTTCAGAATTTCTAGGTTACGAAATCGGCGCTCGTTTTACAAGACATCACAAAGTTGTCGATTATTTCAAATACGTGAGTAGTAAATTACCAAACGTTCAACTAGAAAAATATGGTGAAACAAACGAACACAGACCTCTGTATGTTAGTTACATTTCTTCGCAGTCAAACATCAATAACATAGAAAACATTAGAAAAAATAATCTTTCTCAAACAGGAATCATCAACGGAAATAAAAGTAATAACGTGGCTATTGTTTGGTTAAGCTATAATGTTCATGGTAATGAAGCGTCAAGTACAGAGGCCTCTATGTTAACCTTGTATGCGTTGGTTACCCATAAAAAAGCATGGTTAGAAAATACAATTGTAATTATAGATCCTTGTATTAATCCTGATGGAAGAGACAGATATGTAAATTGGTACAATCAAGTAAAAAGTACCCCTTTTAACGTAGATCAAAATGCTAAAGAACACTTAGAACCTTGGCCTGGTGGAAGGCCTAATCATTATTTGTTTGATTTAAATAGAGACTGGGCTTGGGCAACTCAAGTAGAATCTGTACAAAGAATAAAATTGTATAACAAGTGGATGCCACATGTTCATGTAGATTTTCATGAGCAATACATTAACAACCCTTATTATTTTGCACCTGCAGCAGAACCATTTCATGAAATTATTACAGATTGGCAACGCAATTTCCAGACAGCCATTGGTAAAAATCACGCAAAATATTTTGATAAAGAAGGTTGGTTATATTTTACCAAAGAAAGTTTTGATTTGTTATACCCAAGTTATGGAGATACATACCCAACATATATGGGAGGTATTGGTATGACTTATGAGCAAGCTGGGCATGGAATGGCTGGCTTAGGAATCAATACAGATGAGGGTGAAGTACTGACTTTAAAAGACAGAGCAACACACCACATGACAACTGGTTTGTCTACTGTTGAAATTGTTTCAAAAAACGCTATAAAATTAAATAAAGAGTTTAAAAAATACTTTAATAATAACGATTTAATTTATAAAAGTTATGTGTTAAAAAATAGTAATGAAGATAAAATGAATCGTTTAAAAGCTTTATTAGACACCCACGAAATTTTATATGAAAATGCTAAAGGAGGTTCTATAAAAGGCTACAATTATAGTACACAAGAAAACGATAAAATGGAAGTTTCTGATGGTGATTTGATAATTCATACCAATCAACCAAAGGGAAAAATGGTAAAAGTTTTGTTTGAACCCAAAGCAAAAATAGTAGATTCTTTAACCTACGATATTACTGCTTGGTCTTTACCTTATGCACATGGTTTGAATGCAGTAGCTTCTAAATCAAAAGTAAGTTCGGCTGTAAAAAGTCAGTCTTATACTTTTAATAATGTTGCAGACAAAACAGCTTACGCTTACATTTCTAAATGGAATAGTATAGACGATGCAACCTTTTTAGCAGATTTATTAAAAAATGATATTGTACCTAGGTTTACTGAAAAATCTTTTGGTGCCAATGGTAAAACCTTTGAAAAAGGAACATTAATCATTCTTAGAAACGATAATAGAAAGAAAGGTTTTGATGAAAAACTAATTAAAATTGCTAATAGAAATATGCGTCAATTAACCAATGTTACTACTGGTTTTTCTGAATCTGGTGTAGATTTTGGTTCGTATTCTGTAAAACCAATCAACAAACAAAAAATTGCAGTTATTTCTGGTAAAGCAACCTCTTCATTAAGTTTTGGTGAAGTTTGGCACTTTTTCGAAACACAATTGCAATACCCTATCACCAATATAAATTCAGATAATTTTTCTAAAACAGATCTTTCTAAATATGATGTAATTGTAATGCCAAGTGGTTATTACAATTCGGTTTTAAACAAATCTACTATAGATAATTTAAAAAAATGGGTACGTTCTGGAGGAACTTTACTGGCTATTGGAAGTGCTTTAAATAGTTTTGCCAACAAAGATGATTTTGCATTAAAAACAAAGAAAAATGAAGACAATACAACCGATGATAATTTAACACCATTTGCAGAAAGAGAACGAAAAAGTGTTGCAAATTTAATTACAGGAAGCATTTTTAAAAGCGTTTTAGATAACTCACATCCGTTGGCTTTTGGTTATGGAAAAGCCTATTTTTCTCTGAAACTAAGTGGCACATCATATAACTATTTAAAAACCGGTTACAACGTAGGTTATTTTGATAAAAACACCAAAAATGTATCGGGTTATGCAGGTAGCAAAGCTGTTAAAAATGTACCTGAATCTTTGTTTCTTGGTGAAGAACCAATAGGAAAAGGAAGCATTGTTTATATGGTAGACAATCCGTTATTTAGATCTTTTTGGGAAAATGGAAAGCTTTTTGTTGCCAATGCAGTTTTCTTACTGAATTCTAGTACTTTAAAATAGCTTTTTAATTTGGGCGTTTTAACGGGCTTTACACTATATCTTTTTGCAAAAAAGCAAAAAGGATGTCGTTTCAATCCCTAACGCACATTGTATGTCTAAAAACTTTTTTTAATTTCTTTAAATTATTAGCTTTTTAAAATTTAACAAAAAAAAGACCTCACAAGTTTTAAAAACCTGTGAGGTCTAAAGTATTTAAAGAAATCTATTTCCTTTTCTGATGTAAAGGAACAGGCTTTTCTCGTTTTTTAACTGGTGTTCCATACAAATCGTAATCTCCTGCTTCGTGAATTTTCACATCAATAAACTCGCCAATTTTTATGTAATGTTCTTTAGCATCTACTAAAACATCATTATCTACATCTGGCGAATCAAATTCTGTTCTTCCATAGAAATACTCTCCATCTTTTCTATCAAACAAACACCTGAATGTTTTACCAATTTTTTGTTGATTCAACTCCCAAGAAATTTGAGATTGCAATTCCATGATTTCATTCACTCGCTTAAACTTTACATCTTCTGGCACATCATCTTCTAAAACATAAGCACCTGTATTTTCTTCATGCGAATATTGAAAAGCACCCAAACGTTCAAAACGCATCTCCTCTACCCAATCTTTTAATTCTTGAAACATTTCTTCTGTTTCTCCTGGATAACCAACAATTAAAGTTGTTCTAATTGCCATTTCTGGCACTACTTCTCTAAATTTATGAATTAAGGCTGTCGTTTTTTCGTGAGTTGTACCACGTTTCATCGACTTTAATAACTCTGTATTTATGTGCTGTAAAGGAATGTCTAAATAATTACACACTTTGGGTTCGCGTTTCATAACTTCTAAAACATCCAGAGGAAAACCTGTTGGAAAAGCATAATGCATTCGAATCCATTCAATTCCATCTACTTTTGTTAGTGCCTCTAATAAATCTGCTAAAGCACGTTTTTTGTAAATATCTAAACCATAATAGGTTAAATCTTGTGCAATTAGCATCACTTCTTTAATTCCCTTTTCTGCTAATTTTGTGGCTTCTTTTACAATATCTTCTATGGGAGTAGAAACGTGTTTACCACGCATTAACGGAATAGCACAGAAAGAACAAGGTCTATCACAACCTTCTGCAATTTTTAAATACGCATAGTGTTTTGGTGTAGTTGTTAAACGCTCGCCAATTAATTCGTGTTTATAATCTGCCTCTAAAGCTTGTAGCAAATTGGGTAAATCGTGTGTACCAAAATATTGATCTACATTGGTAATTTCTTTTTCTAAATCTGGCTTGTAACGTTCACTTAAACAACCCGATACAAAAACTTTGTCAATTTCACCAGCTTCTTTTCTTTGTGCATAATGCAAAATAGTATCTATAGATTCTTCTTTTGCTTTACCTATAAAGCCGCAGGTATTAATTACTACAATATTGCCATCATCATTTACATCTTCATGTACCACATTTTTACCATTAGCTTTTAATTGCCCCATTAAAACTTCACTGTCGTAAACATTTTTAGAGCATCCTAAAGTAACAACGTTAATCTTATTTTTTTTGATGGTTTTTGTACGCATAATATAAATAGCTTTATACCTAAAGCATTATGCTTTAGACTTATATTTTTTTTGCTTAACGCTTAAAAACTAAAGCAAATAGCAATCAGGTTTCAAAGCGATTGCAAAAATACAAGTTTTAAAATGATTTATAAACGCTATTAACGATAGTTTTCTGGTATTTTTATACCTTGGTTAATTGTTAAAAAGCATGTCTTTTTTCATCAATACTCTCTTAGAACTGATTTTATTTAACTTGCTTCTAAACTTAAAAAAAACGAACTTAGCTAACTTTGAATTCAAGTCATTAAAACGATGTCATATTTCGAATTTAAGTTAGGCGTAATGTAACAAAACTAAGGTGTTATCGTCTTCCATTAACAAACCAATTAGAAAATTAAAATGCTAAAAAAAATATCGGAAAGAAAAGAAACTTGGAAAACAATCTTTCTATTTCTTACAATCGTTCTTCTTCTTACTTCACCTTTTCATTATGCTATAGTAAATTTATATCCATCACGGATATATGTTGGAGCTATAATGTGGTGTCCTGCAATTGCAGCATTTATTACCTTAAAAATAAAAGGTCATAAGATTTCATCTCTCAATTGGAATTGGGGAAATTGGAAATATATTCAACTCTCTTATTTAATTCCTGCTTTATATGGCTTAATCACTTATATACTCATCTGGTTTTTTGGTTTTGGAAGTTTAACAAATAATGAAGCAATTACAGATTGGGGAAAAGAACTTGGTTTAATTGGAATAGGAACTTTAAATACTGCATCAATTGCAATCATAGCTATTATCTTATTAGGAACTATTGAAATCATAAGAGCAGCAGCAACAACTTTAGGAGAAGAAATTGGATGGAGAGGTTTTTTCATTTATGAATTAAGAAAAGTTCTTTCTTTTACTGGTGTTTCCATTTTTAGTGGAATTATTTGGGCTGCTTGGCATTGGCCACTACTTGTTTACTATAGTAATAATATGCTATTAGAATTTATAACATTCTTCATCGTAATCATTTCTATGTCTTTCATCATGAACTACTACGCTTTTAAATCTAAAAGCCTTTGGCCGGGTGTAATATTTCATGCAGTTAGCAATGTATATATTCAAAAAATATTACCTAAATTAACAATTAAAAATGAAGGAACGGAACATTGGCTTGGTGAAAACGGAATTATGTTTGCTATCGTGACTTGTGTTTTTGGAATTTATTTTTGGAAAAAAGCAATTAAAGAAAAATTGTAACTAAAAACACAGCGCCCAACAAAGAACTGAGTTAATAACCAAATAAACTCTTCATTAAATTTAGACATTATTTTTCTTGCATTGTTGAAGTAGAATAAATCTCCTACGTTGTTTTATTTGAAATGCAACAAGCTATAATTACTGTTATTCTTTTTAATTTATTATTTAAAGAAAGAATCTACAAATTCGTGTTTATTAAAAACTTGTAAGTCGTCAATACCTTCTCCTACTCCAATATATTTTACGGGTATTTTAAATTGGTCTGAAATACCAATTACAACGCCACCTTTTGCTGTACCATCTAATTTAGTAACGGCTAAAGAAGTTACTTCTGTAGCTTTGGTAAATTGCTTGGCCTGTTCAAAAGCGTTTTGACCTGTAGAACCATCTAAAACTAATAATACATCATGTGGCGAATTGTCTACTACTTTCTGCATAACACGTTTTATCTTGGTTAACTCGTTCATTAAATTTACTTTGTTGTGCAAACGACCTGCTGTGTCTATAATTACTACGTCTGCTTTTTGTGTTACTGCAGATTTTAAGGTATCAAATGCAACAGATGCAGGGTCTGATCCCATTTCTTGACGTACAATTGGTACATCTGTTCTGTCTGCCCAGATTTGTAATTGGTCTATGGCTGCTGCTCTAAAAGTATCTGCTGCACCTAACACTACTTTTAAGCCTTGTTTTTTAAATTGTGCTGCCAACTTACCAATGGTTGTTGTTTTACCAACGCCATTTACACCTACTACCATTAAAACATAAGGCATTTTGTTGCCGTCTTTATCTACTGGAATTTCAGGTATTTTAAATTCGGTTTCGTTACCAACATTGGTTTCAGATAATAACCCTGCAATTTCTTCTCTAAGAATTTTATTTAATTCGTCTGTACCAACATATTTATCTTTGGCAACACGTTCTTCTATTCTTTCAATTACTTTTAGGGTTGTATTTACACCTACATCAGAGGCTACTAAAACCTCTTCTAGGTTGTCTAAAACATCATCATCTACTTTAGATTTACCTGCAACAGCTTTGGTTAGTTTGCCTAAGAAGCTTTCTTTGGTTTTTTCTAAACCTTTGTCTAAAGTTTCCTTTTTTTCTTTAGAAAATATTTTTTTAAAAAAACTCATTTTTTATCTTATTTAATAAACAATACGTTAAAAACGTGTTATTTATTGTGTTTGATCAAATTGTCATTAAAGTTGCCTGCGTTAGCGATTGAAACGACATCCTTTTTTGAGGCACGAAAAAAAGATATAGTGTAAAGCGCGACCTTTAGGGAACGCCCAAAAATACGTAATATTAAGGCACAAAAAAACTACTTTCTGTAAATAGAAAGTAGTTTGTTATATTTTATGAGTAAATACTTACTTTTTTGCTAAGAAGTTGTTTACTTCTGAAGGATCCATAATAGATTCTACAAACATGTAAGCTCCTGTTTTTGGAGACTTTACCATTTTTATAGCTTTACTTAATCTTTTTGATCCTGTTTGTAACGATGCTACTGATTTTTTTGCCATTGTCTAAATTTTTAAATCTATGTGCTCTATTCTGAGTTCTAGATAGTTTAATTACTTAATTTCTTTGTGAACAGTCATTTTATTTAAGATAGAATTAAATTTTTTAATTTCCATTCTATCTGGAGTGTTCTTCTTGTTCTTAGTAGTAATGTATCTAGAAGTACCTGGTTTACCAGAAGCTTTGTGCTCTGTACATTCTAAAATTACTTGAACTCTGTTACCTTTTTTTGCCATCTCTGTATAATTTTAATCCGCTAGAACTTATTTAGTTAAAAATCCGTTAGCTCTCGCTTCTTTTATAACTGCAGAAATTCCTTTCTTGTTAATATTTTTTAATGCAGAAGCAGAAACTTTTAATGTAATCCATTTATCTTCTTCTGGAATGTAAAAACGCTTTGTCATTAAATTAGCGTCAAACTTTCTTTTTGTTCTATTCAAAGCGTGAGAAACATTGTTTCCTACCATTGCTTTTTTTCCTGTTAATTCACAAACTCTAGACATCTTATTGACAGTATTTTATAGTGTTATCTCTAAACGAGGTGCAAATTTACATATAAATATAATTCTGAACAAACGATTTTTAGAAATTTTTAAATAATTTCTCTTTGTAAAATTTCTAAGGCTTTACTTACAGTTCTATTGATTACTTTTTCTCTGGGTTGCCCAAAGTTAAATTCTTCTACAATTTGTTTACTATCTGTAGCTAATGCAATAAAAACGGTGCCTAAATTATCGGTATTTTTGTCTGTTGTTGGGCCTGCATTTCCTGTAACTGCAATGGCATAATTGGTTGCTAACTTTTCTTTTGCGCCTTTTGCCATTTCTAAAGCTACTTGTTTGCTAACCACAGTTTGTTGTGCTATCGTTTTTGTAGCAACGTTTAGTATTTTATGTTTTGTTTCGGCTGTATAGGTTACAAAACTTCCTTTAAAATAGGCAGATGCACCGGCTACAGAGACTAAAGTAGCCGCAATTTTACCACCTGTTAGGCTTTCTGCTGTACAAATAGTTTTGTTGTTGGTTTTTAGCAACTCTCCTATTCTTTTTTCTAGAGATGCATCATCATCTAAACCAGTAATAATATCTGGTATTAATTGATAAACTTTTGCAATTTCTGCATCTAATTCTTTTTCTAACTGCTCTTTATGATCGCCTTTGGCGGATAAACGCAAACGCACTCTACCAAAAGAGGGTAAATAAGCTAGTTTGATGTGGGTTGGTAGGTTATCTTCAAAATCTTCTATTATTTCAGCTATGGTACTTTCTCCTTGTCCATAAGTCATAATGGTTTTATGGATGATAAAAGGAAGTTTGAATTGTTTTTGAATTTTAGGTAACACTTTATGAGTGATTAAACCTTTCATTTCATAAGGTACTCCTGGGAGTGATACAAAAACAGTTTCATTTTCGTAAAACCACATTCCTGGTGCTGTACCAAAATTATTCATTAATAAAGTAGCTTTAGATGGTAATTGTGCTTGATAACGTTGAATTTCTTTAAATGGGTGATTTATTTTGCTAAACAACTCTTTTATATGGTTTATAACTTCTGGATATTCTACTACTGTATCATCATTAAAAAACTTTGCAATCGTTTTTTTAGTGATATCGTCTTTTGTTGGCCCTAAACCTCCTGTAATAATTACGATATCTACTCTACTCTGGGCTTCATGCAATGCTTTTAAAATGTGTTGCTCATCATCTTGTATAGAGGTAATTTGATATACAGAAACGCCAATTTTATTTAATTCCTGACCTATAAATTGCGAATTGGTATCTACAATTTGCCCAATTAAAATTTCATCTCCTATTGTAATTATTTCTGCTTTCATTAAGTTTCTTTACATGTTATTTAAAGTGAATGAGTGCAAGTTTCATTTTTTTATTCTTTTATTATTTCTTTAAAATTAGGAGTTTATGAGTTATTTTTCTTTAATATATTTCGTAATAATCAAAACAAAATATAAGCAAAAATAGTAATCAATATGATAGAGAAGTTTATACAATGATCTTAATATTCATCTTCTCTAAAATCTATAATAACTCCATAAAAAATAGTAAAACAATTGAATCGTAATTGTTTTTAACTATTTCACTCTTATTTGTAAAGCCTCTTTGCCTTCTAAAACACCTTTTAAAACATCATTTTCAGCAACTTTACCAACACCTGCTGGAGTACCTGTAAAAATAATATCTCCTTTTTTTAGTGTGAAGTATTGTGAGACATAACTGATTAATTCGTCTGTATTCCATAACATAGCATTGGTGTTTCCATCTTGAACCAATTCATCATTTTTATACAACTGAAATTGTAGGTTACTTAAATCGAATTGCTCTTTTGGATAAAGCTCTCCAATAACTGCGCTTCCATCAAATGCCTTTGCTTTTTCCCAAGGCAAACCTTTTTCTTTACATTTTGCTTGTACATCTCTGGCTGTAAAATCGATTCCTAAACCAACTTCATCATAATATTTGTAAGCAAATTTTGCGTCTATATGTTTCCCAACTTTATTAATTTTTACCAACACCTCTACTTCGTAATGTACATCATTAGAAAATGGCGGTATAAAAAACGGATTTTTTCTAGGTAAAATTGCTGAGTCTGGCTTTAAAAAAACAACAGGATGTTCTGGTTTTTCGTTTGCTAATTCTTCTATGTGTTTTGCGTAATTGCGCCCAATACAGATTATTTTCATGTTTAAATTATGAATTATTAATTACAAATTCATAGTGAATAATTCGTGATTGGAAATTTTTTATTCCCCAGCTTCTGGAAAAACGATTGCCCTATTACCAGAAACAATTATTTGATTGTTTAAGTGGCATTTTACAGCGCTAGCCAACACCAATTTTTCTATATCTGCACCAATTCTCTTTAAAGTAGTGGGTGTACTCTCGTGTGTAACTGGTTTTACATCTTGCTCAATAATCGGGCCTTCATCTAAATCTTCAGTTGCATAATGCGCTGTGGCCCCAATTAATTTCACACCTCTTTCATAGGCTTTTTTATATGGATTTGCTCCTTGAAAAGCAGGTAAAAAAGAATGGTGAATATTGATGATTCTCTCTGGATAATGATTGATAAAATCTGAGGATAAAATTTGCATATATCTTGCCATTATAACCAAATCGACTTTATTGGTATCTAACAATTGTTTTACCTGAGCTTCTTGTTCTTGTTTCGTTTCTTTGGTTACTGGCAAATGATAAAATGGCACATCAAACATGTCTGCAATGTGTCTTAATTTATTATGATTACTAATCACCATTTTTACATTACAAGCTAAACTTCCTTCTTTGTATCGCTCTAATAAATCATATAAATTATGACTCGTATGAGATACCATAATAGCCACATTTTGTTTGCTATCGCCATAATTTACAGACCAATCAAATTGTAAAGGTTCTGCTAGTTTTAAAAAAGATTCTTCTAACTCTTCTTTAGAGATATTTGTTCCATCAGCATTTAAACGTATGCGCATAAAATACATATCTTCTATTGAATTTACATACTGCTGGCAACTTAAAATATTGAATCCTCTTTCAAAAAAGAAATTGGTAATTTTTGCCACCAACCCTTTTTGATCTGGACATTTTATTAAAAAAGTTACTACTTGTGATTTCATTTTGAGTTTGGTTGTTAGTTAATGGTTGTTGGTTGTTGGAATTATACATAATAACTAAAAACCAACAACTAAAACTAATTACTATAATTTATGGTATCCATTTTTTAGGAAAGTTAGGTTTACGTTTTTCTAAAAACGCATCTCTACCTTCTTTTGCTTCATCTGTCATATATGCCAAACGTGTGGCTTCTCCTGCAAAAACTTGCTGACCAACCATACCATCATCTGTTAAATTCATGGCAAATTTTAGCATTTTTATAGAGGTTGGACTCTTAGCTAAAATTTCTTGCGCCCATTGATATGCAGTAGTTTCTAATTCATTATGAGGAATTACAGCATTTACCATTCCCATTTCATATGCTTCTTGTGCTGAATAATTGCGTCCTAAAAAGAAAATTTCTCTCGCTTTTTTTTGCCCCACCATTTTAGCCAAATACGCAGAACCATAACCACCATCAAAAGAAGTTACATCTGCATCTGTTTGTTTAAAAATTGCATGTTCTTTACTGGCTAAAGTTAAATCGCAAACTACATGCAAACTATGGCCACCACCAACTGCCCAACCAGGAACTACTGCAATTACAGCTTTTGGCATAAACCTTATTAAACGTTGCACTTCTAAAATGTTTAATCTGTGATACCCATCATCACCAACATAACCTTGATGACCACGTGCTTTTTGGTCTCCTCCAGAACAGAAGGAATATACACCATCTTTGGTACTTGGCCCTTCTGCAGAAAGTAATACAACACCAATATTTACATCTTCATTGGCATCGTAAAAAGCATCATATAATTCAGAGGTCGTTTTAGGTCGAAAAGCGTTTCTAACATTGGGTCTGTTAAAGGCTATTCTTGCGACTCCATTCGATTTTTTGTACGTAATATCTTCATACTCTTTAACGGTTTTCCAATCGGGTTGTATCATATTTTTATATTTTAGACGTTCTAAAGAGAACTAAATATTTAGATTTACAAAAATAAACATTCTAAATTATGATTAAGAAAACGTTCCTATTTATATTCTTATTTTTTTCATTTTATGGATTTTCTCAAAAAGTTATTGAAAAAACTTTAAATTCTGATTTTGTAGATACAGATAGAGAAATAAAAATATACTTGCCAGAGGGCTATGATCCTGATGCAGAAAAATACTACCCTTTGGCAATTGATTTATACGAAACTACCGGAAGACTGCCTAAAAAGAACAAAAAACTACTTTAGCAACTCAATTCTATCTTCTTTAATAACAATTAGTTTTTGTTTGTATAAATTTCCCACTGCTTTTTTAAAGGCTTTTTTACTCATTTTCATATGAAAACGTATAGAATCTGGACTGCTTTTATCTGTTAACAACAAAAAGCCGTCTCTACTATTTTTAAGTTTTTCTAAAACTTTTTCTACATCTGAATCTATTACATTTAAAAAACCTTGTGGCCTTAAAGAAACGTCTATTTTACCATCTTCCCTAATTTGTTTTATGTAACCAGTAACCGCCATGTTTTCCTCTAGTTCTTGAAAAACCTCGCTTCTAAAAAGCAAACCTTCGAACTCATCGTTAATTAACACACCATAACCCAAACTAGTTTCTGCTTCTATAACCAAATTTACTTGGTCTCCTTCCTTAAAATTATAATCATTTTCTTGAAAGTTATTTCCTTCTTCGTCTGTATCCATTATTTTATATATTTAAAATATTCTTTTAAAACTATATCATTTTTTGCACTTGGTGTAAAAATCTCTAGTATTTTCGGTTTTTCTGAAACTTCAAAAAAACCATTTAATTCTTTTGTAACTGTTTTTGTTGAAAAGGCTTTTTGATACTCAAACTCATAGGTTTTAGCCAAGTGCTCTGCAGTTAAACAATGTGGCGTTTCAAAATAATTTAAGGCATTTGTGGTTCCTGGTCCTGGTATAATTTTAAAAATACCTCCACCAGAATTGTTTATTAAAACAATTCTAAAATTAGCAGGAATATTTTTGTTCCACAAGGCATTAGAATCGTAGAAAAAACTTAAATCGCCCGTGATAAAAACAGTCTGTTTTTTATTAGTAAAAGCAGCTCCAATTGCTGTAGATGTACTTCCATCTATACCACTTGTACCTCTATTACAAAAAACATTAATACCATTTTTAATAGTAAATAATTGTGCATATCTAATAATGGCACTATTGCTAATTTGCAGTTGGGTGTTATCTGGTATTGTAGCTAAAACCTGTTCAAAAACTTTAAAATCTGAATGTTCTAAAGTTTCTAAATACAAAGCGTGCTTTGCTCTTCTTTGATCTCTTATTTGCAACCATTTGGGTTGATAATCGCTTTGTATGGGGCTGATATAAGTTTTAAATTTTTTAAAAAAATCTACAGGTGTTGTTTGTATAAATTCCGACAAACAAAAAAATGTATTAGTCGCTTTTTTAGAATCAATATTCCAATGATGCTTGGGTGCAAAATCTCTAAGAAAACGTTTAATTCTTTTAGAAACAATCATACCACCAAAAGTAATAAGTATATCTGGCTGCAGTTCTTTAAAATCGGCATCATCTAAAGAAAAGATTAGTTGATCTATAGCATTTATAGCTTTATCATGATGCAAGTTAGAGGTGGTTTCTGTAAAAATTAATACAGAATCATCATTTGCATACAAATCTATTAATTGATGTAGTTTTTTATTTGGATAATTTACCCCAACAACAATCATTTTTCTTTTTGCCTTATTCCAAATTGTAGCTAATTCTTTATAATTGATATGAGAGTTATCTAAAGAACTCATAGAAATATGAGGGAAATGGAATTTCTTTAATTCAGTAACTGTTTCATACAAAGGTTCATCAAAAGGAACATTAATGTGCACAGGGCCTAATTGTGCCACAGAAATCTGCAAAGCCTCCCCTATTAATTGTGCATTTCTAGCTTTAAATTTAGGGTTTTCTATCAAATTAGCAGAAAACAAAATATGATTTGTAAAAACATTTTCTTGCCTTATGGTTTGTCCATCGCCAATATCTATCAAATGTTTAGGTCTGTCTGCAGAAATAACCACTAAAGGAATATTGCTGTAAAAAGCTTCAGCAATAGCAGGATAATAATTTAGCAAAGCAGAACCAGAAGTACACAAAACAGCCACTGGCTTTTGTGTTTGCTGGGCAATACCTAATGCAAAAAAAGCAGCACAACGTTCGTCTACAACACTTAACGTTTTAATTTCTGGATGATTAGAAAAACCTATCGTTAAAGGTGCATTTCTAGATCCAGGAGAAACAACAATTGTATCAACATTAAATTGATAACAAGCTGCAATTACAATTTGTGCGAGTTCTTTTTTAGGATACATTTATCTGAGTTACAAAGTAGCAAAGTTACAAAGTCAAAAAGTTTTAAGGCATAAAAAAATCAGAAAGTAAAATATTTTCTACTTTCTGATTTTTATATACAAAACCAACTAGGTTTGTTAGTTTCCTTTTTTATAATCTTCTAAAAATTTAGCCAAACCAATATCTGTTAAAGGATGTTTTAACAAACCTTCAATAGCACTTAAAGGGCCTGTCATTACATCTGCACCTAATTTTGCACAATCTATAACATGCATTGTATGACGCACAGAAGCCGCTAAAATTTCAGTTTCAAAACCATAATTATCATAAATAGTTCTAATTTCTGCAATTAGGTTTAAACCGTCTGTAGAAATATCATCTAAACGACCTATAAACGGCGAAACATAAGTTGCACCAGCCTTTGCTGCCAATAATGCTTGACCTGCAGAGAATACTAAAGTTACGTTGGTTTTAATTCCTTTAGAAGAAAAATATTTACATGCTTTTACACCATCTTTTATCATCGGTAACTTTACTACTATTTGCGGATTCAGAGCAGCCAAAGCCTCTCCTTCTTTTACCATACCTTCAAAATCTGTAGCAATTACTTCTGCAGAAACATGACCATCTACCAAATTGCAAATTTCTTTGTAATGGTTGATGATATTTTCTTGCCCAGTAACACCTTCTTTAGCCATTAAAGATGGGTTTGTAGTAACTCCGTCTAAAATACCTAAAGCTTGCGCTTCTTTAATTTGATCTAAATTTGCTGTGTCAATAAAAAATTTCATTTCTATATTTATTTTAATATTATTTTTTTTGGCGTTTTAACAGGCTTTACGCACTCGCTTTTTGTTCATACTTCACAAAAGAGCTCAAACAGATGCTTCAATCCCTTACGCAAAGATAGTTACTTGCTTATAAACTTAGTAAATCAAAACAAAGTATTTTTAGAGTATATGTAAAAAAACTTTTTGTTATAATTTGTAATGATTCATCAATAACTTTTCGTACCATTTATCTGGTAAAATTCTTTTTAAAACAATAGAGAGTTTTTCTAAAAAACCACCTACTTTGTAATGAGTTTTAGGTTTTTTAGTATTTATTATTTTATGAATTTTTTCTGCCATTTTAATAGGGTTCATACCATTATCTACATGTGCATCCATTAAGTCTAAATTGGTTTGATAATTCTTTTTGTAAGCAGATTTTTCAAAAACGGGTGTATGATATCTACCTGCAGCAATATTAGTAGCAAAATCACCAGGAGCAACGTTTACCACAGAAACCCCAAAACTTTTTACTTCGATTCTTATGGCTTCTGTTGCCAATTCTAAAGCCCCTTTAGAAGAAGAATATATACCTCTAAAAGGCAACCCCATATAACCAGCAATAGAGGTTACATTAATAATTAAACCTACTTTTTGTTTACGCATTTGTGGTAAAACAGTTTTCATTACATCTATAGCTCCAAAAAAATTGGTGTTAAAAGCATTGCGCATTTCCTCTGTAGGAGTATCTTCTATCGGCCCAGTAATGCCAACTCCTGCATTATTAATTAAAACATCTAATCTATTTTCTTTATCTAAAATAAAACCAACTGCTTTTTGTATGGTTTCAGGTTTTAAAACATCTAACCCAATTAAATTAAAAGAAAAGTCTTGTTTACTTTTAGGTTTTCTAGAAGTTCCATACACTATGTATCCTTTTTCAGATAAAAAAGTAGCAATGGCTTTTCCTATACCTGAGGAAGCACCTGTAACTAAGACAACTTTAGACATAAATTATAAGTTCAAGGGTTGAAATTTAAAGTTCAAAGTTAAATTAAAAAAATGAAAGAAGAAATAAGAAAATTTAGGGCACAAAAAATGGCAAGCTACCTACATCACACTGCTACAACCTAATGCCCTTGCTGTGTTCCCACCCTGGGGGATTCAAAGGGAGCTAGTTGTGTAGAACTTGCCATTGCAAATTTACAATCTTTTTTATCTTTAACAATTAAAAATTTATTAAATTTTTGTAACATTTTTAAGAGACTGACTACTAATTAATTGTTTTAATAGTTGATCTATACAATAAAAAAACAGCACTATCAAAACGAAATAATTATATTTGTACAACTAACTAAATTTAAAAAAATGGAAAATCAATCAAATAGTAAAAAAATTATTCTTAATAACGGATTGTATTTGGGAATTATAAGTGTAATTGTAGGTCTTGCTTTATGGGCATCTGGACAATATTTTGAATTACAATGGATAGGAAATAGTGTAGGAACATTAGCTACAATATTTTTTATTGTTTTTGGTATTAAAAGTTATAAAAACACTAATGGTGGTTTTATTTCTTGGGGACAAGGTTTAAAAATTGGTATGGGTATTGTAATGGTTAGTGCTGTAATTTCTGTTATTTACACCTTATTATTAACTAACGTAATAGATCCAGAGTTGCAAGCACAAGGCATGGCAATTCAAGAACAAGCTTGGATAGATCAAGGATTAACCTCTGATCAGATTGAATCTGCAAAAGAAATGACTGAAAAATTCCAAAGTCCAGCTATAATATCTGGTATCATCTTAATTGTTGCTGCTTTTATTGGGTTTGTAATTTCTGCAATAATTGCAGCAATTATGAAAAAATCTGAAGAAGAAACTTACTAAAGATCAAAATAACACTTTCTTTACTCAAAAAAAATAGTAATTTTGAATATTGAATACTAAATTTTGAACTCTTATATATGGAAATTTCGGTAGTAATACCACTTCTTAACGAAGAAGAATCTTTACAAGAATTACACGATTGGATTGCAAATGTTATGCAGTCCAATCGTTATTTTTATGAAATTATTTTTATTGATGATGGTAGTATAGACACTTCTTGGAAGGTTATAGAAAAGCTATCTAAAAAAAACAACGCTGTAAAAGGGATTCGTTTTCAAAAAAACTACGGAAAATCACAAGCTTTAGATGCTGGTTTCGATTTGGCTTCTGGTGATGTGGTAATTACCATGGATGCAGACTTACAAGACAATCCAGAGGAAATACCCGAATTATACAATCTTATTGTAAAAGAAAATTACGATTTAATTTCTGGCTGGAAAAAGAAACGTTATGACAATGTAATTACCAAAAACATTCCATCTAAACTATTTAATGCAGCTGCCAGAAAAACCTCTGGGCTAAAATTACACGATTTTAACTGTGGTTTAAAAGCCTATAAAAACGAAGTTATTAAAGCCGTAAAAGTTAGTGGAGAAATGCACAGGTACATTCCTGTTTTAGCAAAAAACGCTGGTTTTAATAAAATTGGCGAAAAAGTGGTGCAACATCAAGCCAGAAAATATGGTGTAACCAAATTTGGTATAGATCGCTTTGTAAACGGTTTTTTAGATTTAATCACTATTTCATTTTTATCAAAATTTGGTAAAAGACCCATGCACTTTTTTGGTTTGTGGGGTACTTTAATGTTTTTATTCGGAACAACTTCTGCATCTTACATAGGGATTCTTAAACTATATAAAGTCTATAACGGCATTAAAACCATCTTGGTAACAGACAATCCTTGGTTTTTTATTGCACTAACTTCTATGATTTTAGGAACTTTATTATTTTTGGCTGGTTTTATTGGTGAACTTGTCATAAAATCAAACAACAACGAAAAACACTACGCAATAAAAGAAAAACTCAATTTCTAAAATGTATATTTGCATTATAAAACCATAATTTTATTCAACTAAAAAATGAGCGAAATTTTAGACAAAGCAAAACACTGGTTAACAGCTACTTTTGACAGTGAAACTCAAAAAGAAGTACAAGATTTACTAAATTCTAACCCAAAAGATTTAGAAGACAGCTTCTATAAAGACATGGAATTTGGTACAGGTGGTATGCGTGGAACTATGGGTGCAGGAACCAACAGAATTAATAAATACACTTTGGGTAGAGCTACACAAGGCTTGTCTAATTATATTATAGAAAACGTTACAAAAGATCAAAAAAGTGTTGTAATTGCTTATGATTGCAGACACAACAGTAAAAAGTTTGCCAAAATTGTTGCAGATGTTTTATCTGCCAATCAGATTAAAGTATATGTATTTGAAGATTTAAGACCAACACCAGAATTATCTTTTGCTGTTCGTCATTTAAATTGCGATGCTGGTATTGTGTTAACAGCCTCCCATAATCCACCAGAATACAATGGCTATAAAGTTTATTGGGCTGATGGAGGACAAATTGTTCCACCTCATGATAGTGGCATTATAAACAAAGTAAATGAATTAGATTTTTCTGAAATCAACTTTAATGCAAACGAAGATTTAATAGAAGTAATAGGCAAAAATGTAGATGATGCATTTATTGAAGCTTCCGTAAAAAATGGTTCTTTAGCAGAAAATATTGATAGAAAAAACCTAAAAATAGTATTTACTTCTTTGCATGGTACATCAATAGTATCTATACCAAATGCTTTGGCTAAAGCTGGTTATACAGACGTGCATATTGTAGAAGAGCAAAAAACTCCAGATGGAGATTTTCCTACGGTAAAATCTCCAAATCCAGAAGAACCAGAAGCATTGCAAATGGCAACCAATTTAGCCAATAAAATTGGGGCAGATATTGTAATTGGTACAGACCCTGATTGTGATAGATTAGGTGTTGCTGTTAGAGATTTAGATGGAAACATGAAATTGATGAATGGAAACCAGACCATGGTTGTAATGACTGAATTTCTTTTGAAAAAATGGAAACAAGAAGGCAAAATTAATGGAAAACAATTTATAGGGTCTACAATTGTTTCTACAGAATTGGTAAACAATGTTGCCGCTAATTATGGTGTAGACACCAAAATTGGTTTAACTGGGTTTAAGTGGATTGCTAAAATGGTTCGCGATTTTCCTGAACTAGATTTTATTGGTGGTGGTGAAGAAAGTTTTGGGTATATGGTTGGCGATTTTGTAAGAGATAAAGATGCCGTTACTGCCACTCTTTTAGCTTGTGAAGTTGCCGCATATGCAAAGCAAAATGGGAGCTCTTTTTACAAAGAATTATTAAAAATTTACACAAAAAACGCTTTTTATAAAGAACACTTAATCTCAATTACTAAAAAAGGAATGGATGGTGCTGCTCAAATTCAGAAAATGATGAGTGATATGCGTGTAAATCCACTAAAAAATATTGATGGGGAAAAAGTAAAAACACTTTCTGATTATCAAGAATCTGTAGAATATAATTTAATTTCTGGTGAGAATAAGAATATAGATTTACCAAAGTCTAATGTTTTAATTTATCAAACAGAAAATGGCACAAGGGTAGCTGCAAGACCAAGTGGTACAGAGCCTAAAATAAAATTTTACTTTAGTGTTAATACATCGTTAGAAAGTATAGAAAATGCTAAAAAAACGGAGACTGAATTGGATGCTAAAATACAACGCATTATTAAAGAAATGAACTTAAATTAATGGGGTATTTTAAAGACATTTTAAAATACGAGAAAAAGTATCGGAAATTTACAATACTAAATATTGCATTTAATATTCTTTATGCCATTTTTAATGTACTTTCTGTTTTAGCTTTTATACCTGTTTTAGGTATTTTATTTGAAACGGATAAAAAAGCAGTTGTAAAACCTGTTTATGAAAATTTACTAGGTTTAGGTACCTATTTAAAAGATAGTTTTTACTATTATATTTCAGAAAAAATAGCAAGTGAAGGTAATATTAAAACACTCGTTTTTATATGTTTACTTGCAATATCGTTATTCTTTTTAAAAAATTTATTTAGATATTTAGCTTCATATGTAATTACATTTTTAAGAACCGGTGTTGTAAAAGATTTAAGAGATAATCTCTATCATAAAATAGTTGAATTACCTATTTCTTATTTTTCTGAAAAAAGAAAAGGAGACATTATTGCACGTATGACTTCTGATGTACAAGAAGTAGAAAATTCTATATTAACCTCTATAGAAACCATAGTTAGAGAACCACTAACTGTAATAATTGCAATTTCAATTATGCTGTTTATGAGTGTAAAACTAACCTTATTTGTTTTTATTTTACTACCTGTATCAGGTTTTATCATATCATCGATAAGTAAAAAGTTAAAAGCAAAATCTATAAAAGCCCAAAAAGAAACGGGTACTTTTTTATCTTTTATTGAAGAAACTTTAACAGGCTTAAGAATTATAAAAGGATTCAATGCAGAAAATGTAATTGAGAAAAAATTTAACAATTCTACTTTAAGTTTTAAACAATTAATGACCAGTGTTTTTCATAGACAAACCTTAGCTTCTCCTTTGAGTGAGTTTTTAGGCTCTGCAACCATTATTGCTATTCTTTGGTATGGAGGAACAGAAGTTTTATCGAACACAAGTAGTTTACAACCTGATGAATTTATGGGTTACATTGTGCTGTTTTACACCGTTTTAAACCCTATTAAATTAATTACTACTACATTTTACAACATTCAAAAAGGTGAGGCATCTGCAGAAAGAATTATGAGTGTTTTAAATACCGAAAACGATATTAAAGACTTACCCAATGCTATTGATAAAGAAGGTTTTAATAATCAAATAGAATTTAAAAATATTTCATTTAAATATAAAAAAGAATATATTTTAAAAGATTTTTCTTTAACTATAAATAAAGGAGAAACTGTGGCTTTGGTTGGGCAATCTGGAAGTGGAAAATCTACATTAGCCAATTTAATTACCCGTTTCTACGATGTAAATAAAGGCGAAGTTTTGATTGATGGCCAAAACATTAAAAAAATCACTAAAAAATCTTTACGAGGTTTAATGGGAATTGTTTCTCAAGATTCTATTTTATTTAATGATACTGTTGAAAACAACATCAAATTAGGGAGTCAGAATGCGCATTATAATGCTATTAAAGAAGCTTCTGAAATTGCCAATGCAGCAGAATTTATAGAAAATTTACCAGAAAAATATTTAACCAATATAGGGGATAGTGGAAATACACTTTCTGGAGGACAAAAACAACGTTTGTCTATTGCAAGAGCTGTGTTAAAAAATCCTCCTATTATGATTTTAGATGAAGCTACTTCTGCTCTAGATACAGAGTCTGAACAATTGGTGCAAGTTGCTTTAGAAAAAATGATGCAAAACAGAACATCTTTAGTAATTGCGCATCGATTATCTACCATACAAAAAGCAGATTTAATTGTGGTAATGAAAAAAGGTGAAATTGTAGAGCAAGGTAAACATGACGAATTACTTGCTAATAAAGGAGAATATTATAAATTGGTTACGATGCAATCATTAAGTTAGTTGTAAACCTAACTGTTTTCCTTTGTCAATCATAAAATTATAACAAGCTTTATGTTCATTAGGTATTTCACCTTCTAAAATGGCTTCCTTTATGGCTTCTTTTATTTGCCCAATTTCTCTACAAGGCTTTAAATTAAAAGCTTTCATAATTTCTTCACCAGAAATTGGCGGCTGAAAATTACGAACTCTATCTCGTTCTTCTACTTCTTTAATCTTCTCACGAACTAACTCAAAGTTTTTATGATATCTTTTAAATTTCTTTTGATTTTTAGTAGTAATATCAGCCTCACACAATGTCATCAAATCATTGATATCATCACCAGCATCAAAAACCAAACGTCTTACGGCAGAATCTGTAACATCACTTGCCAGCACAATGGGTCTTGAACTTAACAATACCATTTTTTGAACAAATTTCATTTTATTATTCAATGGCATTTTTAATCTTTTAAAAAGTTTGTATACCATTTTAGCACCCACAAATTCGTGTGCATGAAACGTCCACCCTACTTTTTTATTAAATTTCTTTGTGGGGGCTTTACCAATATCATGCAATAAAGCTGCCCAACGTAACCATACATTACTGGTGTTTTTTGCAATATTATCTACCACCTCTAAAGTATGATAAAAATTATCTTTGTGTTTTTGACCTTCTACCTCTTCTACTCCTTTTAAGTCGGTTAACTCTGGTAAAAATCGTAGTAAAAGCGTTGTTTTTTCTAATAATAAAAATCCTATCGAGGGTTTTGGGGCAGAGAGGATTTTATTCAATTCGTCTATAATTCTTTCTCTTGTAATTATTTTTAGCCTCTCTGTATTTTTTGTAATTGCAGACAATGAATTTTCTTCAATAGAAAAGTTTAATTGCGTAGCAAAGCGTATGGCGCGTATCATTCTTAAAGGGTCATCAGAATAGGTAATATCAGGATTTAGAGGCGTTCTAATAACCCCTTTTTCTAAATCTTGAATCCCATTAAAAGGGTCCAACAATTCTCCAAAATTATCTTCGTTTAAACTTAATGCCAACGCATTGATTGTAAAATCTCTTCTGTTTTGATCGTCTTCTAAAGTACCTTCGGTAACTTTTGGATTTCTACTTTCTTCTGTATAAGATTCTTTTCTTGCTCCAACAAACTCAATTTCTATATCTTTAAAACGCAACATGGCAGTACCATAAGTTTTAAAAACTTGTACTTTGGGTTTATTTGGTAATAATTGAGAAACTTTTAAAGCTAAATCAATACCACTTCCAATAGCAACCACGTCAATATCTTTTGCATTGCCTCTGTTTAGAAAAAAATCGCGAACAAAACCACCAATTACATAGCTTTCTATAGCTAATTGTTTGGATGCTTTTGATATTATTGAGAAAATTTCTAAGGAAATAGCTTCTTTATGATTCATTATTTATAGTCGAAAAATTGAATACTATTATTTATTTTGATGCAAATCTACCATTTAATAAACACCTGTCAAAATTGGTTATCTTATTTGTTTAACTATTTATGATTGATTTTTTACCATCATAAATGGAGCCTTTTTACACTTTACATTTTGATTTTTAAAGTCTAAAATAGTTTACACAACAATTCTAAAAATAGTATTTTTGCAACATATTTAAAACTTATGTTTCAGAAAATTCCCAACTATATCAAATACATTTTTACCAATGTTTTTGTGCTGTTTATTTTTGTAGTTCTTTTTAGATTTCTATTTTATTTCTTCTTTTTAGATATTAACAATAGTGCAAATTCAGAACTAAAGAAAGCATTTTTTCTAGGTCTTAGATTCGATTTAAAATTAGCGATACTTACATTTTTTCCATTAGCAATCCTTGTACTAATTACAAATTATCGTTTTTTTAAAAGAACGGTTTATAAAAAATTAGCCAACCTTTATCTCTTATTTTCTTATCTAATTTTAACGCTTTTCTACTTATTCGATTTTGGATATTATGAGTATTTAGGAATTCGTTTAGATGCATCCTCTTTACGTTTTTTAAGTAATTTAAAAATATCTACTCAGGTTTTAGTTGAGAGCTATCCTGTTTACAAAGGCTTAATAGGTTTGTTTATTTTTGGTTTTATCATATTTAAATTTGCAAAATTTATTTATCAATTATTCAATAAAATAGAGGGAAAAATTACAAAAAAAGTAAAAGCAATTTATTTTATTGTTACCTTTTTACTATTATCCTTTGGGGTTTATAACAGTTTTACACATTATCCTTTAAGGTGGAGTGAAGCCTTTTTCTCTAAAAAGAATACGATCAATCAATTTGGTTTAAATCCTGTTTTATATTTCTTTGACAGTTTTGCTTTTAGAAGCGAAGGTGTAAATATGGAAGCGTTTAAAACCTATTATCCCGTAATTGCCAAACAATTAGATTTACCTTTAGATACTATTAATTTTGAAAAAAAAGTAACTTTTGACAATCCATACAAACAAAAACCAAATGTTGTTTATGTAATGTTAGAATCTACAGGAACAGCCCCTATGAGTTATTATGGTAACCCTTTAAATAGTACTCCTAAAATGGACTCTATTATTAAAAAAAGTTTGAGTTTTTCAAAATTTTACGTGCACAAACCAGGAACTGCAGGTAGTGTTTTTGCGAGTATTACTGGATTACCAGATATTGAAGATGTAAAAACGGCTTCTAGAAACCCTTTAATTATAGACCAGCGTATTATTTTTGATCAATATAAAGAATATGAAAAGTTATATTTTTTAGGCGGTTCTGCTAATTGGGCAAATATTAGAGGTGTTTTTCAATCGAATATTAAAGATTTAAAAATTTATGAAGAGGGTAGTTTTGAAGAAGAAAATAGAGCTGATGTTTGGGGAATTGATGATTACGATCTATTTAAAGAGTCTGATAAAGTACTAAAAAAATTACATGAAAAAGGAAAACCTTTTGTAGCTTATATTCAAACAGCTACCAACCACATGCCTTTTACAGTTCCTAATAAAAAAGAAAGCTTTACTCCTATTTTTGATGATGAAATTGATCAAGAAACACTATTAAAAGGTGGTTTTAGATCTTTGGGGCAATTAAACGGAATACGTTATTTAGACTTTAATATTGCTCGTTTTTTAGAAAGATCCAAAGAAGCTGGTTATTATGAGAATACTATTTTTGTGTTTTTTGGAGATCACAGAGGTGGCATGAAAAAATTGAACTTTCTAGATAATAACGAAGATGATTTGGGCATACAAGTTCATCATGTACCTTTTTTCATTCACGCTCCTAAATTTGTAGAATCAAAAGTGGTGAATAAGTATGCAAAATTAGTTGACGTTTTTCCTACTGCTACAAGTATTGCAAAAGTTGATTATAACAATTATACTTTGGGTAGAGATTTATTAGATAGTACAACTATAAATACTGCTGCGTTTGTGTATATTCAAAATAAAGGAGAAAAAGCAGTAGGTTTAATAAAAGATGGCTATTATTACGAAAAAACAAATACTTCTAAAAAATCAAGTCTATTTAGTTTAGAAAACTTAAAAATAAAAGATATTAAGTTAGAAAAACCTGAAGTTTCAAGTAAAATGGATAGCCTTTTATCCGGATATTATCATATTACCAAATATTTATATTTTAATAATAAAAAAACTGAAAAGTAATTTTTTTAAAAGAATATAAAGCTATATCTAATATGATATTAATTAATTGTATCTATAAAATTAGTTTCTAATTTTTTATCAATCCAATTTAATATTAAATTTAATGTTTTTTTTGGCGCCAGTTCTAAACTTTGAAAACAAACAAATTTTTTAGTTTTTATGTTTTCAAACATCTTTAATTTAAATTTAGTAATTAAAAAATGATAAGACTGGAAATAACTTAATTGAAAATCTGTTTTTAAAATATAAGTTTCTTTTTTTACTTCTAGATGATTTGATAAAGAGGATATAATAAATTGGGAATTATTCCTAAATCTATGTTTTATATTATTATCTAAAAACTTAGGATTTTGATTAAAATATTCTTCTATAGTTGACTTTCTAATAGAAACTGGTGTATGATCTCTTCTAATATATTTTTTTAGTCCTAATAATTTTGCACTATTTTGTTGTGCTAATTTATAACCTGTTTTTTGCTTATCTTGTTTTTTAAAAATAGATTTAACTTTAATATATAATTTTCTAAATATCTTATCCTCATAAAAAGATTCCCAAACACCTCTTATAACTGGTTGTCCATTTTTAAAAAAATCTTCCTCATTTGTTTCTCTCATTAGAAAAGTATCATCGTTGAAAATAACAAAATGTTCAGACAAATTGGGAATTTGATATAACATTGTTATAATAGAACAAGAGTTAAAAGTTGGTAAATAATTATCAAATCTTTTAAAAATGACCTGATGATCTACCAGTTCTAAATTAACATTCTTTTTAAAAGCAAAACTTTGAAGTTTCTTAAAATTTTCTGGTTCTTGATTATCTGTTACTAAATAAATATTTTTTATGAAAGAAGCATATTTAATGATAGATAAAATTGCAATTTCAATTTCGTTTAAGGAATTATATCTTGTAGAAGCTTTTTTATCCTCCCAATCTATTTTTTTATCTAAATATTTATTAATTTTAAGTTGCCAATTTTTATCTGCACTATCTACCCAAGTAATTACTGCATCTATCTTTATGTTTTTAGAGTTTTTCATTTTAATTTATGTCTTTATTTAACAACCAGAGTTTAATATATCTAGAATACACACCATAAGCTTGAGCTCTTGCAAAAATATAACCCGGAAAACCATCAAGAAACCCTAACCTAATAAAGTAGTGAATACAAAACCTTGCAGCTGGTTTTATAACAATATGGAATAAATAATTAATTCTTTTTCTTTTTTCAAAATATTGTTTTGCTCTTAATGCTCCATAATGATTCATTTTAGAAATATAGTGATCAAAGTTCTTATATGAAAAATGTTCAATTCTATTTTTAAAAAAACCTAATTTGCCATTAGAAACAATAGTTTCATGAACAACACCTTCATAAATACAATGTTCTTTTAGAAAAAGTCGAACCACTTTATCACTTTGGCAACCACCATACTTTATGTGTTTTCCTGCAAAATAAAAAGATCTACGTACATAAAAACCAACAAATCCTCCAGGATCTTTTACGGCAGCTAAAATTTCTTTTTCAACTTTTGGAGTTACTCTTTCATCTGCATCTAAAATATAAATCCAACTATGTTTAGCTTGCGAAATTGCAAAGTTTTTTTGAGAAGAAAAATCATCAAACTTTCGCTTGATGATTTTTACATTATGTTGGGCTGCTATTGCTAGCGTTTTATCTGTACTAAAAGAATCTATCACAATAATTTCGTCAGCAAAACTTACAGATTTTATTGCATCAGCAATGTGAATTTCTTCATTTAAAGTGGGTATAATTGCCGATATTTTTGTCATAAATTAAAAGATCCTAAACGGCTACGTCATATTCACGTAAGGCATCGTTTAAAGATGTTTTTTTGTTCGTACTTTCTTTTCTTTTTCCAATAATTAATGCACAAGGTACATTGTATTCGCCAGCAGCAAATTTTTTGGTATAACTACCAGGAATCACAACAGACCTTGCAGGTACTCTACCTTTCATTTCCACAGGTTCATCACCAGTAACGTCTATAATTTTGGTACTCATAGTTAATACTACATTAGCCCCTAAAACAGCTTCTTTTTCTACTCTAACACCTTCTACTACAATACATCTAGAGCCTATAAAAGCGCCGTCTTCTATTATTACAGGTGCAGCTTGTAATGGTTCTAAAACACCACCAATACCTACACCTCCAGATAAATGTACATTTTTACCAATTTGCGCACAAGAACCTACTGTTGCCCAAGTATCTACCATAGTTCCTTCGTCTACATAAGCACCAATATTTACATAACTTGGCATTAAAATAGTACCTTCAGAAATATAAGCACCATGTCTTGCTACAGCATTTGGCACAACTCTTATACCTCTTTCTTTATAGTTTCTTTTTAAAGGAATTTTATCATGATATTCAAAAATACCAGCTTCTAAAGTTTCCATTTTCTGAATTGGAAAATACAACACTACTGCTTTTTTTACCCACTCATTTACTTGCCAACCATCAGTAGTTGGTTCTGCAACTCTTAATTCGCCTTTATCTAATAAATCAACTACATTTCTAATGGTATCTATCGTTTTTTGCTCTTTTAATAAGTCTCGATTTTCCCAAGCTGATTCTATAATTTTTCTTATTGCTTCCATTGTAAATATTTAATTATTGCAAATATAAAAGTATCTGTAAAAATTAAAAGCGAAGATACATTTTTTAAACAGATATTTCCGCTTTGTTTAAAAAACGTATTTTTGTCAAAAAAATTATTTATGTCTAGAATTTTAGCTATCGATTTTGGTAAAAAAAGAACAGGAATTGCAATTACTGATGAACTGCAAATTATAGCTTCTGGTTTAACTACCGTTGATACAACTAAATTACTAGCTTTTTTAAAAGACTATATTTCTAAAGAAAAGGTTGAATTATTTTTGGTAGGCTTGCCAAAACAAATGAATAATACAGATAGCGAAAGTGAAATTTTAATTACTCCTTTTTTAGAGAAATTGACAAAACAAATACCAAATATTCCAGTAAAAAGAATAGATGAACGTTTTACCTCTAAAATGGCTTTTCAGACTATGATAGACAGTGGAATGAAAAAAAAACAACGTAGAAATAAAGCTATGGTTGATGAAATAAGTGCTACCATTATTTTACAATCCTATTTATATAGCATTTAAATGTATTCTTATTGAAAAGTTGAACTACTTTTCATGATTAAATAAGCAAAATTGACAATTCAAAATTCGTAATTAATTATTCTAAGTTGTACTTTTGCGATCGTTAAAAAATAAAAAAAATGATTTTACCTATTGTTGCTTACGGAGATCCTGTTTTAAGAAAAGTTGCTGTAGATATCGACCCAAGTTATCCTGATTTACAAAAACTAATTACCAATATGAGAGAGACCATGTACAATGCTTCTGGTGTTGGTATAGCAGCTCCTCAAATTGGTAAATCGATCCGTCTTTTTTTAATTGATGCTTCTCCTTTTGCAGAGGATAAGGATTTATCTAATGAAGATAGAGAGACTTTAAAAACATTTAATAAGGTGTTTATTAATGCTAAAATTTTAGAAGAAGAAGGTGATGAATGGGCTTTTAATGAAGGTTGTTTAAGCATCCCAGATGTTAGAGAAGATGTTTTTCGTCAACCCAAAATAACTATAGCGTATTTTGATGAAAAATTTGAAAAGCATACAGAAACTCTAGAAGGTTTAGCGGCAAGAGTTTTTCAACATGAATATGATCATATAGAAGGTGTTTTATTTACAGATAAATTATCTTCTTTAAAGAAAAGAATTATAAAAAAGAAATTAGAAAATATCTCTAAAGGGAAAATTAGAATTGATTATAGAATGCGTTTCCCGAATTTAAAAAAAGGTAAATAGTCTTTTAAAAGACAAAAAAAATAAAATATGGAGTTTAGTAAAATTATTTCAGTTACTGGTAAACCAGGTTTATTTCAAGTAATTTCTCAATCTAAAAATGCAATTATTGTTGCATCTTTAACAGACAATAAAAGAATGGCAATTAATGCTACACAAAACGTTAGTTTATTAGAAAACATTGCTATTTATACATATGAAGAAGACATACCTTTATTAAATGTTTTTAAAGCAATGTACACTAAAACTGAAGGTAAAGAAGCAGTATCTCACAAAGAAAGTGGTAAAAAACTAGAAGCCTTTTTTGCAGAAGCTATTCCAAATTATGATGACGAAAGAGTATACACTTCTAACATAAAAAAAGTAATACAGTGGTTTAACTTATTAGTAAAATTTGGAATGGATTTTTCTAAAATTGAAGAAACTTCTGAAGAGACAACTGAAGAGGCATAGATGCTGTTGCCAGTTAGCAAAAATATTTTATTTTCAAAAAAAGATTTCAAAATAAGCTTGAAAAGCAGTTGAGAAATTTTAAAAATTGAAGCTTCAAAAACTTTTAAATTCTAAAATGAATAGCAGAAAAGAACAATTAGAAGCGTTTAACAGATTGTTAGATATTATGGATGATCTCAGGGAAAAATGTCCTTGGGATAAAAAACAAACATTACAAAGTTTGCGCCATTTAACAATAGAAGAAACCTACGAATTAGCAGATGCCATTCTAGATAACGACTTACCAGAAATAAAAAAAGAATTAGGAGACGTTTTACTGCACATTGTTTTTTATGCAAAAATTGGTAGCGAAAAAAAAGCTTTTGACATTGCAGATGTGGCTAATTCTATTTCTGATAAGTTAATAGACAGGCATCCCCATATTTACGGAGATGTACAAGTAGAAAATGAGGCAGATGTTAAAAGAAATTGGGAAAACTTAAAACTAAAAGAAGGAAAAACTTCTGTTTTAGAAGGGGTTCCAAAAAGTTTACCTGCTGTTGTTAAAGCCTGTAGAATTCAAGAAAAAGTTGCTGGTGTTGGTTTTGATTGGGAAAAACCAGCACAAGTTTGGGAAAAAGTACAAGAAGAATTAGCCGAATTAAACGAGGAAATAAAAGCTGGTCATACAGAAAATACTGAAAAAGAATTTGGAGATGTGCTTTTTTCTATGATAAATTACGCACGCTTTATTGATGTAAATCCAGAAAATGCATTAGAAAAAACCAATAAAAAATTTATAAAAAGGTTTCAGTATCTAGAAAAAGCTGCTAAAAAACAAAACAAACAACTTTCTGATATGTCCTTAACAGAAATGGATGTTTTTTGGGAAGAATCTAAACAGTTTTTTAAATAAAAACTACTCTATTGCTTTTTTAAAATTTATAATTAGTTTCTGTATTTTTTTATTGTTTAAAACAACTGGAAACAACTCGTTTAAAATATGATGATAGCTATAATCTATCTTTAACCCGTTAATAAGGTGGTTTTTAGCATATTTTTCTTTATTTAAAACAAAAAACAAACCTGCCAACCTGTATTCTATTTCTGCAAAATTTGCATATGATTTTCTAGCTTCTATAAGATACTTTAAAGCATCATTAAATTCACCTAAAAACGTTAAAACATCAATTAAACCTATATAAACTTCTATAGATTTCTTATCTAATTTTAAGCAATTATAAAATCCGTTAACGGCTTCTTCAAAAAAGTTTAGTTTTAAGTTGATATTGGCATAGTATTTCCAATACAAAGCATTATCATCATCTATTTTTAGAGCTTTAGCAATATAATATGCCGCTTTTTCGTAATTTTCTAAATGGTAATATAAATTCGTTAAACGAACCCAAGCTTTATCCAGCAATGGATCTTCATGAACAGCCTTTTTGTAATAAGAAATTGCATAATCTGTTTGCTCTAATTTTTCATAGCACTCTCCTACTCTTGTGTACGCAAAAGCAGTTGGGTCATCTAATTCTAGGGTTACCATATAATTATCTATCGCTTCTTGGTAATTACCTAATGCTTCTAAAGTTTTTGCTTTTTCTAAGTAGCCACCAATAAAAGACTCATCTATTAAGACAGCATAATCAAAAGCATTTAAAGCCTCTTTATACATTTCTAAAATAAAATACTGTCTTCCTAATTGATGCCATGCAACCTCACAATAAGGATTTTTATCTATATAAGTATTTAAATATTTTGCAGCATCTTCATGCTGTTGTTCCATGTCAAAACAATACACAATATTATACAATGCAGAATAATCTTCAAAATTAACCTCTATACAATTGGCAAAATTGAAACGTGCCCTTTCAAAATCGTCTAAGTATAAATATTCCATGCCTATTAAAGACCAAACATCTACTTTATCGTCTGTTAAAGATAATGCCTTTTTTAAATGATCAATAGCTTCTTTATGCTTCCCTTTTTTAGAACTTATGGTTGCTTTTTGTATAAAAACCTCATCATTAGTAGGAGCAATTTTTTCTATTTTCTTTAATAAATTAGATGCTTTATCAACTTCATTATCAGTAATATAAAGCTCCACCATTAACAATTTAAGGTCTACAGAAGCTGGGTGTTGTTCTAAGCCTAATTTAATCGCTTTTTTTGCTAAAGATACTTTACCAGCATCTAAATAATGAATTATAATTTCCTCAAACTCAACCAAATCGAAAAAATAAACGTTATTCGTTTTAAGCATCGATTCAAATTTTAATAGAGACATAACTATGTGATTTGAATTATTACATTAAAAATACTATAAGTCTAGCTGTACATTTAAAAACCTGGTTTTTGTTTTCAACAATTTAATTAACAACACAAGTGTGGTATTTAGTAGAGAATAATTTTGTGCATAGATATTTTTACGTTAATTTTGATTTTCAATAACTATCAACCTAAATTGATAGCATTCTTATGAGCAAAAAAACCTTACTTAACTCAAAAGATATTGAAATTATACTTCATAGATTGGCTTGCCAGTTAATAGAAAACCATGATGATTTTTCAAATACTGTTTTAATTGGTTTACAACCAAGAGGTACTTATTTAGCAAATAGATTAGCAGACTTGCTTAAAACTGCCTACAAAATTAAAAACCTAGAATTAGGACTTTTAGACATTACTTTTTATAGAGACGATTTTAGAAGAAAAGAAAAACCGTTAGCTGCAGAAACCAATCAAATGAACTTTTTAATTGAAGGTAAAAAAGTAGTAATTATAGACGATGTTTTATTTTCTGGAAGAAGTATTAGAGCTGCTCTAACAGCACTTCAATCATACGGAAGACCAGAACATATAGAGTTATTGGTGTTAATAGACAGACGTTTTAGCAGACATTTACCAATACAACCTAACTATAGAGGCAGACAAGTAGATGCAATTAACGAAGAAAGAGTTTTGGTAAGTTGGAAAGAAACACATAAAAAAGATGGTGTTTTTATAGAGCCTAAATAGCATCAATATAAAATGATAAAAAATCATAAAATAACCGCTAACTTAAAAATTATATTGTGTCAGAATTAAGCGTAGAACATTTACTAGGTATAAAGTATTTAAAACCATCTGACATAGATGTTATTTTTAAAACTGCAGATCATTTTAAAGAGGTAATCAATAGACCTATAAAAAAAGTACCCTCTTTAAGAGACATTACCATTGCCAATTTATTTTTCGAAAATAGTACACGTACCAAGTTAAGTTTCGAGTTGGCAGAAAAAAGACTTTCTGCAGATGTTATTAATTTTTCTGCAGGACAATCCTCTGTCAAAAAAGGAGAAACCCTCATAGATACTGTAAACAATATTTTATCTATGAAAGTAGATATTGTAGTAATGAGACATGGAAATGTTGGTGCAGGTGTATTTTTATCTAAACATGTAAATGCAAAAATTATAAATGCTGGTGATGGTACTCATGAACACCCAACACAAGCTTTATTAGACTCTTATTCTATTAGAGAAAAACTAGGCTCTGTAAAAGGAAAAAAAATTGTTATTATTGGCGATATTCTTCATTCTAGAGTAGCTTTATCTAACATTTTTGCCTTACAATTACAAGGTGCTCAAGTAAAAGTTTGCGGACCAACAACATTAATACCTAAACACATTGCAAGTTTAGGGGTAACTGTAGAAACCAACCTAAAAAAAGCTTTAGAATGGTGTGATGTTGCGAATGTACTACGTGTACAACACGAACGTATGGATATTAAATACTTTCCATCAACAAGAGAGTATACACAGCTTTTTGGTATCAATCAAGAAATTTTAGACAACCTTGGCAAAAAAATTGTAATAATGCATCCAGGTCCCATTAACAGAGGGGTAGAAATTACAAGCGATGTTGCAGACTCTAACGATTCTATAATATTGAATCAAGTAGAAAATGGAGTTGCAGTAAGAATGGCAGTAATTTATTTACTCGCACAGCAAATAAAAAGATAAAATGAATATTGATAAAAAAGCAAATTATACCCTTATAAATTCTGATGAAAAAGACTTTACTGTTTTTTTTAAAGTGTTTTCTGAAAAGATAAATGATTTAGAAAACGAACATTTAGTAATTTACTTTTCTGAGAATATTAACACGGGTAACAAAGATTTTTTATTATTTTTGGATATAGCCGAACAAATAAAGGAAAATGGCATATCATTTGTGATAGTATGTTCGTACTTAAACTCAGATGATTTTTCTGAATCTATAAATATTGTACCTACTTTGCTAGAAGCAGAAGATATTTTAGAGATGGAAGCCATAGAAAGAGAATTGGGTTTTTAAAATAGTTTTGATATGATAAAAAAAATACTTTTTATTTTTATTTTAAGCATTTCATTTGTGGGGTTTTCTCAAGAAAAAACCATTAACACATTATCTGCTGCCCCAAATCCTTTTACAAACTCTACAAAAATTACATTTAATAGTATAAACACTTCTGATATTTACTTTACTGTAAAAAATATTTTGGGTAAAACCGTTTATAAAAAAACAATAAAAGCTAAAATTGGTAAAAATTCTCTTAATTTTTACAAAGACAATTTAGTAACAGGCATGTACATTTATAGCATTCAAAATAAAAAGAAAGTTATTTCTAAACGTTTTGTTATTAAATGATAAAATTAACCATACTTGGTTGCCACTCTGCAACACCGCGTGTAAACGCTTTTCCAACTTCACAATACTTAGAAATCAACAATCGTCATTTTTTAATAGATTGTGGCGAAGGTACACAGCGTCAAATGCGTAAGTATAAGGTAGGTTTTTCTAAAATAAACCATATTTTTATCACCCATTTACATGGAGATCATTTTTATGGTTTGGTTGGTTTATTATCTACCTATGGTATTTTAAGCAGAGAAAAAGATATGCATATTTTTGGTCCAAAAGGGATAAAAAATGCAACTTTACAAATGCTTAAAATCTCTGAATCTCATGCTAAATACAATATGATTTTTCATGAATTATCTTCTAAAGAAAGTGAACTGATTTACGAAGATGATAAAGTGTGTGTAAAAACAATTCCGTTAACACACAGAATTTACACAAATGGCTATTTGTTTATAGAAAAAGAAAAACCACGTAAATTAAATATGCTAAACATTAGTGGTTATCCAGAAATTGACAAAGCAGATTATTTAAACATAAAAGCTGGTAGAGATGTTGTTTTACCTTCTGGAGAAGTTGTAAAAAACAAAGAAATTACCATAGACCCACCAAAACCTTTACGTTTTGCTTTTTGCAGTGATACTGCTTATAAACCAGATATTGTACCTATTATTAAAGAGGTAGATTTATTATATCATGAAGCTACATTTTTAAATGACAGAGAAGATTTGGCAAAAAAAACAAAACACTCTACAAGCATTGAGGCTGCAAAAATTGCTAAAAATGCTAATGTGGGTCAGTTAATTGTTGGGCATTATTCTGGTAGATATACAGATATTAGTGCGTTTAAGAAAGAAGCTAGTACTGTATTTAAAAATGTGTCTTTAGCAACTCCAGGCGCTGTATTTTCTGTAGCACATTAATATTGATTGGTTGACAAAAGCACCAAAGTACAAGCTATTTCACTTTTTATTCCATTCTCTTTTAGTAATTTTATAAAATCAAAGTTTTCTGTACCTGGATTAAAAATTACTCTTTTTGGTTGTAAACCAATAATGTACTTATAATATTCCTCTTGCCTCTCTGGTTTTAAGTACAAAGTAACTGTATGTATATTATTATAATTTATATTTTCTTTATCAATAGAAACGCCCGCAACAGTTCCTTTTCTTAAACCAATTGCAACCACTTCTATATTTTTATTTGTAAGTGAATTAATGGCTTTGTTAGAATACCTTTCTGTTTTTAAAGAAGCACCAATAACGAGTGTTTTTTTAGACATTATGTTAAGTTTTAGTTAAGGAAGTTAAAATGAAGAAACACTTTTAAAAATAATACGTCTATAAAGTAATTACTTTGTCTTCATTAAAAAGTAATTTATTTGAATTAAAACAAAATCTGAAGTTTTGTAGCTTCAGATTTTTTATTTTTTATCTGTATTACTAATAGCTGCCTTTAAGGCAATAGCTATATTTACAATACAAAAAAATGCAATAAAAAGTGAGTTAAACCAACTACTAGAAAACACAATAAACTTTACAAAAATGTTGAAAATAAATACTAACAAAAACAAGTTTGATAAAACTAAAAGTACCTTATATTTTTTTGGCATTAGAATAGTAATTTATTAAAATATACAAGCGCTAAATTACAAAAAATTAACCTCTTCTTCGCATTCTATTATTTCTCATTTCAGCCATTTTTTTTCGAATGGTTTTAGAATATTTTTCTTTGGTAATTTCTGTACCTCTATCTGGAGCCTCTATCTGCACAGATTCTCCTTTACTGATAGTTACTTCGGTGCATAAAAGAGTGGTGTTATTTACGTTAACTTCTAAAATTAAACCTGGTAAACCCCAAAACTCTCCAGGGCCATGTGCCAAGGGAATTTGTGATGTATACCAAGCTTCTACCACAACCATATTTTCTTTTTTATCTGAATCGGTATTTTCTTCATTTCTTAAATCGCTCCAAGAAAAATTATACCAATTTAGTTCTATATTAGGTATAAATGCTTTTGCTTTGTAACATGTATACGCTCCAATTTGTTTAGTTTCTGTGCCTAAAACCCAATCTATTTTATATAAATTATCTTTTACTAGAAAACGTTTGCCATAAAACTCTTGGCTTTGTATCAATTGGGTAGTTTTAATATTTTTATACTGTTCACCCCTAGAAAAATAAGCTCCCCAAGAATCTGTCGCACCAGAAATAGCATCAATTTTTGTGTCTTCTTTAAAAGAGGCTTCCTGTTTGTTAAAAGTTAATATGTACTTTTTTTCGAGTCTATTTTTCAATCTTGCAGCAACTTGCTTTTTTTGTGCTTCACTTAGTCTTGCTCCCCAATTGCCTAATTCCATTTTAGATTTAGAAACATAAATGGCTTTTCCATTAAAATTCTGTGCAGTTACAGATGAATTTGAAATTAAAAATAATATCAATGTAAATACTAAAATTTTAAAGCTAGCTGATTTCATGATTTGATTTTTTGTTTAACAAACTTAAATAAATAATAAACGAAAATTTATCAATTACTAAATATTAACAATAATTTATGTTTCAATTGTATTTAAAAAATAATACCTAAAAAAATTCATTGTGAATAAAAAAAGACTCGTTTAAAAACAAGTCTTTTTCTAGTAAATATATGGTGCTTTTACCATCTAATAATTACACTACCCCAAGTAAAACCACTCCCAAAAGCTGCTAAAACAACCAAATCGTTGTCTTTAATTTTACCTTTTTCCCAAGCCTCTGTTAAAGCTATAATTACTGAGGCTGCTGTTGTATTTCCATATTTCATGATATTGTTATATACATTATCATCAGGTAATTGAAACTTCTTTTGTATAAACTGAGCAATACGTAAGTTGGCTTGATGTGGAATTAACATATCAATATCTTCTTTCTGTAAATTATTGGCTTGTAAACCTTCAATAATTGCTTCAGAGAAACGAGTTACAGCGTGTTTAAAAACAAATTGCCCATTCATGTATGGAAAATAAGATACATCATCAGGATCATTTGCTTCTAAAATTTCTGGCACCCATCTTTGGGTTGATGGTCCGTCTAACATCAATTCTCTTGCATGTTTCCCTTCAGAATGTAAATGTGAGGATAATATACCTTTTCCTTTTGCTTCAGATCTTGTTAAAACTGCAGCTCCTGCTCCATCACCAAAAATAACAGTAACACCTCTACCTCTTGTAGATTTTTCTAATCCACCAGAATGATTTTCGGCACCAATGACCAAAATATTTTTATACATCCCTGTTTTTATAAATTGATCTGCAACAGACATGGCATATATAAAACCAGAACATTGGTTACGAACATCTAATGCACCAATAGTTGGCATTTCTAATAAATCTTGAATTTGCACACCACCTCCAGGAAAATACATATCTGGACTTAAAGTTGCAAACACAATAAAATCGATATCATCTTTGGTTAAGCCTGCTCTTTCTATAGCTATTTTTGCAGCTTTTGCCCCCATAACAGCTGTAGTATCATCTGTTTTTGGGTCTATCCAGCGTCTTTCTTGTATACCTGTTCTTTCCTGAATCCATTCATCTGAGGTATCCATAAATTCCTTTAAATCGTTGTTGGTAACAACATTTTCTGGAACATAATATCCTAACCCTGCTATTTTAGAATTATACATAATATTGTAATTTTAGTTATGTGTTTATTGTGGTTAGCTAAAATAGACAATTTATTTAGATTCTCATTTTCAAAGGAATGACAATTTAAACAAATATTTTAGTCAGATACTCAGGAATATTTTTTTTGATTAAAAACTGACGAAACGCATCAATTTCTGTCATCTTGTCACAAACC
Source organism: Polaribacter sp. YIW18 (assembly GCF_057219325.1). Classification (NCBI taxonomy): domain Bacteria; kingdom Pseudomonadati; phylum Bacteroidota; class Flavobacteriia; order Flavobacteriales; family Flavobacteriaceae; genus Polaribacter; species Polaribacter sp. YIW18. The sequence continues at coordinate 63,764 of NZ_JBXVVE010000003.1, read as the reverse complement.
TCTTTTTGGTATTTTTTTTGACTATTTAAAATCAAATTATAAAAAATAACTGTTTGTCAGTTTGATTGAATTTTTAGGAATAAAAAATTGTATCGAGAATAATTAAAGCTTTTCGATACGATTTTTAAAAAAAATAATCACTCAAAATGACATTAACAAAAACTAAAATAAACATAAAATTATGAGCAAAGGAAACATTAATGTATCAGTAGAAAATATTTTTCCGCTGATTAAAAAATTCTTGTATTCAGACCACGAAATCTTTTTACGCGAATTGATTTCTAATGGAACAGACGCCACAACAAAATTAAAACACCTTATTTCTATTGGAGAAGCAAAAACAGAATTAGGAGATGCCAAAATAGAAATTAGCATTAATAAAGATGCTAAAACCTTAACCATTAAAGATCAAGGTTTAGGTATGACTGCTGATGAAGTAGAAAAATACATTAATCAAATTGCATTTTCTGGTGCAGAAGAATTTTTAGAAAAATACAAAGACGACAAAAATGATACAGGTGTAATTGGGCATTTTGGTCTAGGTTTTTACTCTGCTTTTATGGTAGCTGATAAAGTTGAAATAATTACAAAATCGTTTAAAGACGAACCTGCTGCACATTGGACTTGTGACGGTTCTCCTGAATACACCTTAAAGGAGCATGATAAATCTGACAGAGGTACAGAAATTGTGTTACATATTGCAGAAGACTCTACAGAGTTTTTAGAAGAAGGTAAAATTCGTGGTTTATTAACCAAATACAATCGTTTTAACCAAGTGCCAATTAAATTTGGAATGAAAAAAATAAACGATCCTGCACACAAACCAAAAACCACTAAAGATAAAGATGGTAAAGAAACTACAGAACCTCATAGACAAATTGAGGTAGATGATATTATCAATAACACAAACCCTGCTTGGACAAAAGCACCAGCAGATTTAAGTGATGAAGATTACGTAAACTTTTACAGAGAATTGTACCCAATGCAATTTGAAGAATCTTTATTTCACATTCATTTAAATGTAGATTACCCTTTTAATTTAACAGGTATTTTATTCTTCCCAAAGCTGTCTCAAAACTTAGACATGCAAAAAGATAAAATTCAACTGTATCAAAATCAAGTATTTGTAACCGACAATGTAGAAGGTATTGTACCAGACTTTTTACAAATGCTAAAAGGGGTAATTGATTCTCCAGACATTCCATTAAACGTTTCTCGTTCTTATTTACAAGCAGATGGTGCTGTTAAAAAGATATCTGGTTACATTACTAAAAAGGTAGCAGATAAATTAACATCTTTATTTAAAAAAGATCGTGAAGATTTTGAGAAAAAATGGAACGATATTAAAGTGATTATTGAATACGGTATGCTCTCTGAAGACAAGTTTTTTGACAAAGCCAAAAAGTTTGCTTTATACCCAACTGTAGATGATACTTTTTTCACTTTTGATGAATTTATCGAAAAAACGAAAGACACACAAACAGACAAAGATGGCAACCATGTAATTTTATATGCAGCCAATAAAGATGCACAACACAGCTATATACAAGAAGCCAAAGCAAAAGGTTATGAAGTATTGTTGTTAGACTCGCCAATAATTTCTCATTTAATGCAGAAATTAGAAACTTCTGGGGATGGAAAAATTAAGTTTTCTAGAGTTGATGCAGACCACGCAGATAATTTAATTAAAAAAGATGATAATGTAATTTCTAAATTATCTGACGAGGAAAAAGAAAAACTAAAACCTGTAATTGAAGGGGCTGTAAACAATTCTGCTTACAAGGTTCAGTTAGAAGCTATGGATTCTAATTCTTCTCCTTTTATAATTACAGTACCAGAATTTATGCGTAGAATGAAAGAAATGCAAGCTTCTGGCGGAGGTGGAATGATGGGAATGGGCAATATGCCAGATATGTACAACTTGGTGGTAAATACCAACAGCCCATTAGTTTCTGAAATTTTAGCGGCAGATGAAGACAAACAAAAAGGTTTAATTTCTCAAGCTTTTGATTTGGCTAAATTATCTCAAAACTTATTACATGGTGAAGATTTAACAAACTTTATCAAACGTTCTTACGAATTGATTAAATAATTCTTTCTATCATTTCTGCACAGGCAGAAATCTATAAAAACTAAAACCTCTTTGTGTAAGCATTGAGGTTTTGTATTTGACTTTCACAAGAAAAACAACTAAATTAGTTTAATATCTAAAATAAAATATGTGAACGTTTTATATTATTTTAGTTGTAGGCAATTCGAGAAGAATAAAAGTAGGATTCAAAAAAAAAATGAGTAGCTAAAAGTTTTATTTAAATGAAGGTTGAATACCATTTTTTAACAGTACATGATAGAAAAATGGTAAAGTAAAATTAAAAAAGAATATGTTTCAAAAAGAAAAAAATCGAAGTAATAATTAAAAGAGATCTTCGCTTAAGGCGCAAATTTATAAAAATTAAAGTTTGACAATATTTACCATAAAAAAAGCCGAGATTAAAGATGTTAAGGCTTTAACAGAAGTTGGCAAAAAAGCTTTTTTTGTTCCTCATAAAGACGCAATTCCAAAAAAAATTATGGATACGTATATCCAAACAAATTTTAATGAGAAACAATTATTGAGTGAAATTACAAATCCTCAATTTCAATATCATTTAATTTATCATAACCAATCTTTAGCAGGTTTCTCTAAAGTTATATTCAACCAAAAAAATGAACATATAGCCTCTAACCATGTTACTAAATTAGAGCGTTTTTATTTGCTAGAAGACTTTTATGGTTTAGGTTTAGGGATTGAGCTTTTTAAATTTAACCTAGAACTCTGTAAAAAAAACAATCAAAAAGGTATTTGGCTATACACTTGGATTAAAAATTATAGAGCACTATCGTTTTATAAAAAAGTAGGCTTTCAAAAAATTGCTTTGTACGATTTTCCTATTTCTGAAACAGAAACTAGATTAAACGATTTATTATATCTAAAGTTATAGAATAACTATTCATATTTCTTTAAAAAAAAAATGTAAAATTACTTCACTTTTAAGTTATTAATCGTAATATTGCAATAAATAAATTAACATGGGACTTACCAAATCAGAAATATTTACTGCACAACAAAATAATATTGCCAATATTGCTAAAGTTTTAGGGCATCCTGCAAGAATTGCCATATTAGAATATTTACTAAAATTAAAAAGTTGTGTTTGTGGAGATTTGGTAACAAAAATTGGTTTGGCTCAACCTACCATTTCTCAACATTTAAAAGAGCTAAAAAAAATAGGAATTATTAAAGGAAACATAGAAGGCACAAGTGTTTGTTATTGTATAAACGAAGATAATTGGCTAAACATAAAAAATACATTAAACACGTTTATCAATAACATAACAGAAAACACCTGCTGTTAAAAAATTATATATTATGAAATTATTAGACATTAAAAATCACTTAAAAAAATTAGATACAATTGCATTTGAATTACCAAATGGAGAAATAGTTGCTAGCCATTTTCATGTGACCGAAATTGGTAAAATAACTAAGGTATTTATAGATTGTGGAGGCAAAATTAGAGAAGAAAACGTGATTAGTTTTCAACTTTGGGAAGCCAATGATTATGATCATCGACTGCATCCAGAAAAATTAATAAGTATTATTGAGTTATCTGAAAAGCAATTCAACTTAGATAATTTAGAAATTGAAGTAGAATATCAAGGAAAAGAAACAATTGGAAAGTATGGTTTAGATTTTAACGGAACCAATTTTCTATTAACCTCTAAAAAGACCGCTTGTTTGGCTTTAGATGCCTGTAACATTCCAGAAAAACCAAAAGTGAGAATTACAGCCAATGGTGTGGTAAATAGTTGCAAACCAAATTCTGGTTGCTGTTAGAAAAGGGACTTTATTTAAAGTAAAAAGCCTCCAACTTTAAACTAGTTGGAGGCTTTTTTTATTAGTCTAATTTTTTAGCATTGTCTACCTTTTGTTTGGTTAATGCTATTTCTATAACCTGTTTCATATCTGTAACATAATGAAAAGTTAAGCCTTTTAAATAGCTTTCTTTTATTTCTAAAATATCTTTTCGATTATCGTTACAAAGAATTATTTCTTTAATATTAGCTCTTTTAGCAGCTAATATTTTTTCTTTAATACCACCAACTGGCAATACTTTACCACGCAAAGTAATTTCGCCGGTCATGGCTAATTTATTTTTAACTTTACGTTGTGTGTAAGAAGAAACCAAAGAGGTTAACATAGTAATACCTGCACTTGGACCATCTTTTGGTGTAGCACCTTCTGGCACATGAATATGCACGTTGTATTTTTCTATAATTTCTGGTTTTATACCAAACTCTTCTGCGTTCGATTTAATGTATTGCAAAGCAATTGTTGCAGATTCTTTCATAACATTTCCTAAATTACCAGTTATAGAAAGATTTCCTTTTCCTTTAGATAATATAGATTCTATAAATAAAATATCTCCACCAACACTTGTCCAGGCTAAGCCAGTAACTACACCAGCAACTCCATTATTTTCATATTTATCTCTATTTCTTGGAGTTCCTAATATTTTTTCTACGTCTTCTTGGGTTGGGCTTATATTATAATCTTCTTCCATAGCAATAGATTTTGCTGCAAAACGCACCACTTTTGCAACTTGTTTTTCTAAGCCTCTAACACCAGATTCTCTTGTATAGCCTTCTACAATAGTTTCTATTTGTTTTTTTCCTAACTTTAAATGTTGGGTTGTTAAACCATGTTCTTTTAATTGTTTTGGTAATAAATGTCTTTTGGCTATTTCTACTTTTTCTTCAATTGTATAACCTGTTACATTAATAATTTCCATTCTATCGCGCAAAGCCCAAGGAATTTGGCCTAAATTATTAGCTGTTGCTATAAAAAGTATTTTAGATAAATCGTAACCAACTTCTAAATAGTTATCATAAAAAGCAGTGTTTTGCTCTGGGTCTAAAACTTCTAACATTGCAGAAGATGGATCTCCTTGATGACTTTGACCTAATTTATCAATTTCATCCAATACAAAAACAGGGTTAGAACTTTCTGCCTTTTTTAAATTCTGGATTAAACGACCAGGCATTGCACCTATATATGTTTTTCTATGTCCTCTAATTTCTGCTTCATCTCTTAAACCTCCTAAAGACATACGAACATATTTACGCCCTAAAGCCTCTGCAACAGATTTTCCTAAAGATGTTTTACCAACTCCTGGAGGTCCATACAAACAGATAATTGGAGATTTCATATCATTTCTCAGTTTTAAAACTGCTAAATGTTCTATAATTCTTTCTTTAACTTTTTCTAAACCAAAATGGTCTCTGTCTAAAATTTTAGTTGCTCTTTTTAAGTCGAAAATATCTTCTGTATATTCTCCCCAAGGCAACTCTAACAACAACTCTAGATAACTTCTTTGTACACCATATTCTGCCATTTGTGGATTCATTCTTTTTAAGCGACTCAACTCTTTTGTAAAAGTTTCGTTTACTTCTTTAGTCCACTTTTTGGTTTTGGCTTTTTTGCGCATTTCTTCTAACTCTTGGTCGTTAGAAACGCCACCTAACTCTTCTTGTATGGTTTTTAATTGTTGATTTAAGTAATATTCGCGTTGCTGTTGGTCTAAATCTTCTCTAGTTTTAGACTGTATATCGTTGCGCAATTTTAATTTTTGAAGCTCTTTATTTAAGTTTTTTAGAGCTAATAATGCACGTTCTTTTAAGTTATCTTTTTCTAAAATAACTTGTTTCTGAATCACACTTAAATCCATATTAGAAGAAATAAAATTCACTAAAAATGAGTTGGATTTAATGTTTTTAATTGCAAAAGAAGCCTCCGTAGGCAACATAGGGTTTTCTTTAATTACCTCTAAAGCTTGCTCTTTAATCGATTCTATAATCGCTTCAAATTCCTTTTCATCTTCTACAAGTCTGTCTTCAAAAGCCTCTTTTACAGTAGCTTTTAAATACGGTTTTTCTTGCAGAACAGTATCAATTTCAAAACGTTTTTTACCTTGTATAATTACAGTTGTATTCCCATCAGGCATTTTTAAAACACGTAAAATTTGAGCAACCACACCTGTTTGGTGTATATCTTTTAAGGTTGGCTCTTCTACATCTTCATTTTTTTGTGCTACTACTCCAATTACTTTATCGCCTTTATTTGCGTCTTTTATTAACTGAATAGATTTGTCTCTACCGGCTGTAATTGGTATTACAACACCAGGGAATAAAACCGTATTTCTAAGTGGTAAAATGGGTAAAGTTGTAGGTACACTTTCATTATTTATAATTTCTTCATCTTCTGGAGTCATTAAAGGAATTAACTCAGAATCTTCATTCAGCATACTATTTAGCGACAAATTGTCTATATGTATTCTTTTTGGTTTGCTCATCTTCTATATATCTGTCATACTGACATTGATTTTTTTATTCCGAAAAATCAACATCATTTTCATTAAACTTAATATTTTGATTTTCAATAATTTAAAAACAAAAACAGTTATTATCTATTATTATTAAAACAATTGTTGTGCCAAAGGATTTGATGATAGCATGCTAAATATTATTTTTGTATTAATGGAAACAATTAAGCAAACCACAAAAAAATACTAAATGCTGTTGCTAAAGCTGTAGAGCTATTTGGTATGATAGAAAATGGCGATAAAATTATGGTTTGTCTATGCTGGTGGAAAAAATAATTCACCATTGGTAGCAAGATTTTCCAAACAGAAGTACTGTTATGGTGAATGCTTTGCAAAACGTTTATCCTTCTCATTTATTAGATAGCAGCTTATATGGTTTTATAAACCTAGAAAGTAAAATTTTAGAAACTTCAAATCAATAAATTTTAGGATAAATATTACGTTCGTTTACCTTTCTTCTTAAAATAGTTACTTAAAATAAAAAGTTTATTTTTATTTTTAGAAAAGTGTCACAATTTAAAGATCACTCTGTCTCTAGTATAGAAACGTTTTATTGAAAACAAATCAACCACATATAACCAACCTTATAGAATGCTGCAAAAAAGACGATAAAAATGCGCAGTTAGAATTGTACAAATGCTATTATATGGCAATGTACAATGTTGCTTATCGTATTTTAAAAGACCGTTTTGAAGCAGAAGATATTATGCAAGAAGCTTTTTTAGCCGCTTTTACAAAAATACATATGTATAAAGGTAAAGTTACTTTTGGAGCTTGGTTAAAAAGAATTGTTATTAATAAAAGTTTAACGCAATTAAAGAAAAACAATAGGTACTCTGAAATTAAGATGGAAGTAATTCCTACAGAAAATGAAGAGGAAAAAACCATAGATTACAAAACTTTAAATACAAGCAAAGTAAATGATTGCCTACAAAGTTTAAAAGAAAATTACAGAATCATTTTAAATTTACATTTCATAGAAGGCTATGATTATGAAGAGATTGCACAGATTTTAAACTATACCAATGAAAATGTTAGAACAACAGTTTCAAGAGCAAAAAAGAAATTAAAGCAAGTAATACTTGCCAATAACATAATAGAAACAAGAATTAATGAAAGATAAATTACATCGATTTTTTTCTGATAATAATGTTGATTTAGTAAAACCACATTCAGGGCATTTAAAACGCTTCGAACAAAAGTTAAACGCATCTAAAAAACACCAAAAAACCTCATGGAAATGGCTAAGAATTGTAGCTTCTGTTATTCTTATATTGGGTTTTTGGTTGGGTAGCAATCATCAAAAAAAACAGATAGACTTGGCAGATGTTTCTCCAAAAATGGAGGAAGTGCAAGATTATTTTGTATCTACCATCAATCAAGAGTTAAAAACGATAGAGGAAAAAAGAAATTTAGAAACAGAAACCATTATAGAAAATGCTTTAGACGAACTAGAAGAATTAGAAGACAGCTACAAAGTTTTTATTAAAGAACTTACTAAAAATGGCAAGCAAAAAAGAATTATTAGTGCGATGATTAAAAACTATCAAAGACGCTTAGATATTTTAGAAAGAACCCTAAAACAAATAAACCAAATTAAAAATCCAAAATTTTTAGAAGATGAAATTTATATATAAAATTACCATATTAACCTTCTTAATCCCCTTAGTAACTTTTGGAAGTATTGATAAAGAAAAGCACGAAAAAACTAAAATTATTTCAAAAGAATATAGCGTAAATGCAGATGCTAAAGTAGCTATTAATAATAAATATGGAGATTTAAATATTACCTCTTGGAACAAAAATCGAGTTGAAATTGAAGTACAAATAACTGTAAAAGGTGACGATTTAGATGAAGTTGAAAGCAAGTTAGAAGCGATACAAATCAATTTTAACGCAAACAGCAACTTCGTTGAAGCTGAAACTGTTATAGAAAAAAACCGAAGCAATTGGTCTTGGTGGGGCAATAGCAAAAATGTGAATTACAAAATAAATTACATTGTTAAAATGCCAAAAACTAATAGTGTCAGTTTAAATAACGATTACGGTAGTATCTATTTAGGTGATTTAGATGGCGATGCATCAATTAGCTGCGACTATGGTAAAATTTCTGTAGGAGAATTATCTTCAGACAATAATAATATCAATTTAGATTACTGCTCGTCATCTTCTATAAAGAGAATAAAAGAAGGTTCTGTAAATATTGATTATTCTAAATTAACGATAGATAATTCTGAAAGGATTAAGTTAAACGCAGATTATTCTACCATGAAATTCGACAAGGCTGGTTCTATCGATTTTAATCAAGATTATGGTTCTATTTCTATAAATGATGCCGCACAAATTAACGGAAATACAGATTATGTAACCATGCGATTTGGTACTGTAAGAAATCGATTAACTATAGACACCGATTATGGTTCTCTAACTATTAAAGATTTAAAAAGTACTTTTGATAAAGTAGATATTAATGCACAGTACACTGGCATTAGAATTGGGGTAGAAAATGGTATTAATTTTGATTTTGAAATTGATTTACAATACAGCAGTTTTAAAAGAAATGATGATAATATAGAGTTTTACAAGAGTATTTCTAAATCTACTAAAAAATACTACGAAGGTAAATATGGAAAAGGAAATTCGAAGGCAAGCCTAAAAATAAACTCGCAATATGGTAGTGTTAAAATTGAAGAAAATTAATTTCAAAAACAATCAAAAAAAACATAAAAAATGATGACAAAAAAAATACTTTTAGCTAGTTTATTTATTGCTTTTTCTTTCTCTGTAAACGCACAAAGTTGGTGGGGAAACAACAAAAAAGTAAAAGGAAATGGAACTATAATTATAGAAAAAAGAACAACATCTAATTATGATGCCATTACTGTTGGAGGCTCATTTGATGTTGTTTTGATTAAAGGAACAGAAGGAAATATAACCCTTAAAGGAGAAGAAAATATCATTCCTTTAATTGAAACAGAAATAAGTGGTGGTACTTTAAAAATAAAGTATAAAAAAAACACAAATGTTAAAACTACTAGAAGAATGGTAGTTACTGTAACTGTGTCTGAAATAGAAAGTATTGCATTGGGTGGTTCTGGAAATATTGAATTAGGTATAAATGCTGATGAAACCAATGTAAATATTGGTGGTTCTGGCAACATTGATTTAAAAGGGATAACTAACAATTTAAAATGTGCTATTGCTGGTTCTGGTAGTATTAGAGCTTACAATTTAACTACGAGCGAAATAAATGCAACTATTGCAGGGTCTGGTAGTGTAAAAGCAACTGTAAAAAATAAAATTAAAGCCAATTTAATTGGATCTGGCAGCATATATTACAAAGGAAATCCGAAACAAATAGATAGCAAATCTATTGGTTCTGGCAGTATTATAGAAAAGAATTAAACCAAACTAAAAATTTCTGTATTGTTTTGTTTCTTCAAAAACGTGGTCTAATATTTTTTTATCTATATCATTAAAAAGTAAATTTCTTCGTTTTAAAACTGCTGTTACCACCTCATAAACTTTATTTGTTTGAAAAACGGTAAAACCAGATGAACCACCCCAACTAAAAGAAGGTATAAAATTTCTTGGAAAACCACTACCAAAAATATTGGCGCTTACACCAACAACTGTTCCTGTATTAAACATGGTATTGATACCACATTTAGAATGATCTCCCATTATTAAACCACAAAACTGCAATCCTGTTTTTGCAAAACGATTGGTTTCGTAACTCCACAATTTTACTTCAGCATAATTATTTTTTAAATTCGAATTGTTGGTGTCTGCACCTAAATTACACCATTCTCCAAGAACAGAGTTTCCTAAATAACCATCATGCCCCTTGCTAGAATAGCCAAAAATAACAGAATTACTAACCTCTCCTCCTATTTTAGAAAAGGGACCAATTGTGGTGTCTTTATATATTTTTGCCCCCATTTTAACAACAGCATTATTACACATGGCAAATGGGCCTCTAATTGCTGATCCATCCATAATTAAAGCATCTTTACCTATGTAAATAGGCCCTTCTGATGCATTTAATGTAGAAAAAACAATTTTTGCTCCTGGCTCTATAAAAACATTTTCTTTATTTAAAACTGCAATTCCCTCTGGTATAGGTTCAGATATTCTACCTTCTGTAAGTAAATTAAAATCTTCTTGAATTGCTTTTCCATTCAAGCTAAAAATATCCCAAGTATTTTTTATTTGTATGATTTCTTCTTCGAATTCTATTTGATTGTAAGCATCAAAATCTACTTCTTCTTGAGAATCTGTTGTGTAAAATGCAATTACATCATCTCCTTTAAAAATTGCCTCATTTTTAGACAAGTTTTTTACTTTTTCTACCAATGATTTAGTTGGGCAAAAAGAAGCGTTTATAAGAATGTTTGTATCCAACTCTACAATTGGATATTTTTCTTCTAAATAAGCCTCTGTAATGGTTGTTGTGGTTAAGCCTAAATATTTTTCCCACTTTTCTCTAATGGTTAAAATACCAATTCTAATATCTGCAACAGGTCGTGTATATGTTAATGGTAATAGAGCTTGCCTAACATCACTATCAAATAAAATATAATTCATTTTTTCTTTTTAGAATAATGACAAATTTACTTAAAAAAGCATAAAAAAACCGATTGTTCTACTTACAATCGGTTTTAAAATATAGAATTAAAAAAAAATTAATTTTTTATAAATGTCTGACTTCCAATTTTAGAATCTGTAATCACTTTTAAAAGATAAACACCTTTGCTAAGACTATTTACATCAATTTTACTATCTAAATTGCTTACTTTTTTAGAAAGTGTTAATCTACCCACGTAATCATAAAATTCTACAGATGCTTTTTCTACACCAGAAGGTAATTGAATGTTTAGATTTTCTGTTGCTGGATTTGGAAACATATCAAAATTTAAACGTTTTGCATCTGAAATCGTTAAAGAAGGGGTAGATACAGAACTTCCTAAATAAACTTTATCTCCAGAATTACCTCCAATACCATTTCCTGACACAGATGAACCATAAAAAGTAATTCTACCTTGTTCAGTCGATGGAGATTTCCATTTAAAAGTCCATGAACTTTGTGAATTTCCGTTACTTGTATGAATAATTCTTGAATTATCTGCAGCTGTTTGTGTATCTGAACTTGTAGAAATAAAAGTTCCGATTTTTGAATTGTTTGCGTCTCTTTCTGCTGTTACTTGAAAACCATTTCTAGAACCTCCATCTGTATTGGTTAATGTAACTGTATAATCTGTATTAAATTCGTAACCTGTAGTTGGAATATTTGTAGTTATTGTAATATTACTTTTACTTGCTGTACCTGTATGACATTGTGTACAGTTTGCACCACTGTCTCCTGGAGAGCCTGATAATGAATTTGGATTTCCAGCGGAAAAAGAAAGTAAAATAAATGCAGAAACAGGTATGGCTAATAGTAAAAATTTAAAAAAGTAGTTTTTTTTCATAATTTAAAGTTTAATCAGATTGATATATTAGGTATTGTCGTAAATATTTTTAAAATTACTGAATAAATTTCTTTAAATGATAATTTTTTTTTTAAATATAATTTTATGAAACATGATGTTTTATTAGAAATTAAAAAAATTACAAAAATTTGATACACAAAATAAAATATATCTTAAAGAAAAAAACCATTAAAGCGAAAAATAAATACTAAAAAAATATGCTTCTCCTAATAGTAAGATTTGTATTTTTGAATTATAAAAAAAATTATAGGCGTTTTAGTTAGTACCGCAATTATACTAACTGTTTTATATTACCTTTTTATATATTTGATTACCTATAGTACAGGTGTACGTTCTGGTGAATTAATTAAAATAAGTAGAAAAGGTATTTTGGTAAAAACTTGGGAAGGAGAAATTAGTCAAGGAATTTCTGGTGCTCAAATATTTATTTTTTCTGTGGAAGATAAAAATGAACAAGTGCTAAAAGATTTACAAAAATATCAAGGAAAATATGTAAAACTGAATTATAAAGAACGTTATGCTACTTTCTTTTGGTTAGGAGACACCAAATATTTTATTACCAAAGTAACCCAAGAAGACTCACCACATTTTAGAAGTAAAAACATGACAAATGATTAAAAAATTTAAAAGTATTAAAGAATCTCAACTAACAATTACAGAATTAATGTTGCCTTCTAATTCTAATTTTAGTGGAAAAATTCATGGTGGCTATATTTTAAATTTGATGGATCAAATTGCTTTTGCTTGTGCCTCTAAACATTCGGCTAATTATTGCGTTACAGCTTCTGTAAATAGAGTCGATTTTTTAAATCCTATAGAAGTTGGTGAATTGGTTACTTTAAAAGCTTCTGTAAATTACACTGGTAGAACCTCTATGGTTGTTGGTTTACGTGTAGAATCTGAAAATATTAGAACTGGCGAAACCAAACATTGTAACTCTTCTTATTTTACAATGGTTGCAAAAGATAGCCATGGCAAAAGTGCTCCAATACCAGGTCTTATACTAACCAATAAACAAGAAATTAGACGTTTTACCAGATCTATTGTAAGACAAAGTGAAGGAAAAAACAGAACTTCTAGGTTTAGTAGTAAAGCTTTTAAAACTGAGGATTATATAAACTTGTTAAAAGAAAGTAACTCTAAAATAGAACTAAGTAATTAGTATTCTAATCCAATAATTTTTCTAACAGCGTCTAAAGTTTTTATTAATTTTTCAGAAAAATCAAAAGTCATAATATCACTTTCTTTTTTACTATCTCTTATTAATTGATTAAAATGTTCAATCTCGAAATTATAACCAATTGTTTGAGATCCAAAATCTATGATTTCTTTTTTACCATTTTTAATAACGGTTAAAGTTGTTGGCATATGAAACATGGTATTCATAATAACGGTTGCATCCTCAAAAGTAAAAATAGCTTCTGTTTTGGTATTCTCTTTAATGGTGCTGTTTAAATAAGCTTTCACTGTATCATAATCGAAAACCATATTACATTCAGAGTCTGCTCCATTATCAAAAAAACTTGCATTTGCCTCTATATTTTTTGGAACACCTAAAGTAGATAATGCAGCAAAAATTGGATATATACCAATATCTAACAAGGAGCCTCCACCCACTTCTTTTTTAAATAATCGATCACTTTCGTCAAATTCTCTATTAAAACCAAAATCTGCTTTTAGCTCTTTTAGCTCTCCAAACTTTTTACTTCTAAAAACATCTAAAACATACTTGTAATGTGGTAAAAAACAGGTCCATAATGCTTCCATTAATAAAACATTTTTTTCTTTAGAAACTGCAATCATTTCTTGTACCTCTTGCCAAGACATTGCAAAAGGTTTTTCGCATAAAACTGCTTTGTTATGATGTAAACAAAGTATAGAATTTTCTTTATGAAAACTGTGTGGAGTTGCAATATACACAGCATCAACCTCTGGGTCTTTTGCTAATTTTTCATAAGAGTTGTATGCATTCTTAGCATTATATTTTTTTGCAAATTCATCTGCCTTTTCTTGACTTCTAGAAGCAACTGCAACTAATTCTGCATTATCTATGGTTGCTAGGTCTGTAGCAAATTTATGGGCTATATTACCCAAACCTATAATACCCCATTTAATTTTTTTTTGCATCATAACTTAATCCTTACTCATACTGTTTATATTTTTAATTTTTCTTTTGTTGGAATAAATATTTGCAAAATTATGGCAATTCCCATTACCAAAGCGCAGCCTAACAAATTGAGCCATAAATAAGGTAACCAATCTAAAAGATAAACAGCAATAATGATGGTTTGCGTAATTAAAGCTGCTATAAAAACAGCATTTCCTTTCACAAATTTAATAAAAAATGCCAATAGAAAAATACCTAAAACATTCCCATAAAAAATAGACCCAATAATATTTACTAACTGTATTAAATTATCGAATAAATTGGCAATACAGGCTACAGAAATGGCTATAATACCCCAAGCTAACGTAAACCATTTAGAGGCTTTTACAAAGTGTTTTTCTGTCTTATTTTCTGTTACATTTCGCTTATACAAATCCATAGCAGTTGTGCTTGCCAAAGCATTTAATTCTGATGCTGTAGAAGACATCGCTGCAGATAAAATTACGGCCAATAAAAGTCCTATTAACCCTCTTGGTAAATTGTTTAAAATAAAATGAATAAACACATAATCTTTATCATTAGATTCTATTTTTTTTAAAAGATTTTCTTCATCAATCTTGTCTATAATTTCTTTAGCTTGTTTTTTTACTTGTAAATCTGCAACATTTAATTGTTGCACCCTTCGTTTTTCGTTTTCTTGAAAACCATTTGCAAAAATTGCCTTTTTTGTTTTTTCTATTTCTCTATGTTTACTTACTAAGTTGCTATATTCTTGCGCATATTTCGATTTTCTAATTTCATCATTGGCATCTGGATTAAAATTTAACGGTGCAGGATTAAATTGATAAAACACAAACACCATAACACCAATCAACAAAATAAAAAACTGCATAGGTACTTTTAGCAAACCGTTAAATATTAGCCCTAACTGACTTTCGAGAACAGATTTACCTGATAAATAACGTTGCACCTGACTTTGGTCTGTACCAAAATAAGACAACATTAAAAAAGTTCCTCCTAAAATTCCTGTCCAAACTGTATATCTATTGCTTAAATCGAAAGAAAAATCTAACACTTCCATTTTATTACTAGCGCCAGCAATTTCTAGTGCATTTTTAAAAGTAATGTTTTCTGGCAACTGACTCATAATCATAAAAAACGCTATCAGCATTCCTATAAAAATGATAATCATTTGCTGTTTTTGTGTAACATTTACTGCTTTTGTACCACCAGAAACAGTATAAATAATTACTAAAATTCCTATAATGATATTTAGCATTAGTAAATCCCATCCTAAAACTGCAGATAAAATAATTGCTGGGGCGAAAATGGTAATTCCTGCAGCTAAACCACGTTGAATTAAGAACAAAATAGCTGCTAAACTCCTGGTTTTTAAATCGAATCTACCTTCTAAAAACTCATACGCAGTGTACACTTTTAGTTTGTGATAAATAGGAATAAAAACCACACAAATGATAACCATTGCAATAGGCAAACCAAAGTAGAATTGTACAAACCCCATTCCGCTATGAAACGCTTGCCCAGGTGTAGATAAAAACGTTATGGCACTGGCTTGTGTTGCCATTACAGAAAGTCCAATAGTCCACCATTTAGAATCGCTACCCCCTTTTATGTAATCTGTTACGTTGGTGTTTTTTCTGGTCACATAGGTCCCATAAGCCACTATAAAAATTAAAGTTATAGAGAGTACAATCCAATCTATTGCATGTAATTTACTCTGTACTTCCATAGATTAAATGGTAAAGTAATTCGTTATAAAATAAAAAATAATCAAGTAAATTAGATTGGCTACTAAAACCAAAGTATATGCTTTTTTCCAAGTGTATTTTTGTTGATTCACTTTATTTATTTTTTGAAGCTATTTCCTGCTTTGTTTTATTTTTTTTGATATTTGTTTTTCATATAAACTTATTATAGGTTCCTGCCTTTACAGAGATAACAAATTTTACTAATTCGAAACTTTGCAGCTTTGAAACTTTAAAATTACTCCTTCCCTACAGACAACATATTTGCAAATAATTTATAAGCTCCAGAAACCCCTGCAGGTAATTCTCTAAAAAAACTCAACCCCGTATAAATGTAATTTCCTTTGCCGTATTTTGCAATTAGTAAACTTCCGTTTTTTGGCGTTTCTCCTTTGTCATTCATCGATAAAATTGCTGTGTAATTTTCATCCCAAGAACTTGGAAAATACAAACCACGTTCTTGCACCCAACCTTTAAAATCTTCATCGGTAATTTTATTTGGAAAATTTAAAAGCGAATGAGTTTTATCTAAAATTCTTACTTCTGCAAATTCATCTGTAACTCTATCTCTAGAAAGTTTTAACGGAAATGGTGGTAAAACATCTACATTTCTGTTGGTGTTGTATTGCACAATCAGGTTACCTCCATTTTTTACATATTCTAATAAATATTTTTGTTTAAATTTTAGTTCTTTTATTACATTGTAGGCTCTAATTCCCAAAACAATAGCATCAAAATCTTGCAAGTTATTAGAGGTTATTGTAGATGGCTTGATTTCTGAAACTGAGTACCCAATCTGTCTTAAATTTTCTGGAATGGCATCTCCTGCACCTTTTATATAACCAATTTTATTACCAACTGTTTTAATATTTAAACGCACAATTTTAGCTTTAGAGGCTAGTAAAACAGATTGCTTTGGTATGTGGTTGTAATTAATTTCTACCAATTCTTTCTTATAGACTTTTTCATCAGAAATAGCCACAACTTCTAATTTCCCTTCAGATTGGTTTTTTGGAGGTGTTACCAAAAAGCTAACAGTTTGTTTGTCGTTTTTTTGCTGAATTTTAAAATTTATTTCATTTGGAGAAACATCCCAACTTGTTGGAGCTTTTAAACTTACTTTACCTGACACGTTATTAGCACCAGATCTAACCTCTACAGGAATTTTCTTTGGCTGATCATCAGAAAAAATAAGTACTTTATCTTTTAGTTTCGTAGTTATTTTTGGTAAAATTTCAAAAGGTTCGTAAATTTCCCCTTTGTCACGTTCTGCATATCTCCTTACTACATTTTTAGTCATCGAAATTGGGGTTTCATCAACAATTAAATTGAAATGTATTTTTGAAGGCCTTGCTGTCTCTGGTTTTCCAATCAATTTTTGGTTTTCCACAGCATACATACCTAATGTAGCTTCTTTTCTTAACCAATAAGGATCTGAGTAAAAACTTGTTTTTAGAGTAATATTTTCTGTAAAATTAACTCTTTTGTTTTGCTCTAAATTCAACTCTTTTACAATGGTTCTTTTATCAATTGTAGATGTTATAGATGTTAATTCGATGTTTGTATTACTTCTATTTAATGCTTCAAATCTAAGTTGAACAGTATCATTAGGAGTTGCAGAAGATGTTTCTGCAGACGCTTCTAAATACAAACCTGCACAAGCCTCTATAATTTCTTTAATTTGATTCTCTTTAATCGTTCGCCAATGATTATCTGTTAATTTTTGAATCATTGAATACGCCATTAATAAAGCTGGCAAATGTTTAGAGGGATTTACAAAATCGAAATTGTTCTCTACTTCGTATAAAATATCGCCAATTTCACCACCTTTTTCAAGTCGATTCCAAGTGGTATTTATTCCCGAAAAAATATTGTTTTTATGTTTAGGTTTATCACCTTTTAAAAACTCTACATATTCTTTTTGGCTACCTCTTGTAGTTAATCTACCAAAACCTTGACACAAATGCTGGCTGCTTGCTAAAGATGCTAATTCGTTATTAGACAGCCCTTTTAAAGGATAATATACCCCAACATCAAAAGAAGTCAGTTTGCCTTTTGTAGCTTTTTCAAAATCTTCTTGGTTTCTATAAAACCAAGATGAAGTATTAAAAAATAATCTTTTGGGTTGCCATGTATCTATATATTTTAATTGTGCCGAATATTGATTTTTATCGCCAACTTTGTCAAAAGCCTCTACACTTAAAATTGCAGAACTTGTATGATGCCCATGGGTGGTTCCAGTAGTTCTGTGATCAAACCTATTAATAATTACATCTGGTTTAAAATTTCTAATCACCCAGATCATATCACTTAAAACTTCTTCTTTATTCCATATTTTTAGAGTTTCATCTGGATGTTTAGAATAACCAAAATCATTGGCTCTTGTAAAAAATTGTTCACCACCATCAATATTTCTTGCTGCTAATAATTCTTGAGTTCTAATAACTCCTAATAACTCTCTAATTTCTGACCCAATCAAATTCTGTCCTCCATCACCACGTGTTAAAGATAAATAGCCAGTTCTTGCTTTAACATTATTAGCTAAATAAGATATTAAACGTGTATTTTCATCATCTGGATGTGCTGCAATGTACAAAGCTGTTCCTAAAAAATTTAATTTTTGAATTTTCTCGTAAATTTGATTTGAGTTTAATTTAGGAGGTTTCTGAGCAAGTATTGTTGTAGAAATTAGTAAAAACCCTATAATAAAGCGTACACGTTTTTTCATTGTTTCAAATAAAATGTATTGTAAGGTCGAGCGCAGTCGAGACCTAAGTAAAGCTTCTCGACTGCACTCGAGGAGATATTTATTTTTTTTTAGAGCAAAATGTATGCAAACAAATGTACTTTTTTTATCATCTAAAATAAATGAATTAACATAATTATAACGTTTTGTAATTCATCAACAAAAATGCTCATAACCTGTTAATAAATTAATTTTCAGAATCACATATTAAAGTTATATTTGTAATACTAATTAAGATAAGAAAATCAATGAAATTTATTGTATCGAGTTCACAATTATTAAAACAATTACAAGTTTTAGGTGGCGTTATAAATAGTAATAATACTTTACCAATTTTAGACAACTTTTTGTTTGAATTGTCTGAAAATCAATTAAAAATTTCTGCTTCAGATTTAGAAACCACTATGAGTTCTGTGGTTGATGTAGAAAGTGACAGCAATGGTTCTATAGCTGTTTCTGCACGTTTATTACTAGATACTTTAAAAACGTTTCCAGACCAGCCTTTAACTTTCAAAACAGAAGGTGATAATACGATAGAAATTAGCTCAGACCAAGGTAAATATGACATGGCTTATTTTGGTGGTGATGAATTCCCAAAAGCGGTTTCTTTACCTAGTCCAAGTAAAACAGTTGTGCCTGCGCATATTTTAGGAACGGCTATTTCTAAAACTATTTTTGCAGCGGGTAATGATGATTTGCGCCCAGTAATGAGTGGTGTATTTTTTCAATTTAGCTCACAAAGTTTAACTTTTGTGGCTACAGATGCACATAAATTGGTAAAATATGCTAGAACCGATGTTACTGCAGATCAAACTGCAGAATTTATTATGCCAAAGAAACCTTTAAATCTTTTAAAAGGTATTTTAGGAGGTTCTGAAAGCGATGTAACTATAGAATATAACGATGCCAATGCAAAATTTACATTTGACAATGTAGTTTTAGTTTGCCGTTTAATTGATGGAAAATATCCTAATTACGAGGCTGTTATACCTAAAGAAAATCCAAATAAATTAACCGTAGATAGAGCTTCTTTTTTAAACTCTGTAAGACGTGTGTCTATTTTTTCTAGTAAAACAACACACCAAATTCGTTTAAAAATGGCAGGAACAGAATTAAATATTTCTGCAGAAGATTTAGATTTTGCAAACAAAGCAGATGAGCGTTTAAGTTGCGATTATCAAGGTGATGATATGCAAATTGGTTTTAACTCTCGTTTTTTGAGTGAAATGTTAAACAATTTAAATTCTAACGAAATTTTAATTGAAATGAGCTTACCAAATAGAGCAGGAATTTTAACTCCTATTGATGGTACAGATGAAGGAGAACAAGTTACTATGTTAGTAATGCCTGTAATGTTGAATAATTAACTTTAGATTATAAGAATCTTACATTAATAGATATATCAAAAAACCACAATCAAATGATTGTGGTTTTTTGTTTACTTTTAGCAAATGAATTTCCTAGCACACCTTTACTTATCACAAAACAACACTAATATTTTAATTGGTAACTTTATTGCAGACCATATTAGAGGCAATAATTTTTTAATGTTTTCAAAAGAAATACAACAAGGTATTTTTTTACATAGAGAAATAGATACGTTTACAGATGCACATGAAATTGTTAGAAAAAGCAAACGCAGATTACATAAACGTTACAGACACTATAATGGTGTAATTATAGATATTTTATACGACCATTTTTTAGCTAAAAATTGGACCAATTATTCTGTAATCCCGTTAGATATTTATACACAAGGAATCTATAATCTTTTTACTAAAAAAGCTACTGAATTGCCTGTAAAATCACAGCAATTTATTACCTATATGATAGAGTACGATATTTTATACAACTATCAATTTGAAGATGGAATTGAAAGAGTTTTAAAAGGAATGAATAACAGAACCAAAGGTAAATCTCAAATGGATTTAGCGATTGAAGATTTGAAAGAATTAAGTCCAGAATTAGAAAACGACTTTACTTTATTTTTTGAAGATTTACAAGAATTTACAAATCAGAAATTAAAAAAACTTATTATATAACCCTTAATAAATAATAATGATACAACCCTTCCACCTAGCAATTCCAGTTCAAAACTTAGAAAAATGCAGAATATTTTATAGAGATATTTTAAATTGCAATGAAGGTCGATCTACAGAAGATTGGGTAGATTTTAACTTTTTTGGGCATCAATTAGTAAT
Organism: Polaribacter sp. YIW18; assembly: GCF_057219325.1. NCBI lineage: Bacteria > Pseudomonadati > Bacteroidota > Flavobacteriia > Flavobacteriales > Flavobacteriaceae > Polaribacter > Polaribacter sp. YIW18. The sequence goes on along the minus strand of NZ_JBXVVE010000003.1, from coordinate 43,030 downwards.
TCATGTAAAACAAGATTTTAAACCTCAAAGAATTTCAAACGAAGTAGATGGTTATAATGTGCCTGTTCCACATTTTGGTGTGGTTTTAACTTGGAAAGATTGGTATACTTTAGCAGATAGATTAAAAGAAACCAATACAAAATTTGAAATTGAACCTTGTATCCGTTTTAAAGGAAAAGTAGGCGAACAAGCTACAATGTTTTTTATGGATCCAGAAAATAATGCACTAGAGTTTAAAGCTTTTAAAGATATTGGGCAGTTATTTGCAAAATAATGCAACTATTAGAAACTCACATAGCAAAAAAACAAGAAAAATCGATTCGTTTTCAAGAATATGGAGTCGGTATTTTTAATACCGTTTCCACAAAATCTGCTATCAAAAAAGCTATCAAAAAAGAGCTAATTTTTATTGATGGTATTTTGGCAACAACATCGAAATTTATTTCTGGTGGAGAAAAAATTAAATTATATCAATCAGAAAAAAATTCTAGTTTTAAAAGATTAAAATTAGATTTAGAGGTTTTATATGAAGATGATTTTCTAGCAATTGTTAACAAACCTGCAGGAGTTTTAGTTAGTGGAAACAAATTTGTAACCATTACAAATGCACTCCCACAAAATTTGCAAAAAAGCACTCAAAAAGATGCTGTTAAGCCACAACCTATCCACAGATTAGATTATCCCACAAGTGGATTGTTATTAGTGGGAAAAACAAGTTCGGCAATTCAGAGATTAAGCCTATTATTTAAAAAGAAACAAATTCAAAAAACCTATTACGCAATTACAATTGGTAGCATGTGTGCTGCAGCTATTATTCATTTTAAGGTAAATAATAAAAATGCTTCTACAAAATTTAAGGTTTTACAATCTGTAAAATCAGAACGCTTTAAATATTTGAACTTGGTAGAATTACAACCAAAAACAGGTAGAAAACATCAATTAAGAAAACATTTATCAAGTATTGGTCATCAAATATTAGGTGATACAATTTACGGGAAATCAGATTTAATTTTAAAAGGAAAAGGATTGTATTTACATGCTTCAAAATTAGAATTTGAACATCCAATAACCAGTGAAAACATTATTATTTTTAAGGAGTTTCCTAAAAAGTTTACTCGTATTTTTAAACATATTAAAACAAACTAAAAATTAAATGAGTTTAAAAACTATTAAACCCTAAAAACTCCAAACATGTTTTAGATTATTACCAGCAAAATAAATAATTTCTTTTTAAAAGTAATAAATTAGCTTTATTATTATAAAATATATAAAATGAAGCAGTTTTTTAAAGTTTTAAGTGGGGTAATTTTAGTGTTATTTGTTGGTGGAATTATCTATTATTTTGCAAAAAACGAAGCACTCCCAAAAGGTAAAGCAGGAAAAGATGCAGATGCGCTAGCTATAAAAATGATAAACGCTTTAAATAGCGATGCTTTTAAAAATACAGAAGTAATTGAATGGAGTTTTAGAAATGTGCATCATTACAAATGGTACAAACAAGAAAATATTGTTCATGTTTCTTGGGATAATAAAAAAGTAGTTTTGAATACAAAATCACCAGAAAAATCTACTGTTTTTATAGATAACAAAAAAACTAAAAACAGCGAATTAATAACACAAGCAAAAGATTTTTTTAACAATGATTCTTTTTGGTTAGTAGCACCATATAAAGTTTTTGATAAAGGTACAGAAAGACGACTTGTAAAACATCAAGGTAAAGAGGCTTTACTAATAACATATACTTCTGGTGGCTCTACTCCTGGAGATTCTTATTTATGGATTTTAGACAATAATTATTTACCAAAATCTTATAAAATGTGGACAAGCATTTTACCAATTGGAGGTGTTTCCGCAACTTGGCAACCTTTAAAAACAACAGAATCTGGTATAAAATTACCTACAAACCATAAACTTTCTTTGTTTGGATTAGAAATTCCAATAACTAATGTAAAGGCTTACAACGCAAAAGCAAATGAGTTAGCCAACAAAGTTTTAAAAGCGATTAAACATAAAGCTTATAAAAATACAAGATATATAGAATGGAGTTTTGTTGGAAAAAGAAGTTTTAAATGGGACAAAGAAAAGCATATTGTAGATGTTTCTTGGGATTCAATTCGCGTTCATTTGTTTCCAGAAAAAAAAGAAAAGAGTTCAGTATATTTTAATGATAAACTAAAAAAAACAGCAGATTCTACCATTGTAAAAAAAGCTTGGGATATTTTTAATAACGATTCTTTCTGGTTGGTTGCACCTCATAAATTATTTGATAATGGCGTTATTAGAACTCTAGAACAAGTTAATGATAAAACTGCATTAAGAGTAACCTACACAAGTGGAGGAACAACCCCTGGAGATTCGTATATTTGGATTTTAGCCGATAATTATGTGCCAAAAAGCTATAAAATATATCTAAAAAACAAACGAATGAATGGCACATCTGCAACTTGGGAAGATTGGATAACCACAGAAAGTGGTGCGTTGTTGCCAACAAATCATACATTTGGCAATGGTAGAAAATTAAGTATGGGAGAAGTAAAAGGATATAACTAAAATGACATCTAAAACAATAGCAAACGGAATTTTAAGAGCACTAGCCATATTATTAGGAGTTTTTCTATTAGGGTATTTTATTTTAAAAATACAATCTGTAATTATTTACATCATAATTGCAGCAATACTATCTTTAATTGCAAGACCTATCATTATTTTTTTAAGAAGAAAATTAAAGTTTCCAAATACCATAGCAGTGGTAACTACAATGCTTTTATTTTTGGGGATTATTACAGGCGTAATTATTTTATTTATTCCTTTAATTACAGAACAAGGTAAAAGTTTATCGCTTTTACAAGTAGACGAACTGCAACAAAATATACAAAACATTTTTAACCAAATAACAAGCTATTTTTCTACAAGAGGTATCGATGTTTTAAACGAATTAAAAAATGTAGATTTTGTCTCTCAATTTGAAGCAATCCCCAATTTATTAAACTATGTTTTAGGTACCGTAGGTTCTTTAAGTGTGGGGTTATTTTCTATTCTTTTTATTTCTTTTTTCTTTATGAAAGATAGTCATTTACTAAAAAATGGTGTGATGACAATTATTCCAAATGGAACAGAAACTAGGTTTTCAAAATCGCTAGAAACAATTAATAATTTATTATCAAGATACTTTATTGGATTAATTTTTCAAATTTCAATTCTATTTATACTCTATACAATCGTTCTTTTAATTTTTGGTATTAACAACGCTGTTGTTATTGCATTTTTATGTGCTTTGCTAAACCTTATACCTTATGTTGGACCATTAATTGGGGCAGTTATTATGTTATTTTTATCAATGACAAGTAATATTGGACAAGATTTTCAAACAGAAATTTTACCTACAACTATTTATGTAATGATTGGTTATTTTATTGCACAATTGGTAGATAATTTTGTGAGTCAGCCTGTTATTTTTTCTAAAACAACCAAATCTCATCCTTTAGAAATATTCTTAATTATTATTATTGGTGGTTTGTTATTTGGTATTGTTGGTATGATAACTGCGGTGCCTCTTTACACAGCTTTAAAAGTTATTTTAAAAGAATTTTTATCAGAAAATAAAATAGTAAAATCTCTAACAAAACATATTTAAAATTTTGAATTTAGCTATTTTAAAAGAAGATGTACAAACGTTTATACACAGTAATTTAAAAAAAGATATTACTAAAATAATCTTAAAAGGCAGCCCTTTTTCTGATGTTACTGTGCAGGAATTGGCAAATCAAATTGTAGCAAAGCAAAAATCTAAAACAAAATTACCAACTTGGTTTCAAACGTATCATATCTATTATCCTCAAAAAATTAGTATCGAGCAAACTAGCTCAGAAATTACAGCAAAATACAAAGCAAATATTATTACGGGTGATAAAATTATTGATCTTACAGGTGGTTTTGGTGTAGATTGTTTAAATTTTTCTAAACAATTTAAAGAGGTAATTCACTGTGAAATTAATAAAGAACTTTCAGAAATTGTTACCTACAATTATCGTCAATTAAAAATAAAAAACATAAAAACCATTGCTGGTAATGGCCTTAATTATTTAAAAGAAAACGATACTTTATTTGATTGTATTTATATTGACCCTTCAAGAAGAGATGATGTTAAAGGCAAAGTTTTTTTGTTGAAGGATTGCTTACCTCAAGTGTCGCCAAAAATAGATTTTCTATTTACAAAGGCTACAACTATTTTGATTAAGACCTCCCCTATTTTAGACATTACACAAACTATTAAGGAGTTAAAAAATGTAAAAGAAATACATGTTGTTGCAGTTAATAACGAAGTAAAAGAGCTTCTTTTTCTGCTAGAAAAAAACTATGAAAATACAATTGATATTAAAACCATCAACATTAAAAAAGAAACTGAAGAAAAGTTTAATTTTAAATACTTAGAAGCATCTGAATCAATCTATAATGAACCTTTAAATTATATTTACGAACCCAATGCTGCAATATTAAAAGCTGGGGCTTTTCATGAAATTACTAAATATTTTAGGGTAAATAAACTACAAAAACATACACATCTTTATACTTCTAATAAAATTTTAGATTTCCCTGGAAGGAGTTTTAAAGTAGAACACTACATTTCTTACGATAAAAAGAAGCTTAAAAAATTAATTCGCCATCAAAAAGCCAATATTACAACTAGAAATTTCCCGAAAACGGTTGCTCAAATTAGAAAAGAAACAAAAATAAAAGATGGTGGAGATGAATATATTTTCTTTACAACAAATATAAAAAACAAACCTATAGTTTTGATTTGCAGTAAATTAATATAGTTTTTAACGATTTTTTAAATAAGTTTATTAATTTGTATTGACAATTAAAAAACAACTATTATAAGTTTAAATTAACAATATTATTTCTTAAAAATTTGGGTGTTTTCATATTAGTGTAAAATACACTTCATAAAAGTCTTAGATTCGTTTCTAAGATTTTTGTTTTTTTTTACTACACTTGTTTTTGTTAAGTTTGTATATGCCAATCGTATTTTATGCAAACTAACACTTACCAGGGGTTAAAAATAACCAATCAGCTACAACAACTTACAAAAGATAATATTGTTATAGAAGCTGCTTTGCAAATAAGTATCAATAAAAACCCTTACACAGTTGTTATGAGGACACCTGATAATGATATCGACTTAATTAGAGGTTTGTTGTATGCAGAAGATATTTATAAGCATAAAGATTCATTTAAATGGAATATAGAAAAAGAAGAAAACAACATACCTACTATTATAAACATAAACATCCCAAAAGAACAATTGGGTAAAGGATATTTAAATAAAAGAACTTTACTATCTGTTTCTTCTTGCGGTATTTGTGGTAAAAAAGAACTAAAAGACATACAAGTTAGCGGAAAAAAACTATCAACTAAAACAGCAATAGCAATAGCAGAAATTAAAGACATGTTTTGTAAAATGGGTGATTTACAAAATACTTTTAAAGCAACAGGTGGCAGTCACGCTGCTGCTATTTTTAATAAAAACCATAAATTACTTTCTATTAAAGAAGATATTGGACGCCACAATGCAGTAGATAAAACAATAGGAGATTTATTAGAAAACAAGAATTTAAAAGAAGCACGTTATCTTTTAGTAAGTGGTAGGGTTTCTTACGAAATTGTATCAAAAGCATTTATAGCAAAAATACCTATAATTATAGCAGTTTCTGCTTGCTCTTCTTTGGCTATCGATTTTGCAAAAGAATTTGGTATTTGCCTAATTGGTTTTACAAGAGACTCTAAAATGACAATTTACGCAAATACAGCATCCTTAAAAAATTAAACTATGTCTGAAGAAATAAATGCACAACCACCAGAAAAATTAACAGGTATTAAATTGGTAAAAGTACCTGAAACTTCTGTAGGCATAAATGCTATAAAATCTGCATTAACACAAATCAAAAATGAAGTTGGCGTTGTAAAAGGAATAAAATTACTAAAAAACTTAAATCAATATGATGGTTTTGATTGCCCAGGTTGTGCATGGCCAGATCCAGATGCAAAACGTGCTTTTTTAGCAGAATATTGCGAAAATGGTGCAAAAGCTGTTGCAGAAGAAGCTACAAAAAATAAAGTATCTCCCCTATTTTTTACCACAAATTCTGTTTCAGAAATGACCAAATGGTCAGATTATGAATTGGGTAAAAGTGGTAGAATTACACACCCAATGTATTTACCTGAAGGGAAAGATTATTATGAGGAAATTTCTTGGGATGATGCTTTCCAACTGATTGGAAAGGAATTAAATAATTTAACTTCTCCAGACGAAGCCATTTTTTATACTTCTGGAAGAACCAGTAATGAAGCTGCTTTTTTGTATCAGTTATTCGTTAGACAATTTGGTACAAACAATTTACCAGATTGCTCTAATATGTGTCACGAATCTAGTGGTGCTGCACTTACACAAACCCTAGGCATTGGTAAAGGTTCTGTTACTTTAGATGATTTTAATCATGCTGATTTGGTTATTGTCATTGGGCAAAACCCAGGTACAAATCATCCAAGGATGTTAACAGCTCTTGGAGAAACTAAAAAAAGAGGTGGTAAAATTATCACTGTAAATCCATTACCAGAAGTTGGGTTAATGAACTTTAAAGACCCTCAAAATCCACTAAAATGGATAGGTTCTGGGCAAGAGTTAACAGACTTATTTCTACAAATAAAAATAAATGGTGATGTTGCTTTGCTAAAAATCATCCTAAAACTGATGAAAGAAAAAGAGACAGAAAAACCTGGAACTGTCTTTAATCATCTATTTATAAAAGAAAAAACGAATGGTTTAGAAGAAATGCTTTTAGACTTAGACAGTTATAAAATAGAAGACCTACTTCCTCAAACTGGGCTCTCTTTAGACACAATACAAAAAGCCACAGATATGATTATCAATAATGATAAAATAATTATTTGTTGGGCAATGGGGTTAACGCAACACAAAAACTCTGTAGACAATATTAGAGAACTTGTAAATATTTTACTTTTAAAAGGTAGTATTGGTAAAAAAGGGGCTGGCACTTGCCCTGTTCGTGGTCATTCTAATGTTCAAGGAGATAGAACTATGGGTATTTGGGAAAAAATGCCTACAAAATTTTTAGACAAATTAGAGGAAACCTTTCAGTTTCAATCTCCAAGAAAACATGGTTTTGATGTGGTGGAAGCTATAGAAGCTATGCATCAGAAAAAAGCAAAAATATTTTTTGGCATGGGCGGTAATTTTGTTTCTGCAACACCAGATACAACATTTACTGCGAAAGCTTTACAAAATTGTGACCTTACAGTTCATGTATCTACAAAGCTAAACAGAAGTCATTTAATACATGGTAAACAAGCCTTAATATTACCATGTTTAGGACGCTCAGAAAAAGACTATCAAGTTTCTGGAGCGCAATTTATTTCTGTAGAAAACTCTATGGGAGTTGTGCATTCATCTCAAGGTCATTTAGAACCTGTTTCTAAAAAACTACTCAGCGAACCTGCAATTGTAGTAGGTTTAGCAAATGCAACACTTAAAAAAACAACCGTAAATTGGACAAAACTTATATCTAATTACGATTTAATTCGTAATAAAATTGAAAAAGTAATTCCTGGTTTTAAAAATTATAACAAGCGTGTGAGACAAAAAGGCGGGTTTTATTTACCCAACAATGCTAGAGATAACAACTTTAAACCCACACATACAGGAAAAGCAAACTTTACATTAAATAAACCCTCTGATATTGAGCTAAAAGAAAATCAATTTATAATGATGACCATAAGAACTCACGACCAATACAACACAACTATTTATGGTTTAAATGATAGATACAGAGGTGTTTTAAATGAAAGAAGAATTATTTTTATGAATGCTAAAGACATGAAAAAACAGCATTTAAAATCTTTAGATTTGGTAGATTTAAAAAGTCATTTTAAGAATAACGAAAGGTTTGCTAAAGGTTTTTTAGTGGTAGCTTATGACATCCCAGAGCAATGTACAGCAACCTATTTTCCAGAAGCAAATGTTTTAGTACCCATAACAAATGTAGCTCATACAAGCAATACACCTGCTTCTAAAACTGTAATTATTAGTATTGAAAAAAGATAATTTATCTTTGTTAAAAATAGTTTAAAAATCATTTAATGAAAAAGTTTTCCCTTTTAATTATAACAATTATAACATGTCAAATTTTAGTTTCTCAAAACGAAACAGCGCCTAATAAATTAACACAAAAAGGATTTGCAAAAATAAACTTTCTATCTATCAACATGCCTGAATTTAATATTCCTAACGAACCGAATATGGGTTTTGCCGGGATACATTATAATCTATTTTTAAATAAATCTTTTTACACAGGTTTAGGTATTTATGGAGCAGTGTCTGGAAAGAGAGGTGGTTTTTTTACTTTAGGGATTAATGCAGGTTATAAAAAGTTTTTAACCGAAAAACTTTATTTAGATACAGGTTTCCACTTTGGTGGTGGTGGTGGTGCTGCAGCACCAGATGGTGGTGGTGCATTTATCTTGCCTCACTTTAATTTAGGATATCATTTTAAATACTTTTCTTTAAATACAGGATGGAGTTATATACACTTTTTTGATGATGGTTTAATCAAAGGAAATCAATTAAATGTAGCGTTAGAAATTCCTTTAAATTATGATTATTCAAACTATAATAAAAGAGAAAATGTATATCAGTTAAAAGAATTAAATAAAAGCAACTGGAATCAAAAAACACAAAGAACTTCTTTAATGGTGCATTTAAATAATTTAGATGTCACAAAAGCTTTACCTACTCAAGAACAAGTTATTCAAGGAAAAACTATAAGATTGGCTGGTTTTGAATTTGCCAATTATTTTACTAAAAATTGGTTTGGCTTTATTAAAGTAGATGGCGCATATAGTGGTATTAAAGCTGGTTACATGGATGTGTTTTTAGGAGGTGGCTACCATTTTAGTTTCAATAAAAATAACACTCATATTTTAACAAAATTTAGTATTGGTGCTGGTGGTGGTGGTGGTGTGAATTCTGATGGTGGCTTTATGATTGCTCCTGATGTTTCTTTAGAACAAAAACTATTTAAAAATACATTTATAGCCATAAATAAAGGTTATCTATTAACTCCTAGTCAATTATTTTCTACTTCTTCTTATGGTGTTGGTTTAAAATATTATTTAGATAGAAGTGGCACAATAGCAAACAAGAAACATTTTAGCTCAGGAAAATTTAAAGGCGTTGATTTTATTATAAAACATGACTGGTATTTTAATGCTAAAAGAATATCAGAACCCACAGAAGATATGCATCAAATATCTTTACAGATAAATTTAGACTTAAATAAACATTTGTATGTAGCAGGACAAACCTCTTTTGCCAATTTTGGAAATGCTGGTGCATATGCAGAGGGTTTGGTTGGTTTGGGAATAAAATCTAAAAAAACTATGGGTATTCATACCCGTTTTTTCGGTCAAATTTTAGCAGGTGCAGCTGGTGGTGGAAATATTAGCACTGGAGAAGGACTCATAATAAAACCAAGTTTTGGTGCCGATTATCAGCTAAATAATACTTTAAACTTAAGAGGATCTCTAGGCTACGTAAAAGCAAAAGGAGGTAATTTAAATAATGCTTTTATAAATTTAGGTCTAAGTTATAATTTTTCTTTTTTAAATATGAAATAATTTTATAATCACTTAGACTAGTCGTATTAATACTAGTTAGTTTTTTATTTATTCAAACACAGTTTAAAGCTCTACTTACTTTATATGTATTTTTTTCCTATTAATTATAGTTTCAAAAAAACTTAAATATAAACCCTCTAAAGTTATATTTGAAATATTAAAATACTTATAAGCTCTGTAACCCCTATAAAACGTAGTTTGTAAACAACAAAAAAGCCTCACATTTCTGTGAAGCTTTAAGTGAGCCCTGAAGGATTCGAACCTTCGACCGCCTCCTTAGAAGGGAGGTGCTCTATCCAGCTGAGCTACTAACTACCAAACACTTAACCATTAATTAAAATTTAATGTGTCAAAAGTGTGCCAGATGAAAGCAAATTATCCAAGAGTAAAAATTAATTCTGCAAGTAGAGTTTATGTAGTATTTTATCAAAATAACAAACGATATAGATTGTTTAATGGGTCTAGAATAAATTCTGATATTTATCCAAACTCCTACCCAATTCCTGAAAGAATACAAATGGGTAATCTATTAGCATCAGAGGTATATCAATTTTTATTGAGTGGATTAACATTAGAGCAACTTAAGGTGTCTAATCTCATTAAACCTAATATGACAGACAAAGATTACCTAACAGTAGCTTTAAACAATAAACTCAAACAAAACTTCACCAAAAAATATAAAGAGATGTTACAGTTTATATTTAATAAACTTGTTGTAGAGTTAAAAGACTCCCCTATCCAACCTCTACATGTAGAAAGAGTCTTAAATATATACAATTCAGAAAGTTCTTATAACACATATAGACTGAGGTTATGTTCTCTTATAAATGAAGCAAGAAAAATAGGAATGACTTCTAATCCAATGCAAAGCATAAAGTCAAAAAGAACAAATGCTAAAATGCACAAACCCTTTACTAATCTTAATGAAATATTTGATTCTATAAAAGCTTATAACAAACAACTATATCTATGTTGCCTAATGACCTATGGATGTCTTTTAAGACCTCATCGTGAGATAAGAGAACTTACTTGGTCTGACTTTTCTTATGACCTTAAATATATCCATTTATCAGGAAATAGAAATAAATCAGGTAGAAATAGAATTGTTCCTGTTCCATCTTATGTTAGAGAAATTCTTGTTAAAGGAGAACCTCATCATAATATCTTTTCAGGTAAACCTCAACCTTTAAACAAAGACTATTTTAAGACACTTTGGAGTCGTTTTAAGAGACAATCAAAGATACTTGAGCAAGGACAAACATTATATTCTTTTAGGCACTCAGGAGCTATAGAAATATTTAAGAGAACAGGTTCTATAACCAAGCTACAAAAAGCAATGGGGCATTCATCTATAAATGTAAGTTTAACCTACTTACGAGGATTAGAAATAGCTGAATTAAAGGAAGAAGATATGCCTATGGTTTAGGATATTTAATATTTTGGAGGAGGTGGAGGGGGAAGGTCATTCTCATTTATTGTATACATTATTTTTGCCTCTGCTTTATCCAATGTTAAAGAATCAAGATATAATATTTCAGCTCTGTAAATTTTAACAACAACTTTATCGCTCGGTTTAACTATAAATTCTCTTATTTCATTTTCAATAGATTCAACTCTAACCTTAAATTCAACTAATCCAATATTTTCTATCAAAGCATATGAATACTCTTTATCAGCATAAGGGTTAATTGTTGCATCTTGCCCCTTACCCTTGCCTATCATACACATATTTTGACCGTTTGTTAATTCAAAAGTTTGACCCAAAGAAACAAGTGGAATAAACAGTAATAATAAAATTAAATTTTTCATAATTAAATTAGTTTTACTTTAAATATAAGTTTAACCTACTTAAGAGGTTTAGAACTCCCTGAACTGAAGAAACACTATATATTTATGGTTTAGTTATTCTTTTCATAATTATCATATAGATATAAAGGTAGAGCTAATGAAAAGCCAACTATAAACAAAGAAATCAAATACTTTATGAACTGTTTTTTACTGATTGCTTTTACTTTTAATCTGTAAATAATAAAAATAAAAAAAGACGTGGCTGCTACAGTTAAATCAGCTATTAGAATACTCATTGCATAATTCTGATGAATTTGTTCAAAAAATAGTGATGTAGACCATTCCCAATTATTTATTTCAATAAATTTAAAAATGAAATAATAAGGGTAAGCTATTCCTAAAATGCACAATATGGCAAATACTTTTTTCATAATAAGTTAGTTTACTTAAATGTAATCAATGTTAGTTTAACCTACCTAAGAGCTTAAGAAATAATTGAATTAAAGGAGAAAGATATGCCTATGGTTTAGCTATTTTTTTGGTTGTTTACTGTTTTCAATGGAAACTCCAAATACTAATCCTAATGATATCCACAATCCAATGTTATCTAAATAAACTCCAATTAATACTCCAATCATTAACCCTACTCCAATGTAAAATCCTTTCTTCTGTTTCATAGTAATACAAATATAATAAGTATAAGTTTAACTTGTTTGAAAGGATTAGAAATAGATGAGTTAAAGTAAGAATACATAATAAAATTTAATTATTATATTTAACAAAAAAATGTGAAAAAAAAGGAAGACCCATTATGGGAAAATTATGAAATTGCTATTTGGATATTAATAATAATTACAATTTTAGTTTTTTAGGTTAGTTGCTTTGTAAATCTAGGATTTGAATGGGTTGGTCTTGTGGTGATGAGCTTCATGTCATTAATTTTAGGACCAATTATTTTTAATATTTATTTCTTTTTAATTGGGGTTGTTCTATTAATAATAGGATGGTTCAAAGAGAAATAACACCAACTTAATAAATCATTTAAATTCATATAAAATGATCTTTTCAAGTTCTTTTAACTTACTGTAGTTAAGTTTACACTTACCTAACTCTTGTGATAATTCTGATGCTCTACCTTCTTTATTAGTGCCTGAATACTTATCAGGATGAACTTTAATCATTAATGACTTGTATAACTCTTTACACTTGTCTGAGTTACTTAAATTCTGAAACAAACTGCCAAAGTTTCCTTTTGATTCAATTGGTTCTTTGGCTAAATCAATATTTGGTAAAGTGGTTTTATTTACATAAAGTATTTTAAAAATATATGATAAAATCAAACCAATGACTACACCAATAATTAGCATGTAAATAGGGTCTTGTAAAATTTGGTCAATGAAGCTAATAGGTAACTTAGTCTTATTATTAATATTATCAATTTGTTCCTGTATCATAATATACTATTCTGAAAGAAGTAATGTTAATCCTGTTTGAAAACCATCTCCCTCCATTCCAAAAACTTCCAATGTGTCAAAGCCACAACTTATTAATTTTCTGACTAAAACTTGATCTTGAGTAATTAACAAACCTATTATTTTACAAAACTCAAGGCTAACTTCCCCTTTATTTGTTACCTTAATTCTAAAACCAGACCAAGTGTTTGAAAAAGCATGTTTAAATTTACTATTCCCCCAAGAAGTTTTTGCTTTTAATAGAGTTGGCACTTCACCATTAATAAAAGCGTGTTTGGCATTAAGATTAAACTCCTTAACTAATTGATTCTTTTCAGCATGGTGATTAAACCATTCCCTAATATTGTTCCAAATCATAATTTTAATCATTAAATATTCGTGATATTATTCCTAGCAACAAAAATCCAAAAATAAATAAACCTGCTCCCCAATCATTACCTGTAAACATTAATATCACTCCAATAACAGGTACAATAAGTGAAATTATAAAAATCACTCCTCTCAAGTGAAATTTCAAGTTGGATAAAGGATTAGTTTTTGATTCCCAAAGTCCTTTGTCAACTTTACTTTTGGAAGGTCTAACCCAATTTGAAATAAATCTAATTAATAAAATAAGAAGAAATACTAATACAATTGAAAAGACTACAATAATCAAAACTTCATCGTCCATACCCCCTAAAAATTTATATTAGTAACCATTAATTTCAAATATAAAGAAATCCATACATTAAATTAAAATATTTGAAATGAAACTTGGGAAAAGTTTAGATAGCCAAATAAGATCAAATATTAGAGAAGCTTAAAACACTTAGTTATCAGATAAGTTTAGCTTTTTATAAACACCGTCAAACAGTACACCTTTACCCCCATATATAAAATGACAACTTTCTGTCTTAACTATAATTTTGTTATTAGTTAATTCAAAATATAGCTTACAACGCTCCTCCCCCTCATTGTATAGGGGAAACTCTTCACTAAACTCACGCCCATCATCACTATACAAAGCTTGATTTTCTTTGACTTCAATGACAAAAACTTCATCGTCCATACCCCCTAAAAATTTATATTAGTAACCATTAATTTCAAATATAAAGAAATCCATACATTAAATTAAAATATTTGAAATGAAACTTGGGAAAAGTTTAGATAGCCAAATAAGATCAAATATTAGAGAAGCTTAAAACACTTAGTTATCAGATAAGTTTAGCTTTTTATAAACACCGTCAAACAGTACACCTTTACCCCCATATATAAAATGACAACTTTCTGTCTTAACTATAATTTTGTTATTAGTTAATTCAAAATATAGCTTACAACGCTCCTCCCCCTCATTGTATAGGGGAAACTCTTCACTAAACTCACGCCCATCATCACTATACAAAGCTTGATTTTCTTTGACTTCAATGACAAAAACTTCATCATCCATACCCCCTAAAAATTTAATATTTTGTTTTGCCAAAATATCATAAGATCTTCTCCAGCCATTAAATGAAAATTTGTAAGTGTCTTGCTTTCCCTTAACTTTCTCAAGGGTTAATGTATTCTCAAAATTATCTCCAGCGCTCATCCAAGAGCCACTATAGTCTGTTGATCGTTTGCAACTCAAGGAAGTAATAAAAATTAAAAGCATAATGTATTTCATATTATCAAATATAGTTAAATTGCAGTTATGAAAATTTTATTTTTTGACACTGAAACAACCGGATTGCCAAAAAATTGGAATGCTCCGGTAGAACAACTTGATAACTGGCCAAGATTAGTTCAAATTGCATGGCAAGTTTATAACTCAAATGGAGATTTGCTAGAGGAGCATGAGTATGTTATAAAGCCAATTGGTTTTACAATCCCTTCAGAAGCTAGTGCTGTGCACAAGATAACCACAGAAAAAGCATTAGAAACAGGTGTAGATTTATTAACCATTTTGAAGGTTTTTTCGTCTTCAGTAAAAAGCTGTGGCTTAATTGTAGCCCACAATTATAGTTATGATTATAACATTATGGGTTCAGAACTTTTAAGAAATGATCTTGAAAACAGCTTAAAAGATAAAGAGCATATATGCACCATGAAGGCAACTACTGAATTTTGCAAAATACCCGGACCATATGGTTATAAATGGCCAAAGCTTGAGGAATTATATCACAAACTATTTAATGAAGCCTTTAATGCTCATAATGCTTTTGATGACTTAAAAGCTACAGCTAGGTGTTTTTGGAAATTAGATTTACTAAGTGGTTTTGATCCCCATGCACAAGTTTTTAAAATTATTGAACAGGCCATTGAAAAATACAATATTAACGCTAAAGATTTCAGTACAAAAGATGATCTATATGAGGAGTTGCATACGTATAATAGACCTGGAATTAGTTGGTTAGAGAAATATAATCAGGCTCAAAAATTACGCTTTTTTGATGATGAAAATAAATTTACAGTACGTTATACAAACCTGGATCTGTATGCGGATGTAAGAAGTGATGAACGTACATCAGATCTAGAGCCACGGGTAGATTTTGATGATTACTGGGAAGATATGAGGGGAAAAAATCAGGAAACAAATCCATTCTACACTTCAACAATTTTATTTAAAAACACATCTGGTCAAATCTATAAGGAACAATATTATTACGAGGGCTTTATAATTTGCCAAAAAACATTTTCAAACGGAAGACTAAAAACATACACTGAATGCAGCCAAAACGGTCCTGTTATATGTAATAAAGAATGGGATGAAAATAATAATTTAATTTCATTTTATAAGATGATTGATATTGAAAGAAGATTGTCATACTATGCATATCTTGGGGGCAGGAATAAAGTTTTATCTATTCAATTTTTTATTGATGGGATTATAAATTCAATAATAAGATATAATGATAGCTTTGAGATAATGCATAAATGTGATTACACCACCGAAAAAAATCATCCTTCATTGAATTACATAGAGGATGTAAGATTTTATGGTAGTTCTAAGAATACATATATTAAAGACAGGTATATTTTTAAAAAAAATGAGTTATTTGTTCATTACACAGAATTTAAAGTGGATAGTGAGGTAATATTTTATTTTACAAGTTGTTCGAATCTTTATCAGTGTGATTATTTAGAACCTTCAATCTTTGATAAATATGGTGAAATATTATCTGAAATTCATTTACAAAATTCAATAATACCAAGTTATAATGGTTTAATTTCAAAACGCTTTTCAGACGGTGTTTATAGTCATATACCATTAGACATTTTGATTGCTGGAAATTATAAAAATTATGAATATGATAATTTTAATGAATATGATTAACTAATTTAATTACTTATTATTTTTTGATGTCCTGAATGTTATATTTTGAATAAGTTTAAACAGTCAAATAATTCAAAATTGATAGAAATTAAATAACACTAATTAAACAAATTCAGGCCATCCGTTAATGAAAATATTATTAATCAAATTTCAATTTAAAACTTCTTAAAATGCGGTCATACCTTATTAGCACAATTGAACTCTACTCCAACCATAAAAGCTTTAGCTTAGGGATTGACACTATGAGAAACTTGTGGTTTTTACTTCACTTTAAAGACCTTGAAATTAAGAATAAAACCATTTATTATCAGGTTAATAATGGCATCAGACAGCGTAAAAACACCAAACATCCCATTAGGAAAATGCGTAAGGCTCATAAAAACACAGCAGAGCTTATAGAATACCTTAGTGACAAGCCCTATAATATTATAAAATTAGAACTAGAGTTTTCAAATGGTTGGGAAATTAAACAAAAAGCTTATACTGAACTTATGTTTTATACCAATTCAACCGATGAAAGAAATCAACTAATCCTGAGATTATTAAATGTTGCAGGACAAGGGCCTATTAATATCTCCAAACTTGAAATTAATTACACATATTATTTTAAGTCTGCTGTAACGCTTGTTAAGATAAATTTTTATGACATTCCTAGCCCAGATGAATTTTGGTCTGAAGAGGAAGTTACCCAATGGAGAAAGGATGTAACAGCTATTGACCAGTTAAATGAAAAAGAAGAAGATGAATCTGAACCATTTTTCAACTCAGAAAGTGAATTTTTGGATTTAAAAAAGATGTTTCCAAACTGGGATGGTGAGAGTGAACCTTTTTAATCTTCTAATCAAAAAGATAGCTATATATATACTTACTGTGCTCAAATTATTAAGAGAACTTTTTGCTTTATCAAATTGACTTTTTTGGTCTAACTCACAGGGGGATACCCACGTTTGAATTGTAGGTAGGGAGCCGTATTGTATGAGGTAGAGAGATTTTAACATACATAATTAGCCTCTACAATAATTTGAAAATTAAAAATCATTAAATAATTCTCTTATTGAAGAATCAAAAAATTTACTCTCTTTTACAAAATGAAGATTTACAGAATACACCTTACCAAATTTTTTGATTTTAGTGAATCCATAGTGTAAGAAACCATTAACTACTAATTTATCAAGTTTATTTTTTATAGATTTTTGTGAGCTTCTAGTTAACTTTGATAGAGACTTTGTATTATGTGGTTTGTCATCTTGATCTAGACAAATATTAAAGTTCTGTTCAAGATTGCAAGACATTACAATTAATAAGGCAAGATCTACAAGTTTTATTTTGGAACTTAATGTTTTCTTTAGATTATTAGTATCTATATGAAAAAAATTATCATACTTATACAAAACTAAATTAGGTTTATTAATTACAACTTTACTTCCAATAAATAATTTTTTCAAAAATACCTTAGATAAATTACCAGTTTTTAAAATATTTGGATTTATAACGTATACCTTACCTGAATTTCTTCTATGATCAATGGTACCATAATATATCAAGTTAAGGTTCATTAATCTATTTAATTTGAGCTTAGTTGATTGTATTGTTTGACCAATCATTGAAGCAATTGAAGCTGTTGTATGTGGGGTACCATTATTTTCTAGACATATATTTTCACCTTTTAACATATTTAATGACATACAAATTAGTAATGCTAGATCTACATCTTTAATTCCAAAAACAACTAAATCAATAATTTTTTCACTGTTTATGAAATTATATAAAGAATAGCTTATAGATATTTTTCCTTTCTCAGTTCTTTTTAATAAAACTGAATTTGATATATCAAATGTCTCTCCTGTTTCTGTATCAGCTATTTCATCACCAGAAATTTTTAATTGTTTATAATTGTATTCAACTTTGATATCCCCCATAGATTTGATTAAAAATATTCATATAAATATATAAAAATGAATAAAAAAATACAAATTAAAATTATAATATTATGATTATCAATTAATTAATATTTTATTCTTATAATAGTTGCTATTTTTATATTTTTTCTATTTCTGGTTTAAAAGCTATTTCAAATTTTGGTAAATTTTCAATTAAAAAATCATTCATTCTACCCCAATCCTCTTTATGAAACAAATTAACATTATCAAGTATAGCCCTGACTCTACTTGATTTACTGTCAGGTAATTCTTCCCAAAATAAATTACCTCCAAAAATTTCTTCAATCTCTATTTTTCTTTTTAATAATTTACTGTAAATAATCTTATTCTCTTGCTTGGAAACTCTAGACATTAAAAACTCAATAGCAGTGTATTTTTTTGTAATTATCATTACAAATGAAAGACCTGTTTTACCAGCTCCGGTACTAAGCCAGTGATCTTTAGTTGGGTTTACATTTGAAAATAAACTTGTATTTTTAAGTTGAGGTAATAACTGTTTCCAAAAAGCCTTTCTTACTTCAAACCTGCTTTTAGTATCCACTTGTTTTTCATTTGAAAACTTGACTATTAACTCATCTTCCATTTCAAATAATAGTAATAATTTTTTTAGAATAACAAACTTTGAGCTACTATCCATATTTGTTTCTATATAGTAACCGTTTCTTAACTCATGAGGAGTTCTAAAATCATTTCTATTTTTATTTATTTTGAAGAAATTTTGATCTTGCAATAATAATTGCGCATTTTTTTCAAATAAAACGTCAATTACGTAATTGTACATTTGAGAAATTGCAGTTTCTTCAATTTTAGTATCTTCCAATATAAAAAACTCTAATTTTTGATGTGTTGGGTTTCCTGCATTAAAAATACTAACCTCAACATTTTCATTTTCTACCTGATATTCTATTTCAGGATATCCCCAAACATTTAAAAACCTTTCATATATAATATTAAAACGCTCATTATATTCACTAACAGTCCAATTTTCTATACCTTTTAAATAATCATTTAACCAAAGTCTACTATATTTATACCCTTGCTCTCGATTATTTGCATTCATGTCTCTCTTTGCTTTAAAAGACTTATTGCTTAGAGCTCCATTATTACCAGATAAAGTTAAATTTGCTACTGTATTTAGATAATAATCTTTAAATAACATAAAATCCTGAGGCGTCAAAGAAGTACTCCAATCTTCATTTGGGTTTTGAGGGTAAATATGCTCAATAGTAATTTCATCAATATTTGTATTCACATACTCTCTGTTATTAAAATTTTCTAATAACTCAAACATATAACTTCTATTCTTACTCTTTATATTATAAAGATCTTTATCTTTTAAAGCTGTTTTTAAATCTTGGTTTGTTGGGAATTTACCGCTACCTCTTTTTCTTATTAATGCAAGCGCTAAAGATTCAAAGTAATCTTCATAGTCAATTTCAGAATATAAGGTCATAAAAATCTTATTAAGAGCATTTGTAGGCAATCCTACAACAAACCTCCTCCATGTGTAAGACTGAATTAATTTTAATACTTTAAGCAAAGTTTTAATATCAATAATATCGTTTTCTAAGTCTTCAAATACTTGTAATAAAAAAGGATAAGAAACATTAATTTCTAAACGTGAGATATACTCTAACTCTCTTCTCAAACTTGAATCTAGTTCAGTAGAAGGGTTAATAAATTTTTTATAGTGAAATGATAGTGTTTTTATATTTTCAAGTTCTTCACTAAAATCCGCTTCACTCTTATTACTGTATAGTTTTTTAAACTCAAGGTATACCTTCCCTTTGTTAGGTATCTTTTTAGTTTTTAAAGTTATATAATCTCTTATATAATCTGACACAAGAGATTTTTGCTTACTTAAATCCCTAGCATTTTCTTCTATAGGATTCCAAATATGCGTAAAAATTTTATATTGTTCTTTAGGCTCTAAATCCATAAGAATAAAATTTCTAATTAGATCAGATTGAGATAATTCTAAACCTGTTGAGTTTAAACTTTCAAATATTCTTTGTGGATCATCCTTTCCTCTTTCTAGAGATATTTCAACAAAAATCAATCTTTTTAGACCATTGATAAGTGTTTGAAAATTATCAAGTTTTATAATTTCTCTAAAGAAGCTATAATTTTCAATTACATTAGAATATGATTGAAATTGATTTTCCGTTGAGTTCATTATAGCTTTAAACGCAAGTGAGTTGTTATCTGTTTGCTTTAATTTCAATTTGCTTGACTCATTTTCTACATACTGGTTTACCAAAAACATATTGTATAGCATGTCTGCCTCCTTCTCTAAGCCATTTTCTTTAGCAAAACGATATAAGGCAACATACAGTATGTTTATAGTTGTAAGACGTTGCTGACCATCTATAATTACTAATTCTTTGACCTCACTAGTACTGTATGTACCTTCATGTATAAATACAATACTTCCAATAAAATGAGTTCCTCTGTTTTGATTTTCAACAGCTAAAATATCATTTGCTAATTGTTTGCATTCACTTGTTGTCCAATCATAATTACGCTGATATACAGGTATAACAAATTGAATATTTGGAGCTTGTAAAAAGTTATTTATAGGTAGTTCGTTAGCTTTCATAATAATTGATTCTTAAGAGTTTTCTACAATTGCAATTTCTTCATTAGTAAGATCATACAACTCATAAACCATAGCATCTATTTCCTTATCTGTTTGATTTATTTCATTTTTTAGAACTTGTGCTTTTTGTTGTTCTTGTAAAAAATAATCTTCCCATTCTGACTCTTCAGCCAAACTTAATTTTATTTTCTTCTTTTTTAGTTCTTTTACAAAATCTGCAAAAGTGAGTAAATACCAATTCTCTAATTTTTTGGGTAGTTTTTCTAAAGCCTCAAATTTTCGTTGAAGTGTTCTTTGGAATTTTGAAGAGATATCTTGTAAGTTTTTACTGCTTGAAAGAATTTGATTTACATTATAAATCATTAGATCTGAGTTTGCAGAAATTTCAGGTAAAGGAAAAGGTTTTAAATAATTTGTTTTAAAAACATAGTAACCCCCTCCATACTCTGATCCTGTATTCTTTAGAAAAAACCACATTAATTTTGAATTTAAAATACCCAAATAATACTTTTCATCAACGTCAAATTTTTCGTTTTTAACAAATGAATAAACTTTAGTGTTATGGTAATATTCTCCATTTTGATCATATGTCATATTACAACCTAAAGATATTTCTCTTGTCATAATTTTAGATATTTCAACATTGGAAATACCTTGTTTTCTACTAAACAAAAACCATTCATCTTCATTATTGAATCTTCCTTTTTCACGATTTCTTAAAAAGTCTTCATTTTGTTTAAAATACTTGGCAGATAAAGGAAAATCATCCTCAATTTCATCAAACCTCATTGAAATGGTTTTTTTATCTTTAATTATATAAGGAAATATTATATATTTTTTAATTAATGGCTTTTCATACTTAAAAACATCTCTCCCACCAATAATAGGTTTTAAAATATTTAACTCAACTTCAACCTTACAACGATTCATTTCAGAATAAAAGACTCCTATATCACCTTTTTTTTCAAGTAATTCTAATGTAAAAAACTTATCACCACCACTAGCAATTCCTTGAAAAATTTTATCAAAAACATCATCAACTGTATAGGGTTGTGTTTTTAAATTTTCAATCACATCAAATACACTTTCGCTTTGTAAATCCCAATTATCACTTGATAAATTAGCATATGACATTGTATCCCAAACAAAAAGTTCAAAAAGGCTATGTGGATTTACTTTTTTAAATTTTACCTTTTCTTTATGCGTTTTTGTTAAATCTACAATACAAGTATAAGTTGCTGCATCCTTAAATACAATTTCAGACCCAAAATGCACTAAATTTTCAACAGCTGTATTTTTTTTAAAAAACGTTCTAATTCCTTTTCCAAAATCACTTACTAAAAACTTATGAGGAAGAATAAAAGAAACTATTCCTTTATCGTTTATAATTTTGTAGGATGCCTCCATAAACAAAGCATATAAGTCATAATTTGCAGTTGCAGACACATATTTACTTTCGTAATAGACACACATTTCTGGATAATGCTCCATTAATCCCTGTTTTCTAACATAAGGTGGATTTCCAATGACCACATCAAAGCCGCCTTTAGCAAATACTTGTGGAAATTCTTTTTCCCAATTAAAAACTTTATCTCCTCCAATTTCAGGATCATCTATTAAAGAGTTCCCACATTTAATATTGTTATTTAAGCTGTTTAATTTTCTATTGGGTTGTGCAGTTCTTAACCACAAAGAAAGTTTGGCTATTTCTACACTTTCTTCATTTAAATCAACTCCAAAAAGGTTGTTTTCTAAAATGCTATTTTCAACATCACTTAAAACCATGGCATCTCCAAATAATTTTGCTTGTAGCTCATCTATATAACCATGCTCAGTAATTAAAAAATTAAGCGCCTCATTTAAAAAAGCACCAGATCCACAAGCTGGGTCACAAATGGTTAATTGCAATAACCAATCCCTATAATGTTTTAGTTTTTCTACTAAGGGTTTTATAGTTTTTTTCTGTCTTTTTTTATCTGTAAAATAATCAGCTTCAATTATACTTAGTGCTGTTTTCTTTTCATGACAGAGTTTACCAACGGTATTTTCTACTATATACTTGGTAATGTATTTAGGTGTATAAAAGACCCCATCTTTTTTACGCTTGGTATTAATTTTATCTATGGCTGTGCCCTCTAATTGTGCTTTTACTTCATCTAACTCATTTAAAGAGTTTTCAAAAATATGTCCTAGTATATTTACATCTACTTCAGAAGCAAAATCATAATCTGCTAATTTTAACGTATGCTTATATAGTAGTTCATCATCTATTACAATGTTTGCTAAAACTTCATCTGGTTTAAAAAGACCTCCATTATAGGCAAATATATCATACTGTTTACCTTTAAAACCTGTATTTAAATAGCCAAAGTATTTTTTAAACCTTTCATATAGTGGTGAGTAAGCGTCTAAGTCTTTTAGTTGTTTCCACTGCGTTAAAATAAGCCTAACAGAGTTTGGTGGTAGTAAATTCCTATCTTCTGCAAAGAATAGGAATAAGAACCTATCTAACAATTTCTGAGATTTTTTAAAAAGCTCTAAAGGCTCAAATTGTGGGTTTTGTTTTGTTAAATCTTGAAACAATTCACGCTTAAAAAGAGAATAGTCTTTGTAAAGTTGTTTAGTGATTTCTTCCTCTTGACTTAGAGATTCTGCTTTTAATTTTTTTGGGATGTGTTTTTTAATATTCTCAAAAGCCACACACAAATACAATAATTTAAAATCTTCTTCAGTCAGTTTAAAAAGATTAAACTCTATATGCTCTGTGGCATTGTCTATATAAAAGCGTAATTTCTCAAAGTTAGAAGTTATCACGTATACACAACCCGTCTGGTTGTTCTTATATCCAAAAGCTTGTGCTTCTACCTTAGCTAAATCTGTGGTATTAGTACCTTTTAATTCTATAACACCAAAAACTTCACCACCTATAATAATTCCACCATCTGCCTTTTTACTGTCTTTTACATTTTTAAGTTCTGTAGTAAGATTAAAGTTAGTGTCTGGGTTTAAGGTATATCCAAACACATTAACAAATAAATGTATTAAAAAACCTTCTTGATATTGCTCTTCTTTTGCATTTCTAATATTCTCTTGTTTGGTAGGGTCTAAAAAATGAGATTTAAATAAAGTCCATTTTTCAGAAATTACTTGCTCATTTTGATTATTAAGATATTTGTTAACTACTGTATTTTGAAATATTGCCATTTAATTTTAAACTATTTATAAAATAATATCACTTGTTAAAGTAACAGCAACTAATGTAATCAATTTATTGTAAAGTTTTAAGACCTATTAGACCACAATAAAATAGAAATCACTGCCAATTATAATAAATGTGTGCCAAATGTGTGCCAAATGTGTGTCAAATGTGTGTCAAAATTATAATTATTTTAAAATAAATACTTAAATTTACAAAGCGTTAAGTGCTTGTTAAAAACAGTTCAGATTGTCTGTAAACCCTTATTAACAGTAGTTTGTAAACAACAAAAAAGCCTCACATTTCTGTGAAGCTTTAAGTGAGCCCTGAAGGATTCGAACCTTCGACCGCCTCCTTAGAAGGGAGGTGCTCTATCCAGCTGAGCTAAGAGCCCGTAATTTTTTAGTTGTTACGTCCAACTTTGTCGGGGTGGCAGGATTCGAACCTGCGACCTCCTCGTCCCAAACGAGGCGCGATGACCGGGCTACGCTACACCCCGAGTGCAATTTTATAGCGGAGAGACAGGGACTCGAACCCTGGCGACAGTTTCCCGTCGACAGATTAGCAATCTGCTGCATTACCACTCTGCCACCTCTCCCGAAAGTTCATTTAAAATTAACGAACTTAAAATTGCGAGTGCAAATGTAATATTAGAAAAACAATTTACCAAGATGTTTTTCAGTTTTTTTTATTTTTTTTTCGTTTTTCTATTCTGGGTATTCTACCCTTAAATGATAGATGTTCATTAGCTTTTTCTTAATTACTTTTTTTATAATTTCTATCTCTTTAAAAGTAACGTCTGAATTTAAAAATTGATTTTCTGTCATTTGCTTATCTATAATCTTGTCTATAAGATCATTAATAGATTGGGCAGTTGGTTTTGTTAGACTTTTAGAAGCTGCTTCAGCAGCATCACACATCATTAAAATTGCTGTTTCTTTAGAAAAAGGATTAGGCCCTTTGTACTGAAACTTTTTTATATTGATATCTACACCTGGGTTTTGCTCCTTTTCTTTCATATAAAAATAGTAGGCTGTACTAGTTCCATGATGCGTTCTAATAAAATCTATAATTCTGTCTGGCAATTTATATTTTTTCGCAATTTCTACACCTTTTATTACATGGTCTGTAATAATTTTTGCGCTATCTTCTGGAGATAAATCGTTATGAGGATTTACACCTGTTGTTTGGTTTTCTATAAAGTACATTGGATTTACCATTTTTCCAATATCGTGGTACAAGGCACCAGTTCTTACTAACATAGAATTTGCTCCTATTTCATTGGCTGCAGTTTCTGCTAAATTTGCAACTTGCATAGAATGCTGAAAAGTACCGGGTGCTTTTTCATTTAGCTCTCTTAAAAGTTTTGTGTTAGTATTTGAAAGTTCTAAAAGTGTTACATCAGATACCAAACCGAATACTTTTTCATAAATATAAATTAATATAATGGCTAAAAATGAAAGCAATCCATTTATGGCAAAAAGAATAAAATAATCTAAATTAATTTGTGATGCATTACCTTCTTTAATAATAGAAAAAGCAAAGTAAGTTATCATATAAATTAACGTAATCTGAGCTACAGAAATAAATAAATTTGCTCTTTTATACAGCTCTGATACTGTTAAAATAGTAACAATACCAGCAATAATGTGCAGATAAATAAACTCGAAACTATTAGGCACAACATATCCTAATAACAATACTGTTAAAACGTGTGTAAACAAGCCTAATCTTGCATCAAAAAAAGCCTTTAACACAATTGGTAAAACACTTAATGGTACTACATATAAGTAATCTGAATTGTATTTTATAACCAATGTTTGTATAAAAATCATGATAAAAACATTGAAAAATATAAAAGTTACTTTGTTGTTATTGTTATAAATTTCTAACCTATTTATTTGAAGAAAAAGTAAGAGCATTAATAATGCTAATGCTACTAATATGGTATATCCAAAAATAATCCAATTGTAATTAGAGTCTGTCCAAACTTTAGATTCAGACTCACTTTTTAAGGAGTTTAAAATAGCTAATTTTTTACCTTCTACAATATCACCTTTTAATATTATAAGTTCTCCAGAAGACACTTTTCCTTTCGTGTAAGAGATGTTTCCTATTTCATTATCTATAATTTTATCAGTAAAAGAAGCATTATAGCTTATGTTAGGTGTAATTATTTCTGATAAGATATTAAAAACTTCACTTTTGAAATAAACATTGGTTTTAGTATTGACACCTTTTGTTATTGCTAATAAAACATCATTAGAATTATTTAGATTCTTAAATAAAACATCCTCTATAACATTCTCTTTTTTTACTACAACTAACTCATTTGGGTTTAATACTCTATCTTGACTAATAACTTCTAAAAAGCCATTTTCATATACATTATTTATTATTTTAATACCAATATCTTCAAATTCTTGAATTTGCTCTTGAGAAATTGTATCATTTTGTTTTAAAGCGCTTAATTTTCTTTTGTAAACATTAATTACTTCATTGGGTATAGAAGAGTCATAATCAAAATAAAGCTTTGCATTTGCAATTATTTGTTTTTTTTCTATGGTAATTTCTTCTTCTGTTTTTTGAATGGCAAAATCAAAAGGTGCATATAAATTATCATATTTCCATAATTGACCATTGCTAAAATCATACTTAAACTGGCCTCCTTTTGGAAAAAGATATACAATAGCAACTGTTGTAATTAAAAATAAAATTACTTTGTAAATAATTGCATTATTTTGATAGAGTTTGTTAACGATGTTACTCATATTTAATTTCTTATAATAACAAACTTACAGTAAAATAATTTAGGTTGAAAATACTAATTACACAATCCTTAAAAAATTGATTAAATTTAGTTAATTTAGCAAAAAGTCAGAAATTTAAAGTATGATAACGATATGAAAGAAGTAGTAATAGTATCTGTTGCAAGGACCCCAATTGGTAGTTTTATGGGTAGTTTATCTTCTATATCTGCTACAAAACTAGGTTCAATAGCTATAAAAGGAGCCTTAGAAAAAATTAATTTATCGCCAGATATGATTCAAGAAGTATATATGGGGAATGTAGTTTCTGCTGGCTTAGGTCAAGCTCCTGCAAGACAAGCTGCAATTTATGCTGGCATACCAGATACTGTACCTTGTACAACTGTAAATAAAGTATGTGCTTCTGGAATGAAATCTATTATGTTAGCAGCACAAACCATTGCTTTAGGTGATGCTGAAATAGTGGTTGCTGGAGGTATGGAAAACATGAGTGCTATTCCACATTACCAACATGCTAGAACTGGCTCTAAATTTGGCCCAATTATTATAGAAGATGGCATGCAGAAAGATGGTTTAGTAGATGCTTATGACAAAGTAGCCATGGGAGTTTGTGCAGACGAATGCGCGAGTACTTATGAGTTTACAAGAGAAGAACAAGATAATTACGCTATTCAATCTTACAAGAGGTCTGCTGAGGCTTGGAACAATGGAAAATTTTCTGATGAAGTTGTTCCTGTAAAAATACCTCAAAAACGTGGAGAACCTATTATTTTTTCTGAAGATGAGGAGTACAAAAATGTGAAAATGGAAAAAATAGCAGCTTTACGACCTGCTTTTACAAAAGAGGGTACAGTTACTGCAGCAAATGCCTCTACAATAAATGACGGTGGTGCTGCACTTGTTTTAATGTCTTTAGAAAAAGCAACAGCATTAAACTTACAACCTTTAGCAAAAATTAAAAGTTATGCAGATGCAGCTCATGAGCCCAAATGGTTTACAACTGCACCTGCAAAAGCATTACCAAAAGCCTTAGCTAAAGTAAACTTATCAATTAAAGATGTAGACTATTTTGAGTTAAACGAAGCATTTTCTGTAGTTGGCTTAGCCAATATGAAATTATTAAATATTACAGACAACATAGTTAATGTAAATGGAGGAGCTGTATCTTTAGGACATCCTTTAGGAGTCTCTGGGGCTAGAATAATTATTGCTTTAACATCAATTTTAAAACAAAATAATGCAAAAATTGGTGCTGCAGCAATTTGTAATGGTGGTGGTGGTGCAAGTGCAATGATATTAGAAAGAATTTAATTTTATTAATAAATCTATGCTGTTTGGCATTTGTAATTTAAGTATTGTTCCTTTAAGAGCAGATAAAACCGAAAAGTCAGAAATGACTAGTCAAGTTCTTTTTGGTGAAATTTTTGAGATTTTAGAAACCGAAAAACTATGGAGTAAAGTTAGATTAAACTTTGATAGTTTTGAAGGATATATTGATAACAAACAATTTATTGAAATTTCTGAGGCTGACTATGTACGTTTAAAAAACAATGAAAATGTTTATGTTGCTGAAATTTTAGATTTTATAACCTCTGCAAAAAACGACCTTATAACCTTACCTATTGGTGCTCATTTACCATTTTTCAACAATGGCCAATTAAGAATAAATAATCAACAATACACTTATGAAAACGCAGTTTTTAATGGGAAGTCTAATAAAAAAGATATTTTAAAAACTGCTTTTACTTTTTTAAATGCCCCTTATTTATGGGGCGGTAAAACACCTTTTGGTATCGATTGTTCTGGTTTTACGCAAATGGTTTATAAACTTTGTGGTTACCAATTATTTAGAAATGCAAAAGACCAAGCAACACAAGGTATTGTTTTAAGTTTTATTGAAGAAAGTGAAGCTGGAGATTTGGCTTTTTTTGATAATGAAGAGGGAGAAATTACGCACGTTGGTATTATTTTAAATGATTATCACATTATACATGCGTATGGCAAAGTTAGAATTGACACCTTAGACCATAGTGGAATTTTTAATGCAGATTTGCAAAAACACACCCATAAACTTAGGGTAATAAAAAAAATGATATAAAAAAACCGAAACTTTTAAGTTTCGGTTTTTTTATATAAGTAAAAATTAAGATTAATTTCCAGATCTCATTTTCTTATAGATGGGTCTAAGAGCATCTGCTTCTTTTTCCATTCTAAGAGTATCATAAATATTCAATAAAGATCTTACAGTGCCTTCTGTTCTGTTTAAACTATCTGCTTTTATAATAAAAGGTAAAGCTTTATTATATAATGCTCTTTGCTTTTCTTGTAACTCATCATACTTTTTAAAGTTAGATAGGTTTTTATTCATTTCATCTACAATTTCTTTCTCTTCAGCAAGCATAGCAACAGCTAAATTCATGTAAGCATCTCCATAATCTGGCTTTAACTCAATAGCTTTTTTGTAATAATTAATTGCTTCTTCTGTTTTGCCTTCGTTAGCATTTACAACTCCTAAATTAAAAAATAGAACTGGGTTTGTAGGATCTAATTTTACAGCTTCTTCCATTAAAGCACCGAATTTATCCATTTTCTCTAGTTTGATGTATAACTGCGCTTCATTTAAAATTAAGTTAACATCTTTTGGATTTGCTTTTCTAGCTTCTTGTAATGCAACAATTGCTTCTTCTGTTTTCCCTTGGTTTACTAAAATATAACCAATATTTTTAACAATATCTGCCTGCTTAGAAGTTGTTGTTTTGTTTTCTGGTTTAATATAAGTACCTGTTTTCATCATTAAATCTCTTTGCTGTTTACTTCCAAGATTTACGACTTTTCCAGTAGCTTTCTCAGTGGCAAGGTATTGTGTTTGAATACCTGTATAACCTACCTCTTTTAAAGTTCTATAATATTTTAAAGAAGTATCGTATTCTTTTGCTAAAGAAGCACTTACTGCTGCGTTATACAGATAAGCTGTATCCTTTGGGCTTAACTTATATGTTAATGCAAAGTTTTTTGCTGCTTCACTATAATTTTTATCATTATTGTAGAAGTTTGCTCCTAAAGTAGAAACTTCTTGTACTAGTTTATTTAGTAAAGGTTGTGCTACTTTTGTATATTTTTGTTTTTTAATTTCTTTCTCGTAAGAAAAAAGTGTATTGTAAGATTCTGCGGCTCCTTCAAAGTCTTTTTTACCTGCTAAAGCCTGTCCTTTTAGAAAGTAATATTTAGCCTTGTATTTTTCATCCATACCTGCTAACAAGCCATCTAAAGAACTTATTGCAGATAAAGCTTCTGAATATTGTTGCATTTTAATTGCCTTTTCTGCAGTTTTTAATTGTTTCTTTTGACCAAATGCTAAAACCGTCATTAGACCTAAAGAAAGCGTTATTATTTGTTTTTTCATTTTAATGATTATTTAATTTATTATTGTTTTCATTATTTTCAATTTCTGTACTATTTTCTATTTCGTCTTCAGAATCTTCTTCATGAACTACTTTAGCAACAGCAGCAATACTATCATCATCTTTAATTTTTATCAATCTAACACCTTGTGTTGCACGTCCCATAACACGTAAATCTTCTACAGCCATTCTAATGGTTAAACCAGATTTGTTTATAATCATTAAATCGTTAGAATCGTCTACATTTTTAATAGCTACTAGGTTTCCTGTTTTATCAGAAATATTTAATGTTTTTACACCCTTACCTCCTCTATTGGTAATTCTGTAATCTTCTAGGTTAGATCTTTTACCATAACCTTTCTCAGAAACAACTAAAATATTGCTTTCCATATCGTTTACGGCAACCATACCAATAACTTCGTCATTTTCGTGTTGTAAAGTAATACCTCTTACTCCAGATGCGGTTCTACCCATTGGCCTAGTTTTCGCTTCTTCAAAACGAATGGCTTTACCAGATTTTAGTGCTAGCATTACTTGGCTATCTCCAGTGGTTAATTTTGCTTCTAATAGCTCATCTCCTTCTTTAATAGTAATTGCATTAATACCATTTGTTCTTGGACGAGAATATTGCTCTAAAGAGGTTTTTTTAACTTGACCTTTCTTAGTGGCCATGATCACATAATGACTATTTATGTAATCTTCATCTTTTAAATCTTGAGTAACTAAAAAGGCTTTTACAGAATCGTCTTGTTCTATATTGATAAGGTTTTGCATTGCTCTACCTTTGGTGTTTTTTCCACCCTCAGGAATTTCATAAACACGCATCCAAAATACTTTCCCTTTTTGGGTAAAAAACATCATATATTGATGGTTTGTACCAACAAATAAATGTTCTAAGAAATCTTCGTTTCTTGTGGTAGCTCCTTTTTGACCTCGTCCTCCTCTATTTTGAACCTTATACTCATCTAAATTTGTACGTTTTAAATACCCTGCGTTAGATATGGTAACTACAACTTTAGTATCAGGAATCATATCTTCTATTCGCATATCTCCACCAGCATATTCTATGGTAGATCTACGCTCATCTCCATATTTATCCTTGATATGAAGTAATTCGTCTTTGATGATTTGATAACGTCTTGGTTCATTTGCAAGAATATCTTTTAAATCAGCAATTGTTAACATGATTTCTTCGTATTCAGAACGTAATTTATCTTGTTCTAAACCTGTTAACTGACGCAAGCGCATTTCTACAATTGCTTTTGCTTGAATTTCTGATAACTCAAAACGTTCAATTAATTTTTCTCTAGCTTCATCGGCATTAGAAGACCCTCTAATAATTGCAATAACTTCATCGATATTATCTGATGCAATTATTAATCCTTCTAAAATATGAGCTCTTGCTTCTGCTTTTTTAAGTTCATACTCTGTTCTTCTAACAATTACTTCGTGTCTGTGTTCAACAAAATAATGGATTAATTGTTTTAGATTTAATTGCTCTGGTCTTCCATTTACCAGGGCAATATTATTTACACTAAAAGAAGTTTGTAACTGCGTATACTTGAAAAGTTTATTTAATACAATATTTGGTATTGCATCTCGCTTTAAAATATATACGATTCGCATTCCATTTCTATCAGATTCATCACGTATATTGGCAATACCTTCTAATTTCTTTTCGTTCACCAAGTCAGCAGTTTTCTTAATCATATCTGCTTTATTTACTTGGTAAGGTATTTCTGTAACAATAATACACTCGCGCCCTTTTACCTCCTCTATATTAGCTTTCGCGCGCATTACAATACGACCACGACCTGTATGAAAAGCATCTCTTACACCATCATAGCCATAAATAATACCACCTGTTGGAAAATCTGGAGCAGTTACATGCTGCATTAACTCGTCTATTTCAATATCTCTATTATCTATATAGGCAACCGTACCATTTATAACTTCTGTTAAGTTATGTGGTGCCATATTTGTTGCCATACCCACTGCAATACCAGATGCACCATTTACTAATAAGTTTGGTATTCTTGTTGGTAATACTGTAGGTTCTTGTAAGGTATCATCAAAATTTAAACGATGATCTACAGTATCTTTATCAATATCAGCTAACATTTCTTCTGATATTTTTTGCATTCTAACCTCTGTATAACGCATTGCTGCAGGAGAATCACCATCAACAGAACCAAAGTTACCTTGACCATCTACCATCATATAACGCACACTCCAATCTTGTGCCATACGCACCATAGAATCATACACAGAAGTATCTCCATGTGGGTGATATTTACCTAATACTTCTCCAACAATTCTTGCAGATTTTTTATAAGCACCTGTAGCTTTAATCCCCAACTCATGCATACCATACAAAACCCTTCTATGCACTGGTTTTAAACCGTCTCTTACATCTGGTAAAGCTCTAGATACAATTACCGACATTGAGTAATCTATGTATGCAGATTTCATCTGCTCTTCAATATTAATTGGAATTAATTTTTCTCCGTCTGCCATATATATTTTCTATTAATATTATTCATTTTTTTAAAACAAGGCAAGATACTATTTCTACTACTACTTTCAAAGATTTATAAGCGATGAATTAAAGAGAGTTATCAACATTTTTTGATAATTTTTAACACTTTTTTATTTGGTTGATTTTCAATCGTTTTATATTTTAGTTGTATGGTCAAACTGTCAGTTTTTTAGAGTTGGCATCTTTTTTGTCATTATTCAAAAAAAAAAGGATTAAATTTACATCAATAGATAATAAAATATGGACGATAATTTTTCACCAAAAGTAAGAGATGTGATAACGTTTAGTAAAGAAGAGGCTCTAAGATTAGGTCACGAATTTATTGGAACTGAACATCTTTTATTAGGTTTGATAAGAAAAGGAGAAGGAAAAGCAATGGAGATTTTAACTGCATTTGATGTAGACACCACGCTTTTACGTAAAAAACTAGAATTATTAAACCCCGTAAACCCTGCATTTGCAGAAGAAACAGAAAAGAGAAATTTGCATTTAACAAGACAAGCAGAAAAGGCGCTAAAAACAACTTTTTTAGAAGCTAAACTATACCAAAGTGACTCTATAGACACTGCTCATTTATTATTATGCATTCTGAGAAACGAAAACGACCCAACCACTAAGTTGATTCAAAAATATCATGTAAATTATGATGAAGCGAAAGCTTTATACAAACAGTTGCATGCAGAAAATACAGATTTACCAGAAAACCCTATTGCAGAAACATCTTCTGATGATGAGTTTGCTTCAGAAAAATCAAATCCTTTTGAACAACCTCAAAAAAGTAAAACTATAAAAAAATCTAAAACACCTGTTTTAGATAATTTTGGAAGAGATTTGACTGCATTAGCAGAAAATGGTAAGTTAGACCCAGTTGTTGGTAGACAAAAAGAAATAGAGCGTGTTTCTCAAATTCTAAGTCGTAGAAAAAAGAACAACCCCATGTTAATAGGTGAGCCTGGTGTTGGTAAATCTGCCATTGCAGAAGGTTTGGCTATAAGAATTGTAGAACGTAAAGTTTCTAGAATCCTTTTTGACAAAAGATTAGTTTCTTTAGATTTAGCTAGTTTGGTTGCTGGCACAAAATATCGCGGGCAATTTGAAGAACGTATGAAAGCGTTAATGAACGAACTAGAAAAGAATGAAGATATTATACTTTTTATCGATGAAATACACACAATTGTTGGTGCTGGTGGTGCTACAGGCTCTTTAGACGCCTCTAACATGTTAAAACCTGCCTTAGCAAGAGGAGAAATACAATGTATTGGAGCTACCACTTTAGATGAATACAGAACAAATATAGAAAAAGATGGAGCCCTAGAACGTCGTTTTCAAAAGGTAATCGTAGACCCAACTACTGTTGAAGAAACGATTCAGATTCTATATAATATAAAATCGAAATACGAAGAACATCACCATGTAGATTTTACAGACGATGCTATAGAGGCTTGTGTAAAATTAACAAATAGATACATGACTGATAGATACCTACCAGACAAAGCTATAGACGCTTTAGATGAAGCGGGTTCTAGAATACATATCACTAATATTGTTGTTCCTAAACAAGTTGTAGAGTTAGAAACTCAATTAGAAATCATTAGAAACAAAAAAACCAAAGCTGTAAATGGGCAAAAATATGAAGAAGCTGCCAAGTTACGTGATGACGAAAAAAATATGGAAGCTGCTTTAGATTCTGCTCAAAAACAATGGGAAGATGATTCTAAATTGAATAGAGAAATTGTAACAGAAGACAATGTTGCAGAAGTTGTTTCTATGATGACAGGAATTCCTGTAAATAGAGTTGCAGAAGCAGAAAGCCATAAGTTACATGAGTTACCTCAATTAATTAAAGGTAAAGTAATTGGGCAAGATGTAGCTGTAACTAAAGTGGTAAAAGCTATTCAAAGGAATAGGGTTGGGTTAAAAGATCCAAACAAACCTATTGGTTCTTTTATTTTCTTAGGACAAACTGGGGTTGGTAAAACGCAATTAGCTAAAGTTTTAGCAAGAGAGTTATTTGATTCTGACGATTCTTTAATAAGAATTGACATGAGTGAATACATGGAAAAATTTGCTATCTCTCGTTTAATTGGAGCACCTCCAGGATATGTTGGTTACGAAGAAGGTGGTCAATTAACAGAAAAAGTTAGAAGGAAACCATATTCTGTAATTCTATTAGATGAAATTGAAAAAGCCCATCCAGATGTATTTAACATGTTGTTACAAATTTTAGATGATGGACATATTACTGATAGTTTAGGTAGAAAAATCGATTTTAGAAATACCATAATTATTATGACTTCTAATATTGGTGCAAGACAACTAAAAGATTTTGGTGGTGGTGTTGGTTTTGGCACTTCTTCTAAAAAAGAACAAGCAGATGCACACGCTAAATCTGTAATAGAAGGCGCTTTAAAGAAGTCTTTTGCACCAGAATTTTTAAATAGAATAGATGATGTAATCGTATTTAATGCACTAGAAAGAGAAGACATACATTCTATTATAGATATCGAATTAGATAAGTTATTGCATAGAATTGCTGATTTAGGCTACACATTAAACTTAAGCGAAAAAGCAAAAGATTACATAGCAGATAAAGGTTTTGACAAAAAGTATGGTGCTAGACCTTTAAAAAGAGCTATCCAAAAGTACATAGAAGATGCTTTAGCAGAAGAAATTGTTAATTCTAAATTATCTGAAGGTGATACTATTGCTATGGATTTAGATGAAAAAAACAATAAACTTACCATTAAAATCAAAAAAAGTAAAAAGAAAGAAGAAAAACGAACAGAGCATGAATCTGATTCTTAAATAATCAAAAATCCCAAACCAATGTTTGGGATTTTTTTTATGAGTTTATCGTAAATTTAAATATTATCTTTGTAAAATTAAATTATAAAAAATGAAGAAAATAAACCTAATATTATTGGCAATTATAGCAATGGCTTCTTGTAAAAAACAAGTGCCTTTAAACTATGTTACTCTAGGAGGTAAATTAGAAAATAATAAAGAAAAAACATTAACAATATCTGATAGAAATAACAATACAATTAAAACAATTACAATTAATGAAGATGGTACTTTTAAAGATACTTTAAAAGTTGCTAAAGCAGATATTTATGTATTGCAAACAAGCAATACTAAAAGAGCGCCAATTTATCTTAAAAATAGTTTCGATATTTTTGTAGAAGCTGATGCAAATAACTTTATGAATAGTTTTAAGTTTTCTGGAAAAGGAGCTGAAAATAGTTCTTTTATAATTGCTCAGGTACTAGAAAGTCAAAAAATTGGAAACCCACAATTAATTGTTAATTTAAAAAAAGAAGAATTTACAGAGAGAATAAACACTATTGAAAAAAGATTTGATAGTATTCTAAACTCTTACCATAATTTAGACAGTGCATTTGCAAGTAATATTAGTTTACAAAATAAGCAAATGATTACTTCTTTTAAACAAGCAAATAACTCATACCTCTTAACAGGAAAAGGCAGACCATCTCCAAAGTTTGAAGATTATGTAGATTATAAAGGTGGTAAAAAATCTTTAGACGCTTTTAGAGGAAAATATGTGTATTTAGATATTTGGGCAACTTGGTGTGGCCCTTGTATACAGCAAATACCATATTTAAAGGATTTAGAAAAAGAATATCATAATAAAAACATAGAGTTTGTTAGTATTTCTACTGATGAAGCTCGAAAAAATGGTGGTTCTTGGGAAGCTGCAGAAAAAAAATGGAGAAACTTTGTAAAAGAAAGACAATTAACAGGTACGCAGTTATGGTCTGGAAAAGATTATTCCTTTCAGCAAGCATATCAAATTACTGGAATACCAAGGTTTATTTTAATAGACCCACAAGGAAATATTGTGGATGCAAATGCACCAAGACCTTCAGATCCAAGAATAAAACAATTATTTACTTCTTTAGGGATTTAGTAGGCAGCAGGCAGCAGGCATTAGGCAGTAGGCAGTAGGCAGTAGGCAGTAGGCAGTAGGCAGTAGGCAAAAATAAAAAGGCGAAATTCTAAAATTTAGAATTTCGCTCTTTTTTTATCTTGTTTTTTGTTTCAAAAAAAAACTACTCTTTGTAAACTCCCATATTTGCATATTTATCCATCCTTTGTGCTACTAGATCTGTTTCAGATAAATCTTTTAAATCTTCAAAGGCTGCAATAATTTGACTTTCTACAGCTTTGAAAGCGCCTTCTCTATCAGAATGAGCCCCACCTACTGGTTCTTTAATAATACCGTCAATTAACTTTAACTTTTTCATATCGGTTCCTGTTAATTTTAAGGCTTCTGCTGCTTGTTCTTTGTACTCCCAGCTTCTCCATAAAATAGAAGAACAAGATTCTGGAGAAATTACAGTATACCAAGTATTTTCCATCATGTACACCTTATCTCCTACTCCAATACCTAATGCACCACCAGAAGCTCCTTCCCCAATAACAATAGTTATAATTGGTGTTTTTAAACGTGTCATTTCTAAAATATTTCTAGCAATAGCTTCTCCTTGTCCACGTTCTTCTGCTTCTAAACCTGGGTAAGCACCTGGTGTATCTAATAAAGTTACTACAGGAATTCCAAACTTTTCTGCCATCTTCATCAAACGTAAGGCTTTTCTATACCCTTCAGGGTTTGCCATACCAAAATTTCTATATTGACGCGTTTTTGTATTAAATCCTTTTTGTTGACCAATAAACATGTAAGATTGATCGCCAATTTTACCCAAACCACCAATCATTGCTTTATCATCTTTTACACTTCTATCTCCATGAAGCTCCATAAAAGTATCTCCACAAATTGCATTAATATAATCTAAAGTATAAGGTCTATTGGGGTGTCTAGATAATTGTACACGTTGCCAAGGTGTTAAATTTTTATAAATATCTTTTCTAGCTTTTTCTAATTTTTTTTCAATCTTTCTACAAGTTGCTGTTACATCAACTTCACTTTCTTCACCAATATTTTTACATTTTTGCAATTGATCTTGCAGGTCTTTTATTGGCAATTCAAAATCTAAATATTCCATTTGTAGTTATTTGATTTTAATAATTTGTAAGAACAAACATACTATAAAATTTACTTTTTAAAGTAAAATAATCTTACTTTTTTCTGTTTAAGCTTTGTGTAAATTTATGCTTTAAGTTTACTCCTTTTTTTATAACTCCGTTTAACAAAACTACAAATAATACGATAAACGCACCTATATAAAATGTGTTACTCATTTGTTCTTTTTCTCCAAAAATTAATACTGCTAAAACTATAGCATAAATAGGTTCTAAATTTACGGTAAGCATTACTGTATAGGGAGATATATGCTTCATCACTTTTACAGAAGCAATAAATGCATAAGCTGTACAAACTGAACTTAATATAAAAAGATATAGCCAATCTAAATTAGAAAGTTTAAAAAATGCCATAGTAAAACTAATTGTACATAAAAGGTACATAGCTACAAATAAAGTTCCGAAAAAAAGTTGGTATAAAGTTATTTTTTCTGCTTGATATGTTTTAATAAACAAGCCATTTAAGACTGCAAAAAGAGATCCTAAAAAGGAGGCAATTAATGCATAAATAACTCCTAATTTATATTCGTTTTCAAAATTGAATATGATATACAAACCAACGATAACAAAGAGCCCTAAAAGTATTTCTAATGTTTTTATTTTCCTTTTAAAAAAAATGGGTTCTAACAGTGATGTAAAAAAAGCGCCAGTACTCATAGTTACCAATGCCACTGAGACATTTGATAATTTTATGGCTTTAAAAAAAAAGATCCAATGAAGCGCAATAATAATACCTGTTATTAGAAATTTAGCTACTCCTTTTGCATCTAAAGAAAACTTCTTTTTTTTAATTAAAAAATACAAGACGATAAAAAAAACAGCCAACGCCATTCTAAAAAAGACTAAGGGAATAGCATCAATAGAAATTAAAGCCCCTAAAATAGCTGTAAAGCCCCATATAAATACAATAAAATGTAATAGCAGGTAATTATTTAGCTTACTTTCTTGCATCTATATACAAGTAGATTGATAAAATACCAAATATAATATTGGGTATCCAAACGTACAATAGAGAGTTTACTCCGGCTACAGAACCTAATACCTCTCCAATTTTCATAAAAAATACATAGAGAAACATAATACCTACACCTATAGCTAAATTTACACCTGTGCCTCCTCTTCTTTTTCTAAAAGCCAATGCTACTGCAATAATGGTTAAAATGTAACTTGCAATTGGCAGACTTGTTCTTTTGTACAATTCTACTAAATATGCGTTTAAGTTTTTAACGCCTCTTTTTTTAGATAAATCTATAAAGTTAATTAATTCTCCAGAAGGCATTTCTTGTGCAAAGGCAGATTTGTAAATTAAATCTCTAGGTGTAAAATTAAATACCGTATCTAATTTAGTCCCTCTAAAAATACTGTCTTTGTTTTTATAAACTTTTCTTAAACGCCAGGTTCCTAATGCATATGTAGAATCTTTAGGATTGAATTTTATATTATCTGCAAAAAGCTTTGTTTTTAATTCTAAACCATTGTAAGTTTCTGAAGCAAAATTATAACCTGCATTTGTTTCTGTATTAAAACTTTTAATAAACACATACGTACTATCTGTTAGTTGCAAACTAAAATTGTTTACGTATTTAAATTCGTTTTTTTGTTTGGCATTGCTAATGTATTTTTTTTCGAAACTTTTTCTGATCTTACTACTATTTGGCACCACATAATGATTCATGCCTAAAGAAATAATAGTTACCAAAGTAGCTCCTACAAAATAAGGATATAACAACCTTGTAAATGAAACTTTTGCATTGGTTATAGCAATAATTTCTGTATTATTAGATAGTTTAGATGTAAATAATATAACTGCAATAAATAATGCCAAAGGCATAAATGTATTGGCATAATAAATGGTAAAGTTTAGGTAATAATCATTTAAAATTTCTGCAATTCCTAAATTGGGATGCTCTAAAAAATTGTCTACTTTTTCAGATACATCGATAGCTATTGCAATAGGTATCAATATGAGTAGAGTAAACAAAAATGTTACCAAATAACGTTTTAATATGTACCAATCTATTATTTTCAAAAGCGTAGCTTTTTTTTATTTTATATACCAACTTAAATTCTAAATTTTAAACTTAGAACCTAGAAATCTAAAGTCGTTTATCCATTTGTTTTACCATTTTATCTTTCCACTCTCTAAAATCTCCAGCTAAAATATGTTTTCTTGCTTCTCTTGTTAACCAAACATAAAAACCTAAATTATGAATAGAAGCTATTTGTTTACCCAACATTTCTTTGGCAGCAAATAAATGACGTAAATAGGCTTTAGAATAAATTAAATCTACATGAGTAATTCCCATTTCATCTATTGGAGAGAAATCGTCTTCCCACTTTTTATTTTTAATATTAATAGTGCCATGTGCTGTAAATAACATTCCATTTCTTGCGTTTCTAGTTGGCATAACACAGTCGAACATATCTATACCCAAAGCAATATTTTCTAATATATTAATAGGTGTACCTACACCCATTAAATAACGTGGTTTGTCTTCTGGTAATATTTCTGTGACAACCTCGGTCATTGCATACATTTCTTCTGCTGGCTCACCTACAGAAAGACCACCAATAGCATTTGCTTGCTGATTGGAGTTTGCTATATATTCTGCAGATTGTCTTCTTAAATCTTTATACGTACTTCCTTGTACAATTGGAAAAAACGTTTGCTCATAACCATATTTATAAGGCACTTTTTCAAGATGATTAATACATCTATCTAACCACCTATGTGTCATGTGCATAGAACGTTTTGCATAATTATATTCACATGGGTAAGGGGTACATTCATCAAAAGCCATAATAATATCTGCACCTATTGTACGTTGTGTTTCCATAACGTTTTCTGGTGTAAAAAAGTGCATAGAACCATCTATATGACTTTTAAATTTTACGCCTTCTTCGTTTATTTTTCTTCTTCCAGAAAGTGAATATACTTGGTAACCACCAGAATCTGTTAAGATATTTCTATCCCAATTCATAAATTGGTGCAAACCACCTGCTTTTTCTAAAATATCTAAACCTGGTCTTAAATATAAATGATAAGTATTTCCTAAAATAATATCTGGATTTACTTGTTCTTTTAACTCTGTTTGATGTACGCCTTTTACAGTACCTACTGTGCCTACTGGCATAAAAATAGGTGTTTCTATTGCTCCATGATCTGTAGTAATTACACCTGCTCTGGCTTTACTTTTTGGATCTGTTATTTTTAAGTCGAATTTCATTGTCGGCAAAGATAAGACTATTTAAGAATTGTAAAATTAAAACGTTCTTAAAGATTAGATGTTAAAATCTTCTTTTCTTTTTTGAAGTAAAACCAGACTTTTTCTTTTTATTTTTTAGCGATGATTTTCTAAAAGCAGCACTTTTTTTATTAAAATTGTTTTTTGCAGGAGCCGATTTTCTTTTCGGTTTTGTAGCTTTTGGCTTTTCTTTAAGCAAAGAAGCTTCTTCGGTTTTAGAAGACAAGGAAATCATGGTGTTGATTTCTTTCATTTCATCTTCTG
This sequence comes from Polaribacter sp. YIW18, assembly GCF_057219325.1. Classification (NCBI taxonomy): domain Bacteria; kingdom Pseudomonadati; phylum Bacteroidota; class Flavobacteriia; order Flavobacteriales; family Flavobacteriaceae; genus Polaribacter; species Polaribacter sp. YIW18. The sequence continues at coordinate 1,772 of NZ_JBXVVE010000003.1, read as the reverse complement.
TTAATTCGCGCCAATCACCAGTTTGTAAATACCCCAATTCTACATTCATAATTCGGGTTCTTTTTAGCTTGGTAACTTCGTAATCTAAATACTCGCACATTCTACGAATTTGCCTGTTTAAACCTTGGGTTAAAATAATTTTGAAAATTTTATCGCTTACTTTTTCGACTTTACATTTTTGAGTGATAGTTCCTAAAATGGAAATTCCATTACTCATTTTATCAATAAATTCTTGGGTAATAGTTTTATTTACAGAAACAAAATATTCTTTTTCGTGATGATTACCTGCTCGTAAAATTTTATTTACAATATCGCCATCATTGGTAAGAAAAATAAGCCCTTCTGATGGTTTATCTAAACGCCCAATTGGGAATAATCTTTCTGGATGATTGATGTGTTTTACAATGTTATTGGGTTCTCTACCATCTGTAGTAGAAACGATTCCTATAGGCTTATTCAATGCAATATAGAGGGTTTTGTTTTTTGGTTTTACCAACCTACCATCTAATTTTACCACGTCTTTTTTACCAACTCTATTACCTAATTGCGTTGGTTTGCCATTAATGGTAACTCTACCTTCGTTAATAAATTTTTCGGCCTCTCTTCTAGAACAAATTCCTGAGGAACTAATGTATTTATTTAAGTTTATGGTTTGCTGATTGTTAGTATCCAATGAATAAAATTTTACTACAAAAATATGGAAAGTTTTGTCAGAAATTTATGAATTTAAGTTCGAATATCTAACCTTTAGTTACACATAATTAAGATCTAATTAAAAAATTCTAGATTACCCTCAAGTAGACTAACAAAATTTGAAGCTATATCTCTATGGTTCTAAATGTTAAATTTACTCTTGGTGCTTGCACTCTTTTTGTTGGAGGTAATCTGTGTAACCAGTTGGTTTGGGTACCTTCTTTCATTACTAACAAACTACCATTTTCTAAAATTACATCTATTCTTTGTTTGTTTTCTTTATGTTTAAATGAAAATTTACGTGTTGCTCCTAATGAAAGTGATGCAATTGCGCCGTTTTTTTTTAGCATTTTTTCTCCATCTGAATGGTATGCCATTCCTTCTTCTCCAGAATGGTACAAGTTTAGCAAGCAAGAATTATAAGTTTCTCCACTTTCTTTTTCTACTATTTTTTTAAGTTGTAACAACTCTTTTGTAAAAATGTTTGCCGTTTTTATTATTCCTGAATATTTGTATGAAAAAGCTGATTCTCCATACCAAGCTACTTTTCTTTTAGTGATAATTTTCTTACCAAAAATAATGGCTTCGTCGTTTTTCCAATCGATGGTTTCTAATAGTTTTCTGTAATAAAATTCGCACTGCTTTTTATTGAAAACAACACCATGATAATTGGTTATGCCATCAAAAGGAAGTATGTTTTTTACAGTTTCTGAAGAGAATAAATCCATTGTATAAATTTAGTAAATCTAAGCCTATTTAAGCTCTTTTACATAAGTATATGTATCAATACTTAAACACCAATTTATAGTGTAATAATGATTGATTTAAAGTATTATGTATATTATTTTTAGAATAACTAACTTCCTTTTTTTTTAAATCTACTTAGTTAAATAGATATAACCTTTACGCTCTTTCATGTCTCCATTCTTTTTATATTTTAAGATATAAAAGTAGGTTCCTGTTGGTAGCGACTCTGAGCTGTTTACTGTGCCTCTTCCGTTTGATAAACCTTGGAAATATTTCCCATTTTGTCCATATCCTGCAACGTTATACACCTGTACTCCCCAGCGGTTAAAAAT